>CAZHXX010000004.1:0-97571 GCA_964536485.1 uncultured Candidatus Saccharibacteria bacterium
CCGTTGAATAGACATAGGGAAAGCATAACATTTTTAGGGAGGGAAGGCTAGGGCAAGTAAAGTTTTAGTCGTGGTAGATAGCTTTTAGGATGTCCATGCGAGCTGCTTTACGTGCCGGCCATGCTGCAGCGATAATCCCAGCGAGAACAGCCAGAACAAAATAAAGGACAAGCTGGCCGTAAGGTAAAACAAAGGCGGTAAAACCTTCTGACTTGAGCGCGCGCAAAACAGCCCATCCAAAGAATATTCCCATGCTGACACCAAGCACCGCACCAAATAAGGCAATTATCACTGACTCATAGCGGATCATGCGTCGTACCTGGGTGCGCGTCATGCCAATTGCTCTTAGCATACCTATTTCTTTTGTACGTTCACTAATGGAAAGCATAAGGGTGTTTGTTATGCCCAAGACAGCAATAATAATCGCGAAGCCGAGTAGTCCCCAGAAAAGGCTAAGAATCTGATTGATTTGCTCTTCGGCTGTTTTAAAGATGTCGCCCTTATCTTGGATTGAAAGCTGGGCGTATCCACTCAGAGCTTTTTGAGCTGCGTTTTTAGCATCTGTATCGGTGTAGTCGTTAGCCGCATTAGCCACAACGAGCGTAATGTCTTTTGAGTCAAAGTTTTCAAAATAGGTTGCAGTAGAAATAAGAATATCACTGTCGTAAGCCTCTGAAAATGTGCCTACTACGTCGAATGTCTTCGTTCCTGTCTTTGCAAAGGTCATGTCAATTTTTGATCCAATAGACCAGCCATTTTTATCTGCAAAGTCTTTGTTGAGTACGACGGAATTACCGATAAGTTTGTCGTACGCACCCTCTGTCTCCCCAAGCTTTACTAGTTTAGTAAACGACGGAGTATCTATGCCAACGATTAGCTGGACAGCATCTTGTATTTTTACGCCTTCAAACTGGTATCGTAAAGCGGTAACGTCAGTAAGTTCGGGGACATTCTCGAGCGTTTTGTAGACTTCATTACTAAAACTTGCAGAGCCAGGACCATTCTCGCCGATATTAAGTGAACTTATGGTGACGTCAGCAGGGAAGCTGTCGTTTAGTATTGTCGTTATCTGTGATTTAAATGAGGTTGCCAGGACAGAAAGTAGCGTCACAAGAGATACGCCGATCATGAGTGCAGCAGCGGTGGAAGCCGTCCTTCGTGGGGTGCGCTTTGCGTTATCTCGGGCAAGTACGGCTGACATACCGCGTAAACGGGTAAGAGGCCAACCCACTACAGAAGCCAGTGGCCCAGAAAGAAGGGGCGCAATTACAGAGACGCCTATAAACATTGCCACGACGCCAAAACCTACTGGATAAAGTGGCTTCGCTACCGTTCCATTTAGTCCGTATATAAGCGACCCGGCTCCGGCAAGAATGATAAACAAGCCAATAAGTCCCCGAGAAAATAACGATTTACGAGAGCTTGTTGCTGCCTCATTATCACGCATGGCTTCAACTGGCGAAACGCGTGAGGCCCTTAGCGCAGGAAGGAGCGCTGCTATGAGCGTTACGCCTACTCCGACACAATAAGAAATTACGATAGTGCGGGCTTGGATAGACATAGGCCCATTTGGAAGAGTAAATCCAACGCTGTTCATGAGTGCGCGAACTCCTTTGGAAACAACCATCCCGAGTACGATTCCTAGAGATGAAGCCAAAAAGGCAATAACAGTCGCTTCATAGAGAACAAGGCGCACAACTTGAGCTTTTGTGGCACCAATTGCTCGCAAGAGCGCAAGTTCTTTCGAGCGTTGAGCGACAATAATTCGGAACGTGTTCTGAATAATATAGGACCCAACAAAAATGGCAACGCCAGCAAACGCTAACAGGGCGGTGTTTACGAACCCGAGGTTCGAATTAATCTCGTCAAACTGCTCGTTAGATTGTTGCTCGCCGGTCACACTTTCTAGCTCAGCAGGAAGAAGCGCATCGATTCGTGCTTTAAGCTCTTCTGTTGACGTATTATTGTCGGCCTTTATGTCGATGCCGCTATAGCTGTCTGGGTAGTCAAATATGCGCTGTGCTTCGTGTATTTCAAATGCCGCCAAGGTTGCTCCAGCCAACCCGTTCGCATCGCCAAAAGAAGCTATTCCTACTAAAGTGAATTCTTCCGCAGGACCCTGCAAAAGGACTTTTACTTTGTCGCCAACTTTAAACCCATGAGCGCTTGCCGTAGCTTTGTCCATCACTACTTCGCCAGCTTTTTCTGGCGCACGACCGTCACCGTCCTGTATGTCTAAGGCACGAAGTCCTGGCTCTGTCGTCCACTCAAACCCTAGCGTAGGAGGACCTTGACCACCAATGGGCTTTCCGTCCGTTCCGACAAATTGTGCATAGCCGGCAACTTCTGGAGCAATCGCGCTGACACCTTCGGTCGCTTTTACTTTATCAACAAGCTCTTGGCTTATTTTTTGTGTCACTTCACCAAACTCTGCTTGCTTTGGGCGTACGCTCAAATCAATACCTGAGTAAACGTCACTAAAAAGATTGTTGAGAGTTGAGCTGATACTGTCGGTGAAAATGTAAGTACCAGCAACAAAACTTACTCCAAGAATAATCGAAAACCCTGTCAAGAACATACGTAGCTTATGGCCAAGCAGGTTCTTTATAGCTGCATGCAACATATGAACCGCCTTTCTTTAAGAACCTAGTTTTTTGAAGTGTTCGAGAATTTTATCAACTGTGGGTTTCACAATCTCATCTACGATTACGCCATCTTTTAACAGCACGACACGGTCGGCATAAGCTGCTGCGTTTGGATCATGCGTTACCATTACGATTGCCTGACCGTACTCACTCGCTGCTTTGCGCAAGAAACCAAGAAGTTCTGCGCTTGATTTTGAGTCCAAGTTACCGCTTGGTTCATCAGCAAAAATAATGTCAGGACGTGATACGAGCGCTCGTGCGGCTGCTACACGTTGTTGCTGGCCTCCAGACATTTCAGTAGGGAGGTGATTAAGTCGATCTTTTAACCCAAGTGTCGTAACAAGGTCGTTAAACCATTTTTTGTCGTGTTTCTTTCCGGCAATAGAGAGGGGGAGGAGGATGTTTTCCTTTGCGGTAAGGGTCGGTACGAGGTTAAATGACTGAAATATAAACCCAACTCGTTTACGTCGAAGTGTGGTAAGTTCTTTGTCTTTTATTTTGCCCACATCCGTGCCACCAATCTCGGCAACGCCACTAGAGAGTTTGTCGAGCCCAGCAGCACAATGGAGTAGCGTGGATTTTCCTGAGCCAGATGGCCCCATGATTGCAGTAAAAACGCCTTCCTCAAAGTCGATAGAGACACCGTTAAGTGCCCGTACTTCTGTATCGCCCTTACCATAAAATTTTTGTGCATCTATAACACGCGCTTTAATTTTCTTGGCCGTCTTTGGTGATGCCTTTACCGTACTTGTCTTCATTTGTACAACCTTTTATTTACCTTGAATATAAGTATACGCTATCTGAGGTCGCTATAGAGAAATAGAGTAAGCGTAATGGCGAGCTTACCGACAATTGGGTATACTGTTAAGGATGAGCAAGCTTTCGCACTTCTTAAGTCACGTCCGCAAGAACAGGGTATCCTACCTATTTATTGTGGCGGGTATCATTGCGGCCAGTCTTATTGTTCTATTGCCGCGCACAACGCAAGACACTTCTCGTTCCGTTGCTCAAATTGTCACGTGCGACGGGACTAAGGCAGATGATTTTGGATGTTGGAGCGAACGGTATGAAGCGCTAGTAGAACAGAAATCAGTCAAAGAAGCATTCGCAGATCTTAGACAGCAGTACCCCACTAGTGTCTACTTGCAATCACAATGTCACCAAATCACGCATGTGATAGGTAGAGTCTCGGCCCAGTCATCAGAATCTGTTGGTGAGATATATGCAAAAGGTGATAGCTTCTGTTGGTCTGGTTATTATCACGGTGTCATAGAGCAGGTTGCTAAAAAGATGGGCAAAGAGGGATTTATTGCTCAGCTCAATACCATTTGCGCAGACGTAGAAGCCAAAAGCCGGTACTCTTTCTATCATTATAACTGTGTTCATGGGCTAGGCCACGGTGTTATGAGCATATCGGATAACGAGTTGTTTGATTCGCTTACCTCATGTGACACCATTACGGATGCATGGAACAGGTCTTCATGTCTTGGTGGTGTTTTTATGGAAAACGTCATGTCAGATCCAGCAACGAACCCAACGCACACTACTAAGTACCTACGGCCACAAGAGCCCATGTACCCATGTACGGTAGTCGACGAGCAGTACAAAGAGCAGTGCTATCTCATGCAGACATCTTACGCACTAAGGCAGGTTAACTATGACTTCTCAAAAGGGTTTTCTTTATGTGCAGGAGTAGATACTGCTTTTCAGCCAACATGCTACCAAAGCTTGGGTCGCGATGCCAGCGGTGGGAGCGTGAGCGATGTCGTGCGCACGAAAGCAAACTGTGAGCTTGGCATTGGCGAGCAACAGCGAGCGAACTGCGCTATAGGGGCAGTCAAAGACTTTATCTCATATTACTCAGATGATCAGAAAGCCCGCCAACTTTGTGCAAGCTTTTCTGATGAAACGGTACGTGCTACATGCGATACAACAGCAACTGAATACTATAGGTCATTTTAAATGCAGAAGAATACTATCATAAGTATCCTGGTAATGTGTCTCCTCGTAAGCGGGGCGATTGTTTGGCGACAGCAACAAGGTGGCGGTCAAGATACTCCACAAAGAATAGTAACTGCACAAGAGCTAGCTTCCGCAACAGGCAAAGACAAGAAAGACTGCTGGCTAGCAGTAGATGGAAAGGTATACGAAATAGTGCAAGGCTACAAATGGGTAGAAGGTGAGCACACTGAGTCTTCGCTTGCTTATTGTGGTGCTGATATGTCCACTGTCATTGATCAAGCACCGCACGGGCGGACAAAGCTTTCTCAACTTAAACAGGTAGGAACTCTCGTAGAGTAAAAGCGGTAAAATCTTTACGTTTACCGCTCTTTTAATTGCTACTATTTTTGGCAATAAGCCGCAGCTGGTGATGCACCTGAGATAGTAGCTTTACCACCTGGGCAGAGCGTCTGGTATATCTCTGTAAGCGGAATTCTTGCCTTAGGGTTGTTCACACCAGCAATCCAGTCGTGGCGTAGTCTGAGTGCTTTTGGATTTGGCTTGTTGTTTGGGTCAGCAAGAAGCCCAGCTCCACATTCTGCATTCTGTATGTTGTTACAGTTATCTACCCATTCTTGTATGACTTGTCTGTTCCAGCCACCAAACCAGTCGGCATGAGCAGAAGCTCCGCGTCCGGCACTGCTTATTTGTCCGGTTGCCCGGTCAACATCAGAAGATAAGAACCATCCAGAAGTATTCTCATCGAGCTTGATGTCATAGAAGATGTGAGTAACGAGGTTTGGTAGCACAATAGGATGTGACGCAGGGCAGCTGCTTGAGAACCAATAGTTAAGAGGTTTGACGATGTTTGCTTGTTTTCCATTCAGTCCGCGGTTTGCTTCCCAGTCTCCAATGGTGTCTGTCTTGCCGTTCCAGCAGTAGTCAAACATGATAAGCATTTCGAGCGCACCAACAAAGGCTCCATTTCTTGGTGGGCTGTAGCACGTCGGTATTGTTGCTGAAGGGTCGGACTTTGCACCGTTAAACATGTTGTTACAGCGGAAAGTTGAAGCATCGAGGTTACCCTGTGTGTTGTTTGACCTGTCGGCAATCATCTTTAGTCCTTCAGGATACGGCTTAGTTTTACCTACGCCTGCTGACCCCTCGGTCTTGTAGTAGAAGCCGATTCTGGTAGGGACAACCACATTTCCTTTGCCATCAAACATTGCCGGTACCCAGTAAGCTGTCCGGTTTAGCTCACCACCATTGCAGGTGCTTCCGCCAGAGTTGAGGATGGTGTCATAGGTGCTATAGGCATTTGTGTCGGTGTTGCCTATAAACATGTGCAAATGAGCTGCTCCCGGCTGATTAGGGTAGACAATAGGGTCGTCATAAGCAAAGTGAGATGCCTCACAACTTGCACGGAAAGAGCCTGCTGCTGTTGTGCGGAAGAAGGCAAGATCGTACCAGAAATCACCCCAATATGCACCCTTTGTTTCCATGTAATCTGTATAAGGACCATAAAGGTCAGCTTTATCGTAGAGCTGTGATGATGGTGTGGTCTTGTAGGGGCTACTGTCTTCCTTCGTGTTGCGCGAAGGAAGCGACTTAATCATTGCTAGATTTGAAGCATAACTTGCCGTGTTGACTGGTGGCGAAGGAGGAGTTGGGGTAGTAGGAGGTGTAGGTGTAGTTGGTGGCGTTGGGGTAGTAGGTGTAGGAGTTGTAGGCGTAGGCATCGAATGCTCTAGTGAGCGCATCTGGATATAATTTCCTGCTGTGTCATTAACAAGGGAATACTCAGTAGGGAGAGAGGCCTTCGTAAGATCAACTACCACACCAACACGAGCAACTTCGGCGCCTGTCAGAGATGCGAACACTGCACCTGCAGCAAAGACGAGCACCGCAAGAGGAGGGAGAGAGTATGCTGCAGCATCACTTTGAGGTTGTACGTACTGATAGTTATCTAGGTTATGCATCTCTGCGTATTCACGGCGCTGTTTAATAGCTCGGAAGATGAGTATTCCACCCGCAACTGCCATGACAATTGAGAGTGTCGTCGCAATCAGCTTAACACCGGTGCGAGCAAACCAGCTTTGAGTAGTGGCTACCTTGCTGTTATCTACCTTAGTTTTTACGCCATAGGTTTCTGACGAGCCATCAGCACGATCTATGGTTGCAGAGATTGTAGCGTCTCCATTTTTTTCAGTGGTTAGGTCTACGGGCACAGATGGGTCAGTAGAGTCTGTACCAATCGTTACAGAACCAACAGGTTTATTGTTCACGGCATAGCTCACCTTATCGCCAGTGCTTAGTGGTTGACTCGGTGCAACTGTTACGGCCTTTTGACCCGAGACGGTTTTTGTTGTGCCTGTTACTGATGTGCCAACAACGACGGTATTGTTTTTAGCCGGCGTGACCGTTGTCGTAGGAACCGGTGCAGGACTTGGTGTAGGGGCTGGACTAGGCGTAGGGCTTGGCGTTGGTGTCGGAGTCGGAGTTGGTGTCGGTGTTGTGGTAGATGGATTTTGGGGATCAATTCGGAACGGAATACGCTTGGTGGTCGTCTCTAAGTTTCCGGCTGTTATTACTATTTTCAGTGAGTGGGCGCCACCGCCGAGAAAACGTACATCACCGGATGCGCACTGATCGTTTGTTACAAACAAACAGTAAGGTGCCTTTGTGCGCGCAGCATAAACGGTGTTTGAATTGTCAAAATAGTATTCTACTTTTGGTGAGACAAGCTCTGCGCCTGTAAGAGACGTAGCGACTTGCATAAGATTTTCGATAGGTTGATTTGCAACAAGCCCGTCAATCTTTATGTCGACGTTTTGGTCAAGACAGTTTTGCCCATCTCCTTGAGGAGTACACTGTGTGTGTCCGGTTACGACCAATCTGTCTGCCTTAATTTCGCCACCGTCAACCATTAGATAGACATCATGTGCACCAATGGTTAGGTCTCGCGTGAGTGTTCCATTTGTACCACCTAGCCACTGGAAAGCTCCGCTCGTGGGGATTTTAAAGCTAAGACAACTAGACTCATTATCAAATTTGATTCCAACAGACATCGGAGCTTGAGACCCAGCTGCGCCTCGTAGCCAAAGCGCATATTTACCAGCTACAGGTACCTGGATGCTGACTTTCATGGTGGGTACTGCGGGACAAGCACTTTGGGCGCTGGCGATTGATGCAGGATGCAGTAGTGCAACAAAACTTACCGCCGTATAAAAGAGCGTTACGATTCCTAGTGTGAATCTTTTTTTCATAGTTTCTCCTTCGTCTTTAGTCTGTAATACAAAGTCTTAGTGCTTATTCTAATAGTAATGACACTTTTTTTCAATCTCGCTCCCTGTTTTTTTCGTCTATACTACGTGTTGAGCATCATATGACATTTACTACTATCCACATCATCTACAATCCTCATAGTAAAGGCCCGGGCAAAAAGCTTGCTCGGCAGTTACAGCGAGAATTATTTACAAAACACTCACTTCATAGCCATATTCATGCAACAGCACATGCGGGGCATGGTGAAGAGATAGCCTATGATTTGTCAAAGAAAGACGCGCATCCCCTACTTATTTCTGTTAGTGGGGACGGCGGGTATCACGATGTGATAAATGGTGCGCTCAAGGCTCAGCAAGAAGGCGCGTCACCGTTTTGTGCGGTAATGCCGGCAGGGAACGCAAACGATCATGCAAGAGTAGTCTATTCGTCGGAGCTTTTGTCTTCTATCGTTCGTGGGAACACCCGGGCTATCGACATAATTAAGCTCACCTGTACTAACGAGCTTGAGACAAAACAGCGTTACGCTCATTCATACATAGGCTTTGGGTTGTCGCCAGCAATTGCTGTCGAGCTCAACAAAACAGATTTAAATGTTATAAAAGAAATTTTCATTGTTGCTAAAAATATTTTTGCAAACAGGTCCTTTACAATCCGTCATGACAAGAAAGATATTGCACTAGATAGCTTAGTGTTCTCAAATATAGGGGAGATGGCAAAGATCTTAAAGCTTTCAAAAAAAGCACTCCCTGACGATGGGCTTTTTGAGGTGAATATCTTTCCTCATAGAGGAAAATCATACTTATTACGGCGCTTGTGGCGGGCGACGCGTGGTGTTGAGCAAGCGAGACAGCTCAAGAGTTTCCAGTTTACTCTGGTAAATACAACAGTTGCACAGCTTGATGGCGAAGTCTTGCTTATCGATGCAGGGAGCAAGATTCAGATTGAAGTAGAGCACAAAAGACTGCAGACACTTGCCTAGCATGGCTATGCACGTTTAAGCTATTTCTCAGCTAAAGTTAGTAGTATCGCAGTATAAACAAAGGTATTTATGAAAAAATCATACAACGAATCAACGCCAAAAATCGTGGGAGGAATAGTGCTCACAGGAGTCGCTCTTATCGCTTTCTACACCCTTGTCCTGTCTCCAAATGATTCAGACGCTTCATCTTCTGTTGCATCTATGGTGACACAGACGAGCCAATCAGTTGCCTCAACTACCCCTACGACAACACCCGCTTCTACGACAACTCCCATAACAACACCAGCAAGCGCTAGCGAGACCGCTACGACAACACAAACGGCCTCAGAGTATAAGGATGGCACTTACACCACCACGCAAACCTATAGTGTTCCGCATGGCGCGCAGAACGATATAAGTGTTGAGTTGACGGTGCAGGACGGTACGATAACTGCTGTCAGCGTTGACGACTCATACGAAGATCACGAGTCAGCAAGCTATATAAGAAGTTTTGAAAGTAGTGTCTCTGCAGCTGTAAAAGGCAAAAAGCTTTCTTCTTTGTCAGTGGGAAGAATCGGTGGGGCATCTCTCACTAGCAGTGCTTTTAAGAAGGCGCTGACGGCTATTGCGACACAGGCAAAGAGCTAAAATGACAGCTAGTGGTGCTGTGGAGCATAGCTATAGCTTCTCTGCACTAGGAACCTATTGGCATGTGTTGACGCCCTCGCGAAAGCTAACTGTAAGCCAGAAGAAAAAAATAGCAACACTGGTAAAGGATTTTGAACAAGATTATTCGCGGTTTCTCCCCGATTCGTTCGTAGGGACTTTGAACCGTGAAAAAGTTCTAAAAAAACCCAACTGCTGAAATGATAGCGATGCTGAACTATGCCATACGTATGTATGAGCATTCTGAAGGGCTCTTCAATATCTCTATTGGCGCACAACTCGAAAAAGATGGCTACGGCATGTCACATCAAGAAAACTCGTCAGTCTCTCGTGACCTTTCGCGGGACATTGCCGTGTCTAAAAATGAAGTTACTCTTGCACCACATTTGCGTATTGACTTTGGTGGATTTGGAAAAGGCTGGCTAGTAGACAAAGTGCATGATTTGCTTAACAGCATGGGAGTGCTTGACCATATCGTTAACGGCGGGGGAGACATACGCGTTGGAGAGGGTGCTCAAGAAATACACGTCGAAAACCCTTTGCACGAAGGTTATGCGTTAGGCACCCTGACATTATGCAATGAGGCGTTTGCTGGTTCTTCTAATCTGAAGCGAACGTGGAAAACACCCCAAGGAAAGCGAAAAGCTCATATCATAAGCCCCCGTAGAGACGCGCTTTCTGACGATGTGGTGCAGCTGTGTGTTCGAGCAAAGACATGTCTTGAGGCTGACACCTACGCAACTATTGGTTTCCTTCAGGCTCAGGCAAGTATTGCGAAGCTAGAGAGTCAAACTTCTAGGGATTTTGCAGTTATATATAGCGACGGTCGCGTGACGGTAACTCCAGGGTTTGGGCTTCGGGCTATCTAAAAGCCGAATTCTTCAAGGTGTATCTGCGGGGTGGGGACGCCAACTGCTCTTAAGGCTTCCTTCGTAGCGTGCATCATGCCTGCTGGGCCACATATAAAATACTCATATGCTTCCGGGTTCTTTATGTATTTTTCAATCAGTTCTTGGCGCATATAGCCTACCTCAAAGTCTCGGTTACCTACCGTAGCCTCTGCTGGTTCACGAGAAAAGATATCAACAAATTTCTCGCCAAGATGATTTTTTAGAAGATCTCTAAAGACTGCTGTATGCCGTGTTTGGTTAGCATAAAACAGCCACTGGGTATCTGCGCTACTATCAAGAACATGCTTTACAAAAGGAGTGATTCCTATGCCTCCGGCAATGTATACCGCTGGTTTTTCTGGCGACGTCAGCCGTTCTTGTGTGAAAACGCCATACGGTCCATCGAGTAAAAGAGTAGTATCGGCTTCTATGGTTGCTAGCTTTTCAGTGAACTTCCCAAACTTTTTAAACGCAACTGCGATTTCGCCTGTCTTAGGGTCATGGTCAAGAACAGTAAATGGGTGCTCTTCACCCAAAAGTCCTAACTGCAGGTAGATATATTGTCCCGTGCGTATCTGAATAGGTCGCTTTACTGGAGCGAGATGAAGCATATGTATCTCTGGCGTAAGTACCTTATTTGATTTGAGCTGGTACGTTACTTTTCCGTAACCAAACAAATGTCGCAAGCGAAGAAGCGCGCAGACTATAGTAACGAGCACGAAACTTAGCCAAAAAAATTGGATACCTTTCTGAGCATATGAACTTCCAACTTCAGGGACATGCAGAAATGAGGCGAAAAGAACAGGGTAGGAAAGGTAGTGGATGTACTTCCACGGTCGATAGGCAATCTTCGACTTTAGAATTGCGGAAGTCAGCCAAATGATGATCAGCCCTATAAAGGCAAACCTTCCAAATGTAACGTGTTCTTCAAACTCAGTCGAACGTTGCAAAAGGAAAGAGTAGAAGAATGATTCGCCGTATGAATAGGTGATAAGTATTGGATGAGCGAATATAAATAGTACGCCGTAGGTACCGAGTTTGCGATGGAGCCACAATTTTGAAACAAGGTCAGTAAAGAAAAGTCCAGAAATAGACCGAGTGCCTAAGATAAATTGCCAGACCAAAAGGGATATACCTATATAGCCAAATGAAGCCGAGACATAGAGCGCAAGTGCATGAAAGTTCTCCGAAGATAGCGTCCAGCTAGCGGGCTTGTTGACAAGGAAGAAGAACGGGAGCGTTGTCAGCGCTATAAGTAGATAGAGGAGTTTTTGCTTTGTTTTTTCGTTCATTGACCATACTTTAGTTGCTGAAACTGAAAATAACCTGAGATCATAAAGACTGCTCATCTGAAGGGACGTAGCCCAATTTTTGCAGAGTGAGTCTTGTTGGGGGCGAAAGTTGTAGCTTCTCCAGCTGATGCAGTGAAAACCACTTTGGCTCCACAAAGTCATCCTTAGCAACAACCCGAATGGTCTTTGCGTCTTTCGCTATCTCTATACTGAAATTGTAGAATTTCATATTTACCAGTACTTTTTCTCCAGTGGTGCGGAGGATTTTTGGGCTTTTCCCGCTCATTGCTCCGTCTATCTGACGGACATGGGCATTTCGGATATCGATTCCTGTCTCTTCTAAAACTTCGCGGTGGAGCGCATCGAGAAGTGTCTCCTCGCTCTCAACTCCACCGCCAGGAATGACCCAGGTTCCAGTGTACACGCCACCTTTACGGTTTTTGCCTAGCAAAATCTTTCTGTCACGAGAAAAAATAAATCCACCAACAATGTTACGCTCAATTGTACGCATCTCCCTAACTATAGCAAACAAACGATGTTGCTAGTACCTTACAGACCACTTTTGTAGTACACTATAACGAACTAATTTATAAAAATTGTAAAATTGTAAGGTTTTCATGATTGTTGCGTTTCAGATTGAACAGAAGTCTTTTGGTGCAAAACAGCTGTACACCAAGGTAGACGCGAGTATTGGTGACAACGAAAAAGTCGGCCTTATTGGGCGCAACGGAACTGGTAAGTCGACCTTGTTGGGCATCCTAGAAGGAACAGACAAAGACTTTAGTGGCGAGATTCAGTTTCGTAAGGGTCTTGTTATAGCAAGTACTCGTCAGGAACATCACGCCGTCGCTGAAATGTCAGTTATTGAGTATATTCTTTCGGATATTCCTGGGTATGCAGAGCTAAAACACATTCTCGACACGTACCCTGAACATATGGGTGACAACCTTAAGAAGATAACTACCTACACTGACGCACTAACGCAGTTTTCTGACAAAGGCTTTTATTCTATAGAAGAAGAGATTATCCGTACGCTTGCTGGCTATCAGCTTGATGAAGAGAAGGCACGGGGCCCGGTCGGGAATCTTTCGGGTGGGCAGAAACGGTTTGTCGAACTTACAAAGCTCACACATTCAGACGCGGACTTGCTTCTTATTGATGAGCCAACAAACCACATGGATGCAGAAGCTAAAGAGCAGTTTATCGCCTGGATGAAGTCGCAGAAAACAGCTATGTTGATTGTGACCCATGACCGCGATGTGCTGGACCAAGTGGATAGAATCCTGGAGCTACGCGATAAATCACTTCTTAGCTTTCCTGGCAACTATTCGTCCTATATACACCAGAACAAGACCTCAAGCGTGACGGATATGGCACAGTATGAGGTGGCGCTTAAAACGTTAGAAAATCTTCATAAACAAATTCAAAGTGTTCGAGCAAAAAAGGCCTCCACAGGCAAGACGCCGAACCCATTTATCCCACTGGAGCGACGGCTTATGAAGCAGTATGAAGAGCTCAAGGAATCCACCAAAAAACCAAGTTTTTGGATAGATAGCGAATCGCACAAAGACCTCAAAAAAGCTGACCAAGAACGCTATGCTGAGTATAAGGCGGCATCGATTCGTATTGGCTCTCACGCTGGTGGCTCTAAGCACGCCGGAGGCTCACTCCTGCAGGCGCACAAAGTAGTGCTTGGGTATGATGCACCGTTGTTCAGCCCAGTCACCATGAGTATTAAATCTGGCGACAGGTTACGTATGTTGGGGCGCAATGGCGCAGGGAAGTCAACGTTACTAAAGCATATTCTTGCGACATACCATCATCAGCAACCAGAATCAACGCTGTACTCAGGTGAGCTCACCATAGATAAAGGTTGTCGTATTGGTGTGTATGAGCAAGAAATTGATCAAAAGTTCCTCGACATGTCTATAAAGGATGCGATTCACGCAATGTTGGTGGTCCACAACCTACCAGCTAATGACCAGATTATTATGCGTTACCTTGGCGACTATATGTTCAATCCGCACGAAGATAAAGACCAGCTTCTCGGTACTATGTCTGGTGGCCAAAAAGCACGGTTTCAGCTCATGGCTATGTTTATGGGTGATCCAAATCTGCTTATTTTAGACGAACCAACAAACCACCTCGACCTGCCAAGCATAGAAGAGCTTGAATCAACGCTCAACGATTATCATGGCGCAATTATCTACGTCTCTCACGATTCGTTCTTTGTAAAAAACGTACCAGCAGAGAATATCCGAGTCGCTGCTTAAATAAACTACTCCGTGGTGTGACGCGTAGCGTGGGAGTTTTTATTGTCGATTATCAGGAAATACATTATACTTACGCTTGAATAAGAATGTATTATCTCACTTGAGTAATACAGCATCAAAAAGGGGTAGTATCATTAAGGCAAAATATATTTCTCGAATCGCCGGTGTCGCTGTTTTGTTTGTGAGTGTCTTTATTGGGTTTCCTCATATCGTCACTGCTCAGGCCTCAAGAAGTTTTATTACAACTTGGGACACAAGAAAAGAAGGCGCTAGTGCTAGCAATGAAATTAGCATTCCGGTTAATGCGAATGCCACATATGATTACTTTATTGATTGGGGCGATGGCAATTCAGACGCCCATGTCACGGGTCCAGCTCGTCATACTTATGCAACCCCAGGCGTGTACACCGTTAAGATAAGTGGAACATTTCCGCGTATTCAATTCTCAAACTCTGGTGATAGACGGAAGATTCTATCGGTTGAGCAGTGGGGTGATATTGTTTGGACTTCTGGGGAAGCAGCCTTTTATGGTGCAACAAACCTTGTCATCAATGCAACAGATACGCCAAACCTCTCACAGGTAAGAAACGTCTCGTATATGTTCCAGGATGCAAAGTCTGTAGATGGAGGGCTAGAGAACTGGGATGTAAGTAATATTGAAGTGTTCGCTCGCATGTTCTCAGGGGCAAGCAAATTCAATGGCGACATCTCCAGATGGGATATGCGCAATGCGTTTAACACAGAGTATATGTTTGCCGGCGCCTCACTCTTCAACCGCAACGTCGGGGGTTGGAACGTGGAAAAAGCGGGGATTATGCGTGGAATGTTCTCTGGTGCAGTCTCCTTTAATAAGTCTGTCGATTCATGGACGCTCACAAAAGCGTTTAACGTTGAAGATATTTTCCGCAACGCAGCATCGTATAACCAGTCAATCGAGAACTGGAATATCGGTTCGATACAGAATATTAAAGGCTTACTCAATGGGACGGCTCTTTCAACAAATGTGTATGACGCCATGTTAAATGCCTGGGCACGCACGCAAACAGCAAAAGATGTTGTTATTGACGCTGGGAATAGTACTTTTTGTCATGGTGCAGAAGCGCGTCAACGTCTCATCACCGAGCTTCGCTGGACTATAACTGATGCTGGTGCTGATGATGTATTTTGTGGAGCAGTAGAGCTTACCTTTGCTAGCGTTCCGACACTTAAAGAGAACGACGCTATAAATACTCGAGTTGGCGAGTTGCGTGTAAACTCAACTTTAGGTGGTGAATTTAGCTTGTCGCTCACTTGTACGCCACAATCTCCAGACGCTCAGTATTTTGACTTAAACAACAGGGTCATAACGACAAACACTGTCTTTGATTATGAAAAACCAAGTGATGAGAACAAAGATAATGCCTATGAAATCTGTGTAAAAATCACTAGTAGCAACGGCAAGAGCACACAGAAATATGTACTAGTAACAGTAGACGACCAAGAAGATTCTTCATCTCAACCAACCAGTGGAGGTGGACAAACGTCCGGTAATGGAAATGGTGGAGGCCAGGGTACAACTTCAGGGTCTGGTACTACCACCGACGGAGAAGGGCAGGTCTTAGGAGAAAGTACGTCCAAACCATCAGTGCTGGCGGCAGCAACGCTTGCATCAACTGGTGTGGCACTTGGGCTGGCAAGTATTTATCTTGGCATTATGCTCTCCGGAACGGCGATTCTCGGGTTTAAGAAATCAGGGCAAAAGCAAATTCAAGACTTTGATATCGAAAAAGAGTTCTCTGACTTATCTTAGTAAATAAAAGACCCTCATTTGTGTTTGAGGGTCTTTTACGGTGTAAAAGTAGTTTAAAAGTGCAGGGTAGGAATAAGCCTACTTACTGCCACCTTTTTTTCCAGCTTCACGAGCCTTGTCTTTGTCTTCTGTAAAGTTACCAGAATTTTTTCTGCCTGCCATGATCGTCCTCCTTAGTTAGTTTGCACTTTAACCTTATCAAGTGGTAGAGCTTGGCGCAGTGAGGATTTTAACTTTGATGTACAAATGCATTTATTTTGTAAACTTTATAGATTTTGCAATGTATTCAAAATCTTGTAAGTATGCAGAGTTATCTATGTCTGGTCCAGTTTCATCATCTGGCCAATCGTGATGATACTTTTCCCGGAAATCTACAGAAAGAACCGCAGTAGAGTTGTCAAAATAGTAGCGATGATCAGTGAAGGACTCAACTTTAGCGTCCGGTGGCCCGAGGTAGTCGACTCGTGAAAACAATGCTTCGTGTCCATCCTCTCGTGTGCCTGCAAAAAGAACTTTTGCAAAATAGTCTTCTGCTACTCTTGCTTTTATGTCGTCGAATGACATCCAATATCCGCCGTAGTCATTCATAGTAATGCCAATCGTTACTTTCTCATTCCCTACGAGCTGTAAGCCAATAGGCCGGGAAACTTTCGTCCAGTCGGGCTCTTTCATCTCTTCCTCAGTAAAATTATCCCCACCTACACCCCATTCATCATAAGGTTGCATTTCCCAATTTGATGGGTAGCTGAAGGTAAACGAGTTGGCTGTATCTGTTGCATTTACGTAAGCCACCTTCTGAACCTCTGCTGCGTCATTCTCTTCTTTGTCTTGTTTTTGAGAGACAAAAACGTACGCTGAAAAGATTACGCAAACTACGATGATTCCTATAAGTATTCCTGCCGTACTAAAGCCTTTTTGAAACTTTTTCATGGGTTCTCCTTGTGTTTAGTATTGCACAAGTTGGCGGGAAAAGCATTTTAAAGATAGCGTGATTTTGCTCATGCTTGCATAAAATCTCTACAAATGAAAAACTAGCTACTATGAGTTTGGAAAAACATCTTATACTTACAGGGTTTATGGGCGCAGGCAAGTCGACAGTTGGGCGCGAAGTTGCTAAAAAACTAGATGTGCCTTTTTATGATAATGATGCAAGGATTGTTGCCCGCAGTGGCTTCGCAGTCAACGAGATATTTACTCGTTATACAGAAGTGGGCTTTCGGCGTAGAGAGAGAATTGCTTTGTTGCAAATTCTTGGGCATGAAGAGCCCGGCGTTATTGCTACCGGTGGTGGTATTGTCTCAACAGAGGAGGGAAGGCAGATTCTTCTTGAATGTGGTGCACCAGTAGTGCACCTATGTGCTAGATTTGACACATTAGCTGCCCGAGTAGAAGCCGACTCTGTCAATGAAAGGCCACTGTTCCGGGACAGAGTGCAAGCACATGAGTTGTTTGTAGCACGCGAACCTTGGTATGCAGAAACGGCAACTTCAGTGGTTGGCACAGATAATCGTCCACTCACAGACTTAGTCAAGCAAGTTGCTTGGCTAGCTGAGTAAGAAGCAGCATTTTTCTTGCTTGATGAAGAGCAGCAGTTTGTCTTTAGAATTTTGTCAAAAGAGAGAGTGGCTTCCGGTTAGGTGACCAATTTTCAATAAATTTGCGCTACAATAACGCTATGCAAAAAGCTTTTCTCTTTGACCTTGACGGGGTGTTGATAAACAATGAGCTCGTATGGGAGCAACACAAGAAAGTATTGTATGAAAAATACTTTGGGGTCGACATCACGCAAAAACTTGGGTCAACCCTGGGGATTAACATGGAAGGTATCTATGAACGGGCTGTTGCTTTAGGTGCTAAGTTTGATAAGCAAGAGCTTTTTAATGACTTTTTTGAGTCAGCAAAGTCGGTTTATGCAGAAGCTCCCTTGGCTAAAGATCTGGACAGACTCTTTGTGTATTTGGCAAAACATAAATATCGTGTAGGCATTGTTTCCGCCTCTCCAATGGCTTGGATACAGACTGTCATTTCTCGCCTTCATTTTGTTAATGACCTCGATGTAGTCATTTCTCTGCATGACCTTGTTGATTTACGCCACAAGCCTCATCCTGATGGGTATATACACGCCATGGAGTTGCTGGGTGTTGAGCCCACACACACCTTTGTGCTTGAGGATTCCAACAGCGGGATTGCGTCTGCAAAAGCGTCAGGTGCTATAACCATAGGGTTTCAAGAAAACTTGATCGATGGATATGAGCAGAAGGGTGCGGATGTGTATGCAAAAGATGTATCGGATGTTATAGCGATCCTTGAAGAGCAGAATGTCTAAACAAGCAAAGCTATATAGTGAGTTGTTTGTTTTTGGAAGCGTGTGTAGAGTCGAATTGGAACCTATAACACCTAGGATTTCACAAAGAATGCATCATGGAGTAGATTGAAGGCTTGTTTGAGGTCTTTTTGATCAAGAATGAAACTCAGTTCTGTATAAGTAGTGACAAACTCAACAATATTTATTTTCTGTAAGGCGAACTGCTTAATAATTGTATAGAACTGGTTTGGTGTTTCTATTCCGCTTGCGCCAGTTTGCATGCTCAAGCTCGCCAAGCTCTTTTTAAAAAGTATTGGTTTTTGTGTACCAAATAAATTTTTTATTTCGTCTGCAAGTTCTTCGGTGGTAACTATCGAAATCTCACCAAGCCCCAGCGTCACCACAAAAAACTGAGCACTCATAAATTTAGTATCAGCATACAGTTTACTCACTAGTCTCTGGTTTTCTGGTGTTTTGCTATAGGTGATCTCTGCCAGCCCTGATCGGCTTACCAGATTGTAGGCCTCAATATCGGGGCTGAAAGGTTTCTCGGTACTTTTATTCCGAGAAGCTATCCTGCTTAAAGCAGCTATGATACTCCCGATCTTTACGGGCTTTTTAGTTTTTGCTTCTACTAAGGGGTGAATCTTGTTCGCATATGCGGAGAGGTTTAAACAACCATTATTGAGGCCCTCTAAAGCAAATTCAGAGGTCGCAACAATTTGTTCAACTGTAGCAGAAATTTTTAACATAATTGTCTGATATTATACAAAATTAAGTAATTTAATACAATATAATTAAAAAATTCACAACTCATATTCATTGGGGTACCTTGTACCTATCTAATCATGGAGTGAATTATGTGCAGTGGATCATACGAAAGAATACAACCCAGAAACTTAGAAAGGTATAGACCAAGCGGTGATGTGCGCGACGCGCTGAGTACAACTCTAGGCATGCTAATGGAAGGTCCTGAACATACTGTGCCAGTTGGGCGCAAACTGTTCGGTGTGCAACACTATACGACCGGTGGTTGGTTTTACGACGAAGATAACAGAAGAGTCGTTGAGTTTAAGTCGCACTGGCTTGAAAGAAGCTCGCTTGCTAACTTCGTGCTAAACCCCCATCGACCAAGGCGTTCAATAATGACAGTATCTGTAGCACTTATTGAAGTGGGGGATGCTATTAATGGTGAACAGGGAGCTTTACCATACAGGCTTTACTTTTATCGTCCAGAAGCAGATGCTATAGACACTTGCCAATATGACGATTACGAAGCAGATTCCGGGGCGGTGCAGGGACTTGGAGACTCGCAAATCATGAGAGAACAACTAGACTTGGCGCGTGAGCTTGGCGAAGATGTGTTGACACCGCAGACTGAAGTCCAGCTTGTCCGTAGTTTACATGCGGGCTGTGAAGTGAATGGTTGGCAGCCACTTCAGTAATAGTATTTAGTAAAAATGTCATCTGTTTCTAGAGGTTATGTTGAGTATGCTTGGTAGCGGGGTAGGACTCACTCACGTTCCGCGGGCCCGAAACTTCATCTTTGAAAACAAGTTTTCAAGAGAAGATTTCCTTGCAAAATGCCACTGGCATGTCTCGCCTACGGTTCGAGCCCATGGCTTCGCTACCAAGAAAAAAGCCCCAGACAAACTGGGACTCTTTTCTTGGTAGCGGGGCCAGGACTCGAACCTGGGACCTTGTGGTTATGAGCCACACGAGCTGCCTCTGCTCCACCCCGCGTTATGATTTAGCCAATAAACGTGAAGGTAATTGTACCAAACAGGGGTAAAAAAGTCAACAGTTGCTCACGCGTCCAGTAATATTACCGAAAAGCGCTCAAGGTTTTTCCTAGCTTACTTTTGTGATATTTTTAGCTTATGAGCGAGGCATCTCTAACACCCGTATTTGTTAATGTAGATAGACTGAGGGAGTTGCAAAGGCTAGCTTGGCACGGAACAGCCAAGCCAGAACAGAAGACTCCAGAGTCTGCTAATTGTGTACATACGGATCTCGCTACTTCTCAAGTGCAGGAGGGCATACCATCGGAGGTAAGAGTACCAGCAATTAAAGTAGTTCATCCGAATAATTCGAACTGGGAATCGTTTATGGCCTGCAAGGGTAAGACTGCTCTATTTTTTCCACCAATGTATAACGAAAAGAAAGACCGGAGGCTTATGCGAGAAGCCAAGGCTAAGGCTATTTGCGCATCGTGCCAAGTAACACAATTTTGTTTAGAAAAAGCACTTCTTGGAGAGGAAAAGGGTATCTGGGGTGGCACAAATGAGGGAGAGCGTAAAACAATGATCCTTCGTCGAAAGAACTAACAAACACGGCAGTAGAAGCAACCAGTAAGATAGCGTATAAGCTATAATTGTTAACTTGTTATGAAAATGTGTATGGTTTGTTTACCGATGCTTGCTACACTAAAACTATGGTAGAAACACAAGGATACGTAGATGCAGTTTTTGGGTTATCTAGGGGCGATGAAGCAAAGGGGCGTTTTGCAGAGGAGCTCGCACGAGAAGGAGAATATCAGATTGTCGCACGGTTTAACGGCGCGGATAATGCTGGCCATACAGCGACCTTAAAAGGCGTAGAGGTAAATACTCATCAGATTCCTATGGGTATATTAGTACCAACAGTACGTAATCTTATAACGAAATCTTCCTATGTAAACCCGGTGAGTCTAGGAAATGAAATCGATGAGCTGAAAGGAAAGGGTGTTCAAGTTAACCCAGATAATCTTGGGGTAAGCGACACTGCGCATTTAATTCTTCCACATCACATTATCTTTGACAGGTTACGTGAAGAGGGTGTTGGTCGACAAGGCAGTACAGCTAAAGGAATTAGTTTTGTTGGCGCAGATAAGTACGAGCGCATTGGAGCTCGTGTTGAAGATTTAGTGGATGATGGGGGTGATTTAGAGGCTGCTGTTATTGCTGGCATACTCCGTGCAAACGAAGCGTTGAGGAAGGCTGGCAAGCCAGAACTCGATCCTGAACAAGAATGGCTAGAGTGGTATCGCAAAGCAAAATGGATACGCCCGTATGTAGTTGATACGACAGCTGAAATTACAGATGCACTTGGGTTGGGCGGAAATATACTAGCAGAAGGCGCACAATCATTTGGGCTCGATATCGAGCATGGAACGTATCCTAGCGTGACATCTTCTCATACAACAATAGGAGGTGTCCTAAATAGTTTCGGAGTTGGCGCAAATGTCGTACGGAATACTTTCGGAGTAGCAAAATTGTTTAAATCATCTGTAGGTGCACCACTCGATGCCTTCCCAACCGTGATCCATGATAAAGCGCTCGCTGATTCAATAAGGGGCAAAGAGGGTGCGATTGATACTGAACGAGGTAAAAGTACTGGAAGACTTCGCGATGTAGGTTGGTTTGATATCCCAGAGATTAGGCGAGCCATGCGAGTGAACAGAGGTAATGGAGCGCAAGAGCTATTGCTTTCAAAACTTGATTGTGCACCAAGAGCCGGAAGAAGTATTTTGATAGCAACGACGTACTCTTATAGAGGTGAAATAGTAGCTGAATCTCCTGCTGATTCTATGAAGAAACTGAGAGAATGCACTCCTGACTATGTTGAGCTACCAACATGGGAAGGTGATATTTCTGGTATTAGAGATTTCAAAGATTTACCGAAAGAGGCACAGCGTATCGTAGAGACTATCGAAGAAGCAGTTGAAGTACCAGTAACGCGTATAGGGGTTGGTCCGTATCACGGACAACTTATTAAACGCTAAGTCTACTTTTGTTTTTTAGGTTTTTTGACTTCGCGTCGTGGGCGGTCTCGGCCTGGCATGCTTTTTCTTTCGTTTTATTGACTGAACTTTAGTGTAGCATGAAACTGACTTTTATTACGCTTAAGCTTGCATTTACAAGCCATTAAGTTGCACTATTAGTTATATTAACGGAGACTTACAAATGCCAAATTATAGTCCAGAAGCGATGTTTGAACTAGAAGGACCGTTAGCGCATACCCCAGCCTCGCCTTTTCGTAGGTTGACTAAGATAGCTCAATTTTCTGTCTTGGGTGCTCCAAGATTTATTCAAGGCATAGAAGGGGCAGGTGTTCAGATAGGCCCAATCGTGAGTCGCCGGCCTGAGTTATACAGGGGAGTCACAGAACGTTTCGTTACACGTGCCGGGCTTTCACGATGGTTCGGCGATGAGGATAATGTGGAGCTCTGCGGTAGCCTAAATCCAGCTCGACAGGGCGAAGTTGAGAAAGACAAAGCTTCGGTAGTGTATGAACACGCATACTATCGTGTAGTTGGGATGGTTGATGACAAGCCCGACAAGCTAGGAGCTAGCTTACTAACCTTGTTAGCCACTAAGGGGCCACATTCGCTTAATCCAATTTTGCTAGGTGCCGTTGGTGCAGAGGCAGAAAGAAGAACTAAAGCGTTGATGGATAGTCCTGTTGCGCAGCAGTTCGACATAACTCCGACGCCAGAAGGTGCATTATTTCAGAGAGGCTTAGCAGAGTTTGAGGTAGTGATAATCCCAGTCATGGATTTTGCTAGTGGGCATAATTTTGGAGAATATCTCCAGCACTATGCAAATCAAGAAGCACTGTCTGATCGGATGAGAAGTGCTTAGTAGAAGCGACGAACTGACAGGAGAGTATGCTCCACCTGAAGTAGTGCTCCATTTAGATAGCATGATGCCCAGTTTTCTCGCAAAGAACAGAGGCAGGAAGGGGTCGCAAGCATACACAGTAGAATTGCGAGAAATGCTGGATGGGCTACTCTCTACGAACGCAGAAGTTGGCCCCGCAATAAGCCGCCCGCTCACAAGGCGCGAACGTGCGGTTGCTCAGCGAGCACTAACATCTGCGCAATTTCCTCTAAGCGATGCGGACGCAATACTTGAGATTGAGATACCCAAAGGGGCAAAACGTCCAGAACAAGCAGATAGTGCGATTGCGCGAGCATTACTAAAAAGAGCTCAAAACCGAGTAGTAGGTGTGATAACTTCAGAGCCGGCAAGTCTAGGAAAAGGTTTGCTACGTGAGCTTTCTGTTCAGGTTGAACCTGTACAGCCAGTTGTATTAGCGGCACGCGCTAGCGAGAGAACCTTCTACAATTTCACCGATGCTCTGTACGTCGGCTTTTCAATTATGCCGTATCTTAAACAGTCCTCGAGCCCAGGTAGCCTTACTGTATTTAGGTCAGTTATTGAACAAGCCTCAGACCCAGACCAACTTGCAGTATCTAGGCCTGCTGGGCATGAGGTACCGTTTAGTTTTACTGCACTTGAATTATCGGGAGAACCATGTGAAGCAGGGGTGCGACTCGGCCATGCTCTTTGGGAACTTACACAAAAAATACCAGGTAGTAACGAATAAGGAAATTTATGCTAAATACGAGTAGTGTGGAAGCCAGAGTCATGATTAATGCCGAAGGCTTGATAATAAATGGTGAAGTGAGATTGTGGGATGGCTCAGGTGCAATCGACATCGAACAAGCGCGACGAGTGGCAGATTTCCTCATGGGCATAGATAAACAACACGAAAATGTTAAAGTAGGCCAATTATTATCAGACAGAATAGAGACAACAACTAGTAACGGTGATTTGACCAAGCTACTTGCAATGGTTGACCTTTGTGAGTGGTGGCCCAACAGCGACAGCATAACTTTTACTACTCCTGTTGAAGAACTAGAACAAGAAGTCATCGTAAAAGATATAGCTGGGCGTGTAATTGCCAATGCAAGAGAAGAAGTTGTTGGTGTAGTAGATCTGCGTCCCGCACAGCTATGTACGGCCATCGTTCAGGGCGCACTCGATATACAACACGCGGAAACTCTGCAAGAAATTATAATCGGGGTACCCGAAAGTATAGGCAATGTGGCACACCTACTAGGCGAGGTTGAAAGGAAAATTGGGAACGATGCATTGTTTGAAGATTACGCAGATGGGGGCTTTGAAGTGTTACCTCTGAGGGGTGCTGGTTTTCATGTTGTTGTTGCACAGCTCGGTGAATTTTCGGTTCAAACCGGAGGTCACTTCGCAGATCTTATAGAAGAATTCTGTTTCTAGGTTGCTAACAACTGGACTTGCTGAAGTCATGATATTGGATAGTAGTAGGGGAGACGCGGATAATAACGTAGTCACCTTTTTTGATAGAGACAATCGGAGGGAAGTGATTGCCTTCTTCGTAATTTTTTGGTGTACTGATTGATCTAAATACTTCAGCGATGATTTCAGCATTGTGTTCTTTTTCTGCGATGCCAGATATCTGTACTGTTTGAAGACTATCCTGCTCGTGGATATAGGAGGGAAGCTTATTCGTCTCCATTTTTACCGAACCGTATGACGTCATCCCCGCCATTTTTAGTTCGGCAAATATACGTTTGCGATGCTCTGAAGTTACCATAGTAGTTACTCCTCTCATCTAAAGTATCTACCCGCATAAAGGTGAATACAAGCAAAAAATTACTCCCAGACGGAGGGCTGGGAGTAATACAAGGAGAAATATGATGTTAGATATATGAGTTGGTGCAGCGTTTGCGACTAGCGCATCATTCCTGGACCTCCCATGCCACCACCGTGACCTGGACCTCCCATCATGAGGTCTTGCATGCTGATATCATTATCTTCAGCCCATTGCTTAAGTGCATCTCGATCTGCGTCGCGCTTTGTCTTTAGTTCTTCTCGCTTCTGCTCTATGAGGGTCTTCTGGTCTGCGGTAATGTTCCCATCTGCAACAGCATCGTCAAGATAGCTACTATCATCATCGCCCATATGACCTCTGCCGCCGCCCATAAGGTATTTAGCATCAATACCATTGTCGCTTGCCCATTTTTCAAGTTCGGTACGTTCTGTCTCGCGTGCGGTTTGTTGTTCTGCAAGCTTTTGCTCGATAAGTGTTTTCTGCTCCGCGGTGATATCACCACTGTCGACTTTTTCTTGGAGACGGTCAGACATTTCTGCTGCTCGCTCAGCTTGCTGTTTTGTTCGCTCTTCGTCAAAGACAGCCTGCACCTCATCTTTATTTAGGTTGAATTTTGCGACAATTTTGTCAACAAGACTCGACCCGCTACTTGTTTGCGCACTCGCGGCGTTTGCACCGATGAGTGACCCGGCGATGACTGTTGTTACGACTCCAGCCATCATGTGTTTCTTGGTTAGTTTCATGGATTACTCCTGATTAGTTAGTGAGATATGTTCTGTTCGCTCTAGTGGTATCCGCCTTGGCCGCTCATTGTTTGATAACGGATGTCCAGGTGACCTTTCGATTGAACAACTCTATCGTATCGAAGTCTACTGAAATAACACTTGGGGCTAGCTGAGGGGAAGCTGAATGGTGAAGCAGGCACCTTTTTTTGCTGTGTTCTTGGCAGAAAGCGTTCCTGCATTTGCTTCAATAATACTTTGAGCAATTGAGAGCCCAAGGCCAAAGCCTTTTTCACCATTTTTTGTGCGTGAACTATCAGCACGATAAAAACGCTCAAATATGTGAGGCAAGTCTTCTTCTGGTATGCCTTCGCCTTCGTCGATTACTTTTATAACAGCTTTCTTGCCCTCAATTTCGGTAACGATTTTTATGCGCGCTTGCTCGGGGCTGTACTTCACGGCGTTATCTAGGAGCACGACTAGTGCATCGGTGACTGCTTCTTGGTTTACGAGTACTTTTTTATTCGGAAGCTTGGTAACCGTAAATGACTGCCCTTTGTGAGAAGCAAGTGGTTTTACTCTACTTACCGCTCCTTCAACAATAGCGGCAACTTTATAAGGCGCTTTTTCTAGTGTTTCTGATTCAAGGCGCGCCATTTTAAGCATATTCTCTGTCAGGGCAGTAAGTTTATCGAGCTCTTCTATGGTGCTGGCAAGCTGTGTCCGCGCGTCATCTATAGTAAGCGAAGGATCGCTAAGTGCAATCTCATTCTCTATACGCATAGCCGCAATAGGAGTTCGCAGTTCGTGAGACGCATCTGCAGTAAAGCGACTCTGAGCCTCATGAGCCTCTTCGATAGGCCTGAGTGTGCGTCGGGCTAAGAAATAGCTTGCCACGCCACCTGCGACGGCTATCGAGATATTAAGTACAAAAAACTGTACCAATAAGTTATTACGGGCATGTTCGACACGCTCAGTCTGGGCTTCATATAGTTCTTGGGCAAAACTTGAATTTTCACGCAAGAGGATTTGCTCGATCGGGCCAGGTGGCCGATGAATACTTCTCTGAATTTCTCGAAAAGAAACGTTGTAGAGCAAAATACTAAAGAGCAGGCTGATGCACATAATGATACTCACGTAGATACTCGTGAGTTTTATTGATGCATTATGGAATAGATTTTTTTTCATGCTGATTTACTTCAGGCCAAAACTGTAGCCAAAGCCTCGTCTCGTTCTAATAAGGTTAGGAAGGTCTGTAAAGGGTTTGTCGATTTTGTTACGTAAATAACCGACGTATACCTCAACCGTGTTTGGCAAAATATCCGCATCATAATCCCACACATGTTGAATGATATGTTCTTTTGTGACAATTCGTCCTTCACTACTCATAAGGTATTCTAGCAAGGCAAATTCTTTGGCAGTGAGCTCTATCTGACTTCCGTTGCGGATAGCGGTAAAGCTGTCGCGGTCAAGGATAAGCCCACTTGCTTCTATGGTCGTGTCCTGGGCTTCTTTGGGCCGGCGTAAAAGTGCACGAACTCTGGCAAGGAGCTCGATAAATGCAAAGGGTTTTACGAGATAATCATCCGCTCCCGTGTTGAGCCCGTCAACACGGTCGAGCACTCGGTCCTTTGCGGTTAAGAGAAGTACTGGAGTGTGTATTGAAGCTTCTCGCATGGACTTCAATATGTCGAGCCCATCAACTCCAGGGAGCATGCGGTCAAGAATCACAAGGTCATAAGGTTCTGTCGTTGCCATAGCGAGCCCCTCTGTGCCGTCATGGCACATATCAACGGCAAAACTTTGACGCTCTAGCCCGCGCTTTACGGCTTGGGCGATTTTATGGTCATCTTCTACGATAAGGATTCTCATACTATGTATTATACGGCTGAGTCTGAGAAAAGGCTGAAAAGCAAAAACACCCCGATTGCTCAGGGTGTTTTTATTTCTAGTCTGTTAGGACTATCTTTCGCGTTCGCGTGCTTCACTTACGTGAATTGTGCGTCCACCAAGCTCTTTGTTGTCAAGACCAGCGATAGCTGCACGACCTTCGTCGTCGCTAGCGTATTCTACGAATCCGAAGCCACGTGAGCGGCCGGTTTCGCGGTCAGTGATAACTTTTGCGCTTACGACTGAACCATAAGATGCAAATGCAGCTTGTAGTTCATCATCAGTAGTAGAGAACGGAAGTCCTCCGACAAATAGTTTCATCTAGTGTGTTACTTTCCTCATTAATTTCACAGGCAAATCGACCATTCTTCCTAATGAGATTTCGTAACTGATTTTTCGTATACTATTCACTCTTATAAAGACTCTTGCAAGCACATTATCCCACAAAATATTAAAAACAACTAATTATTAATTGTTTTTAAAATAAAAGTAGTGTTATCGGCAAATAATCTTTGCCGCACAAAGGCGAACTGCTTGCGACCAGGTAGGGAAGGCGTGCATTGTGTAGTCAATCTTAGAAGCTTTCATCCGCCACTGGACTGCAAGCACGAGCTCTTGAATCATTTCACCCGCTCGCGGTGCAACGATTGACGCACCAAGGATACGTCCTTTTTTGTCGGCAATAATCTTTACAAAGCCAGTATCTTCTTGAGAGGTGTTTGCTCGCCCAATGACGGAAGTGGGCACCATTGCTACTTGGTATTTTTTGCCCTTGGCCCTTAACTCATTTTCTGTTGCGCCAACAGAAGCAAATTCTGGGCTCACAAATATACAGCGGGGAACGGCTCGGTAATCTGCTCGGTGCTTAAGCTCGCTAAACATGTTTTGTGCAGCTAGCCTACTTTGATAGCTGGCAACATGAGTAAACATATAGCCTCCAGTCACATCCCCGACTGCATAAATATGAGGCATCGATGTTTGCATATAACTGTCAACTTCAATACCTCGTTTTGAATCATATATAACGTGCGCGTTCTCGAGCCCAAGGTCCGTGTTGGGGACTTTCCCTGAAGCAAGCAGGATATCGTCAACTACGAGCTTGTGAACGGTGCCGTCTTGCTCATAAGCTACAAGCTTTTGTGAGCCTTTTTTCTCAACTCGCAACACTTTTGCATTTGTGTGAACGGCAACACCATCTGCTTCAAAGATAGCCTGTAGTAAGTCACCCATCTCCTCGTCCTCACGCATAATAAGACGTGGTGCCGATTCTATGATGTGTACTTCAGCACCAAAAGTAGCAAAATAGTGCGTGAACTCGGCGCCAATTGCACCGCCACCAATAACACAGAGTTTTTTGGGTAGCGACGTCAGCTCAAGTGCTTGCCGGTATCCCATATAGCCTGTTTCTTTAAGCCCTTGAATAGGGGGGATAAAATTGTGTGTGCCAGTTGCAATCAGAAATGTGTGGGCAGTATAACGCTTGCCATGCACGCTTAAAGTCCACGGGTCCATGAAATGTGCATGGCCCTCAATGACAGTAATGCCTTCTGCCTCGTAGGCTTCTCTTCCTTCTTCTGTTCCTGTGTTGTGTACTGCTTCATCCTTCCATTTTTTTATAGCAGGGAAGTTTACGGAGACATTCTTGACGGTAATACCAAAGTCAGAAGCTTGCATAACCGTGCGGTATGTCTCGGCTGATTGCAGGAGCGCTTTCGTAGGGACACAACCAAAATTTGGGCATTCGCCTCCAAACTTTTCTTGTTCAACGACGGCAACTTTTTTATTCTTGGCTCGCGCCATATGGGCGGCAACGCCTCCGCCTGCACCAGTGCCAATGACAATCAAGTCAAAATCTATTTCTTTTGGTTTCTTTGGTTTTGTTCTATATGCCATACCTGTTCTCCTACCAAATTACCCGATGATGTAGATACATATAAGCAGCATCCGGGTGGTACACCTGCAAATGTCGGGCAGCCATATGACGAATATCATTGCTTGTCACTTCGTATTTTTTAGCAATCCATTCGTTCATGTCTTTCGCCACTTTGTCAGCGATAAGTTCAGCGCTTCCCATCGGTTCGCGCACTGATTGACATGCAGAAAAAATACTCGCATAGAGTTTGCGTTCGTCGTAGAGTTCATTATGACCGGCTCGTTTTACGACATGTTTCATGCTAGTTACCCAAGGTTTATTGTTCCGTTTGCAATCATTATCAAAATCCACCCAAGCGCCACTAGGAGAAGTCCCATACCGAGACGCATGGTACCTTTTGACTCTTCTTTCCACTTGCTCACATCACTAATTTTTGTTCCACCAACAATCATCAGCAGTATTGTAATAAGTGGCGCAACAAAAATAATGTTGTAGAGCACCATAAGCCCCAGAGCGACAACATTAAAGTCCACACGGAGTATGGTGATGATCGCTAAGTAAGGCGCACCAGTACAAGGAAGTTCAACAGCAGCAACAAAGGCACCTAGAAGCATCACTCCCCAGATACTCTGATTTTGCGTCGACCAGTCATGTATCTTGTTGGCAAATTTTGTTGGGATCTGCAAAGAAAATCCCTTGCCGTACCAGAAGAAATCTTTTATCTCAAGAACGCCAGCTGCGATAACGAGTAAGCCCACAGCAATGCTTAAGTACTCTGCAATGACAATCGGTATGGCAGAGAAAAAATATACGAGTCCTAGGCCTGCAACGAGGTAGGTTGCAAAGATAGCAAATATGTACGCGGTGCCAACTTTTAAGAGACGTGCTGGGCTTCCACCTTGGCCCAACACGACAGACACCATGAGTATCAAAACGCCAATCGCACAAGGGTTAATAGAGTCGATCGCAGCAGAGCCAACAACCAGCCCAAGAGTTGGTAAATCAAGCATATTAGAGCGCCTCCTGATCGTATAGTTGGTTAACAGCGTCACGGAAAGGCGTAGCTTCTGACTCTCGTATATTGCAAAGCTTAGGGTTATAGCTAGAAACACCGAACTCTACGCATCGTGTCTCGTCTCGAATCCCGTACTGCTGGCAGAGTTTATCGGTACGACTCTTGAGTTTGTCGAACTCTACAATGACGCAGTCTCCCGGTGGCACCGTAGACTCATCGCGCATGACATAGTCTGCTGGATTCGAAAGCTTGGTTTGGGTATAGGTTTTAGCTTCTTTGTCATAGCGTATAAGGAATGTCTGGAGCTCTGCATAGCCGTCCGCACTACACCCAATGCCGTTTTGTGCGGTGAGAATAGTATTCCCGTTGCTATCTGTGCTAACCATGTTTTTTATGAGTTGTTGGTCGCCAGATGCTTTGTCTCCATCGTTGTCATCTTCAAAAATAGCCGGTTCGGTAGGAATAATAATTTTGTCTTGACGAATCTCGCCGCCAGTAACTTTCATAAATTTTTGGAGCGATGCATCGTAGTCTTTGTCTACGACGACACCTTCAAGGTGTATCCGCTTGTCGTCGTGCTCATGAAATGTACTGGTGCCAACTTTGTTGCTTAGGAATTCGTGTGGGTCACGGAGCTCGATTTCTTGACCGCACACCCAGAACTCAATGTCGGCATGCCAGTGCACCGGACCTTTTGAGTCGGAAATGGTATTGATATAGACGGTTGAGACGGTCAAGACGAGAGAGGGCACAATGATGGTGCCAGCAATGGCAAGAAAGAGTGGTTTCTTGAGATTTTTGTGCTTTTTCTTGGTAATTATTCGAGAAGAAACAACAATAAGTGCGATCAGAACAAGAGACGCAACTAGGACAAGCCGAATGCTCAAGGCATTTATACGACTTTCAATATCTCCCTCTGTGCTCGCAAGCAGTCCTAGCAGTTCCATAGCTGTAAACCCACCAAAAAATTAAATTGCTTATCGTTAAAATTCACTATACCATAGGTGTTATTAGGGAACAACAGCTATTTCATGAAGTGGTTTCAGAAAGACGTTCAGTCGATACTTAAAGAACAGATGGTGGTGGCCGAACACGGGCTTAGCACGGTGGTTGCCACGCAGCGCCAACAGAAGTTTGGCAAAAATCAGTTAGCGTCTGCGAAGAAGATTAACCCCTTAGCTCTTTTTATGGGGCAATTCAAAGATGTGCTTGTCATTATCTTGCTAATCGCGGCGGTTGTCTCGTGGGGAGTAGGCGCTATTGGTGACGAAACACCAGCGCAGGAGCCTCACCATTCAGCAGTCATCTGCGACCAGCGGGGCCTGCAACTAACCACTAGTGCGTCCGAGGAATGTAATGCCAATGTTGTTCAAAAAAGCCACTCATCCGAGGGTGCACAAGAGGCGCTTCTGATAATTGCTATCGTTATTGCTATAGCAACCATAGGGTTTTTTAATGAATACAAAGCAGAGAAGACGGTTGAAGCCCTTAAGAAGCTCGTAGGACAAAAAGCCAAGGTGAGGCGCGGTGGCACGGTGCAAGAGATTGATGCTGTCGATATCGTCCCCGGAGATATTGTCTTGCTTGAAGAAGGGGCGAAAGTCCCAGCGGACCTACGGCTTATTCAGGTGAGAGGACTGCAGATAAACGAAGCAAGTTTGACGGGTGAAAGTGTGCCTGTATCAAAACAGCAAGAGCTCATAAAAAAAGAGGCGACGCTGGGAGACCAAAAAAATATGGCTTTTGCAGGGACTTTTGTGACGCAGGGAACAGCAGAAGGCGTTGTGGTGGCGATAGCTCAGCAGACAGAGCTAGGGAAAATAGCTACCTTGGTTAATGACATTGAGACAGAAGAGACGCCCATGCAGAGAAAACTTGATGAGCTTGGAAAAAAGCTGGGAATTTTGATACTTGCTATCTGTGCAATTGTTTTTGTTATTGTCCTGCTACTTGTTGATGAGGCAAAAGATCGGGACTTTCTGCAACGGGCAATTTTTGCCTTTACGGCAGCAGTGGCACTCGCAGTCGCGGCAATTCCTGAGGGGTTAGCGTTTGTGGTGCGAATTAGCCTCGCGCTGGGGGCACGCAGAATGGCGAGCAAAAATGCGCTTGTCAGAAGGCTTAGTGCAGTTGAAGCACTTGGAAGTACCGATGTTATTTGTTCAGACAAAACAGGAACACTAACAAAAGGTGAGATGACCGTACGAGAAATTTATGCCGGAGACCAAACAATCGAAGTGAGTGGGACCGGCTATGAGCATCATGGGGATTTTGAAGTTGAAGGAAAAAAGGTAGCGTTGACTCATGCGCATGAACGGCTGTTACTTATTGGTGCTTTGTGCAATAACGCACGGCTAAAAGGTGAGGCTGTTTTGGGAGACCCCACAGAAGGAAGCCTGCTTATCTCGGCTATGAAGGCAGGCTATAACTACGAAAAAGTACAAGAAAATTACGCCCGCGTGAACGAAATTCCTTTTACGAGTGAGAGAAAATTTATGACTACCATTCACCGGGTTGCGAGCAATCACTTTTTTGTTGCTTCAAAAGGTTCTGTGGAGGCAACTTTGGTACGATGCACGCATATGCTTTCAAAAAGTGGCAAAGTGATAAAGCTCAAACAAGAAGATAAGGAACGCATTCTTTTAAAGAACAACGAGTTCTCGCGCAAGGCTCTCCGGGTGCTCGCCTTTGCTTATAAAGAAGAAAAAACAGAGCCAAAAGAAACAAAAGCGCTTGAAAAAGGGCTCGTGTTCGTCGGCCTGCAGGCAATGATGGATCCACCTCGAACAGAAGTTATTGAAGTGATTCACCGCGTTCAGACAGAAGCCGGCATGCGCGTCATCATGATAACGGGTGACTATATAGAGACAGCAAAGGCCGTCGCAGAAGAAGTCGGTATTAACGGAGAAGCCATAAGTGGTGCTGAGCTAGAAGCTATGAGCCAAGAGGAATTCGAGGCTCGAGCAACCACTATATCAGTCTATGCTCGCTTAAACCCAGAGCATAAGATTCGCATTGTTAAAGCCTTAAAAAAGCATGGCTACCAAGTCGCTATGACAGGTGACGGGGTAAACGACGCGCCCGCAATAAAAGCAGCAGATATTGGTATTGCCATGGGGATCACGGGGACCGATGCTAGCAAAGAAGCCGCAGATCTTATCTTGCTCGATGATAAATTCTTAACAATTATTAGCGCCATAGAAGAAGGACGCGGAATCTTTGACAATGTCCGAAAATTTGTAAACTTCCTTATCTCGTGCAATATAGCCGAGGTACTTGCCATTTTGTTTGGCATCTTATTCTTTAACAATTTGCTCCTCACTGCAGCGCAACTACTTTTCATAAACATCGTGACCGATGGTCTCCCGGCAGTAGCATTAGGGAGTGACCCTACTCGGGCAGATGTCCTTAAGGCAAAGCCAAGCCGTTTTCAAGAAGCAATCCTGACAAAACGCGTGTGGACCGAGATTTTTATTTTTGGGTCTCTCATGACAGCTATCCTGCTTGTGCAGTATTGGTACAACCACACACATGAAAGCACGATGGCTGGTGTGTCGGCAGCTTTCACTGCAATGGTTGTCTACGAGCTTGTTCGTCTTGTAGACATTCGAACCGACTATAAAATTCGTTGGTTTTCAAATCCGCTTTTGTCAGTTTCGCTTCTTTTTTCTCTGCTCTTACAGTTTACCGTGCTCTACATACCGTTTTTGGCATCGTACTTTGAGGTAGGACCACTATCAAGTCATGACTGGTGGTTTATGCTGGGGGGATCCCTCGGCCTCTTCGTTACTATGAAGCTTCTTAATCCTCTTCTCGATAGTGTTGTTGGTCCTGAAAATCACGCAGCTTAGACGCACCAGGTACAGTTGCGCGAATTTATTAAATAAAATAGTATTGACAAAAAACAAAGCATAAGCTATAATACTGGTATTGTTGATAAAACAAAAACCATCAGCAAAACAAATATAAAAAAGGAACAAAAGTATGGTCTTCGGACTTGGAACCAAAAAGGTTCATAAAGAATCAAAGTCATCAGCTAACGCGACAACTACGAGCTCTCAAGCTGAAGAAGCGGCAGAAATGCTGAAAAAGATGGAAGCAAAAAAAGACGCAGGCGATTGCCCGTTTTGTTAGCGTAAATCTCATGAGACACCCCTTTTGGGGTTTCTCTTCCCGCGGGGGAGTGGAGTAACTCCACTCCGACGGGTGCTCTTCCGGAAGAAGAAAAGCACAGAGAATAGTTTTTGGCGGGGACGAGTGATTTTAAAAACAAAAATAAAAATGTTTCTCTAAAATCGCTCGCAACCCATCAAAAAGTTTCGAAAAATTTAATAAAAATCGATTGTTTTTCGAAGCACACCTATGACATACTAGTGAAGTCATAGACAAATCAATAAAACTTTTAAAAACAAAAAGTTTTATTGGTAAAACAAAAAACTATAAAAACAAAAAATAAGAAAGGAATACATCACTTTTAGTTCTTTTACCATCGTAAAAAAGGGAAAAGAGCATGTGTGGTAGAAAATCTCTGCAACACATTCAAGTGAAAAGCGACTATGAGTTACGAACGATCAGAATCAAAAAGCTTCTTGGTCAAAATATATGATCGAATCTTTGACGCAAAGTAGATTCTAAACTAATAAAAAAACTTCTTCGGTAGTTTGTGTGAGTCAGTCACCGCCGAAGAAGTTTTTTGTTTGCAAAAGATATTATCTCTTAGAACAGGTAGGGTCTATAACCATTTCAATTTTGCGGAAAATAGATTCATTTTCTTCGCTGTATCCCAAGTCGGTGATTGCTGGTTCCTCAACGATAATGCGGTCTTCAGGAATACCACGAGATCTAAGTTGGTTTTTGGCCTTCTCACCACGCATTTTTGCCACCTCGTAATCAGATGCTCCTCGAATTGTTTGAAGCGTTCCTGCGTTGTAGGTGGTGCGAAGACGAATTATCCATTGCTTTTCGTTAGCGGCAATAGCAAAGCGTGCGATATCGTCATAGGCGTTTAGGACAGATTCTTCTTCTGTTGTGTCGGCTTTAAAGAAGACAATGGCGGATTTGTTTGCCACGGTTGAAAGAGGTTCGTACGTGGTGCTCCAGACAATAAAGTCTTCTTCCTGTGGAGTGTTTGCAAAGGCGTAATCTTTTTGCTCGACACATGCTAAAGAGCTGTATATATCAGTCGCTTGTTTGGGAGGAACGATTTGGTTTGGGTCAGGAAGTGATGCGGGCAATAGTGCTAATTTATCATCAAGTCCACCGGCAAAAACAAGTGATGATAGCTTTTCTCCATTGCTTACGTTAACTCCGATACGGGCATAAACACTTGGAGAATCTTTTAGCTCATAAAGAAAATACCAGTCTGGACCAACTTGCTTGCGTTCAACAACCTTAAAAGTTCCTTTCACCTGTTCTGCGGCTGTTGCAAGGAGCTTTTGTGCGTAGGCGTCTTGTTCTTTTGCAAGCGTGACGAGTTCTTCGGTATTTCCTTTTGAAGCAGCTGTCATTATGTTTGTTGCGTAGTCTTCTGCAGGTGAAGTTGGTTTGTTAAGGGTAAAATAGCCTACGATAAGCCCTGCAACTAATAGAAGGAATGCGGTAAACAAAATAGAGTGTGCACGATGGGAGAGCCTTGGTACGCGGGTGTTGGTAGTAGGAGACGAGTCAGTGCTCACCGGATTCTGAGTAGGGGTAACTGGTGTAGAGGGGGTAACGGTAGATTCTGTAGCTGATGATGTTTCTTTATCCATTGTATTGTTTCTGCTTATGTCTTTAATCGTACTACAGAAGCGTCTTAATTAAAACACGGGGCAGAAAATAAGCGTGACGCTATAGAGAAGAGTTTGTGTGCACTGTTTGTCGTCAAATAAAAAACCCACCTTTGAAGGTGAGTTGTTTATTTGGTAGCGGGAGTGAGATTTGCCCACATTCTGCGGGCCCAGAATTTTCATGCGTCGAACAAGCTCGACCCTGAAAAGTTCTCTTGCGAAAGTTCACTGAACTTTCTCACTCGCGACTTTACGGCGTTAAAATTTACTGCCCAATATCAAATAAAAAACCCACCATTGTAGGTGAGTTGTTTATTTGGTAGCGGGAGTGAGATTTGAACTCGCGACCTCAGGCTTATGAGTCCTGCGCTCTAACCAACTGAGCTATCCCGCCATGGTTGGGCCTAATAGTGTTAGATTGTACCGGATTTGTCTCTGTTTTTCCAGCCTTAAACTAGTTTTATCAGCGTCGCGTTATCGGAGAGCTGAAGAGGACTGTCAAAGGGAAGGTTTTGCAACACTCGCTGAACAGAACGGAGTAGTGCGCCATGGCTCACTAGTAGGATAGTATTTTCCGGTCGCCCTTTTGCATACTCTATTAATCGACTTGCACGTGCGTGAAGCTCCTCCAGCGTCTCTACTCCTTCGATGTCGTCAATGCATCGTGGGTTAGAATAATAGTATTCGGTTGATATCCCTAACTCCTTCGTGAAGTTCTTTCCTTCAAGAGTTCCAAAATTTCTTTCTTGCAAATCATCAACGTATTCAATGTCTGAAACACTATATCCAATAGCCTCAGCAATTTTCTTGGCAGTCACCTTTGTGCGTGTTCTTGGCGAGCATAGGATAGCATCAAAATTTATCCCGCTTTTTTTGATGCTCGTCCCTGCTGATATGGCTTGTTTAACCCCGGCGTCTGTTAAGGGGGTATCCAGAATCCCTGAGCAAACTTGAGCAACATTCATTACCGATTGACCATGTCGAATATAGTAGAGATTTTTCACCTAATTCCCTTAAGTGATGCAATGAGTGTTGTGTCTTCTAATTTTCTTTGCAAAGCAGAGAAGAGTGGCGTAGGCAACTCCTCAAGCTCGTACCAGCCTAGTTCACTACATTTGTGGGGCTCCATTATTTTTGGCTCACCGTCAAATTCCGTAGTCTTATACAAAAAAGTGACGTAATGAAGCTTGTCGTCATGATGGGTATCATTGCTGTAGCCGATAAATTTAAGCACCGGGTTTTTTAGGCCGGTTTCTTCTTCCAGTTCTCTTGTCGCTGCATCAATAGGGTCTTCCATGAAATCAACGCCACCACCAGGAATCGCCCAGGAACCGGCGCCAACACTTCCTTCTCGCTTCATCATGAGATATTTGCCATCCCACTCGACAAATATTGCGACTGCAACGCCACTGTCGTGCGGTTTAGCAGATGGGCCGTCGTAGCGCACTAGTCTGCCTTTCCTTTGTTGAACCATTCGTCGTGAGATAAAATCTCTGTTTTGAACACCTTCCACAAGCTAGAAATTTCCTTGGACGGTGCTGTTTTCTCGTCTTTCAACGCAATAATATCCGAACGTTTTATATCATACTTTTTCCAAGTTTTACCTTGAGATAGTATCTGTAACACCATCGGGGTGAGTTTATCGAGTGCTTTTACAAAAACACTTTCCGGGTCAGACTGTTGCTCGTACAACTCTATCGTAGCGCTCAGGTCAGGAAAATCAGCCCACTCCTTTTTTAAAAGTAAGAGCGCTTCTGCTTCGCGCTTATTCTTTAGTAACTGCTGTTCTTTTGTTCTTCCCACCGCCATAACATCACCGGCATGAATCTCGACAATATCATGGGCAAGAGCGTACTTGATTACTTTGTCCCTATTGAGGTGAGGGTAAAATCCGCATAAGTACCAGCCAAGCATTGCCAGATGAAAACTGTGCTCAGTATCGGTCTCTCTTCGGTCTACTTGCTTACTTGTCGGAAGGTAAATAAGTCGCTCTATTTCAAGAAATTCGACGAGCAGAAGCTGTAGATCAAGCAGTCTTCTTGCTTGTTGGGTGGTATTCATAGAAAATAGTATGACAGATGATGAAACAAACGTATATCCTCGCAATTAGCGGAGGAGTTGACTCGGTCGTACTGCTTCACAAGCTTATGGCTGTTCGCCCATCTTGGGTGGACTATGTTGTTGCGCATGTCGATCATGGCATCCGTCCCGACTCTCAGGAGGATGCGCGTCTTGTACGGTCATTAGCCACAGAGTACGGGGTTCCATATGAAGAGTGCAATCTTTCTCTCGGCGCCAATACAAGCGAGGATGTTGCAAGGAAGGCTCGTTACAACTTTCTCTTTGAACTTAAAAAGCGCTACAAAGCAGAAGCAATCGTCACCGCTCACCATCAGGACGACGTTTTAGAGACGATGGTGATGAATATATTGCGCGGGACAGGCCCCAGAGGACTCGTGGGTTTCAGTAGAAAAGGTATTGTACGGCCACTTCTTCAGACGCCCAAGAAAGAGCTACTTGCTTATGCAGAAAAACATGGACTTACCTGGCGTGAAGATACAACAAATAGTGACGTGACCTATCTGCGCAACTACGTACGCTTGCATATCATGCCAAAAATTGAGCCGAAGCGTGAGGAGCTCCTTGCTTTACGCAACAAGGTTGAAGGCTTTTACACAGAAATAGATGTGCTCAGCAAAGCCCTTTTGGTCCAGTCAACAAAAAAACAAGAGCTCGTTCGCTCCCGCTTTGTCGTGCTCCCTCTGGTAGTGCAGCATGAGCTTCTCGCAACATGGCTTAGGCTGTATCACGTGCCGTTTGACAAACAGCTCATAAAACGAGCAACGCTGGCAATGAAAGTGTTGGCTCCGGGTAAGCAATGTGTGTTAGGACCTCAAACAAGCCTTGAAATGCAGAAAAAAAGCATTGTCCTAAAAGTACAGGGAAGCCATGTATAATCGTTATATATGGATAAAAAGAAGCTAAAGCGACCAATTGGCCAAAAGCCAGGTGGGAAGCGCAACAACAATGTTCGGACAGTGCTATTTGTTTTATTACTTGTCTGCTTTGCCTTTATTGGGTTGTCGAGTTATGGACAAGGAGCAGACCTAGAGAAGGTAAGCCTTTCAAGTGTTGTTGATAGAGCCAACAAGGGTGAGATAGCTAAGATTGAAGTTATTAGTGATGACCTTAAAATTACCCCAAAGGGCAAAGATAAGCCAACACAAGAATCTCTAAAAGAAACTGGCTCAACTATTTATGATCAGGGGCTTGAACGAAACGACAAGAATGCCGATATGGTAGTGACCGTGACAAAACCTGACACGAGCGGAGAAGTGTGGACGAACATACTCTACACACTCGGTCCAGTCATTCTACTTGGTGGTCTGTTATTTTGGATGATGCGCAGTGCTCAAGGTCAGGGCAACCAGGCGATGAGCTTTGGGAGAAGTAAGGCACGACTTTACGGAAACGAAAAAGAAAAAGTACTTTTCAAAGATATTGCTGGCAGTAACGAAGCCAAAGACGACCTTGAAGAAATTGTCGACTTTTTGAAAAATCCTAAAAAATATGAAGGCTTAGGCGCTCGTATTCCAAAAGGTATGTTGCTAGTGGGACCTCCAGGAACAGGTAAGACAATGCTTGCACGTGCTGTTGCCGGTGAAGCCGACGTACCATTCTTTAGTATCTCTGGGTCTGAATTTGTTGAAATGTTTGTAGGTGTCGGTGCATCACGAGTGCGAGATTTATTCGGTAAAGCTAAAAAGAATGCGCCATGTATTATCTTTGTTGACGAAATCGACGCCGTCGGGCGCCGACGTGGCTCAGGTATGGGTGGCGGTCATGATGAGCGCGAACAAACCCTTAACCAAATCTTAGTAGAAATGGATGGATTCGAACAAGGTGTCAATGTTATCGTCCTTGCTGCCACCAACCGTGCTGACGTGCTAGACCCAGCTTTACTCAGACCGGGGCGCTTTGACCGCCGTGTCAATATTGGCTTACCAGACCGCAAAGATCGCGAAGCAATTTTGAAAGTACATTTTGCTAAAAAACCGTTAGAAAAAAATGTTAATCTTGATGCTCTTGCGGCAAAAACTGCAGGCACGTCAGGAGCAGACCTTGCCAATATATCTAACGAAGCAGCCATTATTGCGGCTAAGCATAACAGAAAAACCATTACTCAAGATGACGTTACCGCAGCATTTGAAAAAGTAGCAATTGGGCCAGAACGCAAGAGTAAAGTGATGAATGATCACGAAAAAGAACTCACTGCTTATCATGAAGCTGGGCATGCGATTGTGGGGCACGTACTACCAGACAGCGATGATGTTCATAAAGTCACCATAATTCCACGCGGTGGTACGGGTGGTGTAACCTGGTTCATCCCACCAGAAGACAAGAGCTATCACAGTATTGTTGAGTACAAAGATATCCTTGCACGCATGCTTGGTGGTCGCATAGCCGAAGAAGTGATGTATGGGCTTGACCGAGTCACAACCGGGGCGGGGAACGACTTACAAAAAGCAGCAGAGCTTGCTCGTGAAATGGTGACGAATCAGGGAATGGGGAAGAAGCTACGCAACCAAGTGTTCCATACCGATGAAGGTATGATGATGGACCGAATGATGCAAGAACGCCACTATTCTGACGATACAGCAAAGATAATTGACGATGAAGTTGAGGCGCTAATTACAGAGGCTGCTGAACGCGCTCGTCTTGTTATCTCGGCGAACAAAAAGAAACTTGAAGAACTAAAAAATGCTTTGCTTGAAAAAGAGACTGTGGAAGATGCAGAAGTAAAAGAAATCTTCCAAGGCACGCATATGCCTAAGGCTGCTGCATTGTACTAAAATTAAGAATATTGTCATTTTCTTTAGTCTAAAAACCCCCTATAATTAGGGGTACATGAACAAAGCCCCTGCTCGTATTGTCAAAAAAATATCACTGCCCGGTGCGGCGAGTTTGCTTGCTGCTACCATGCTTTTATCGCAGATGCTGGGCTTCTTGCGGACAAAGCTTGTTTTTGCAAACTTTCCTGACACCGGCCCACAGAGCACTGATGTCTACTTTGCGATGTTTAAGATTCCGGATTTTTTCTTTTACATTTTGGCTGCAGGAGCACTTGGTGTTGCGTTTATCCCTATCCTTACTGAACATATGCAACGAAGTGACAGAAAAGGGGTATGGACACTCTCAACAAGCCTCATGAACTTCATGGCTCTGCTCATGTTTGTGGTTGGTGTCGTTATTATCGTTTTTGCAGAACCGCTTACCCACATAGTCGCGCCAAACTTGAGCTCCGAACAACTGCACAACGCTGTGCTCATCCTAAGGCTGATCGCGTTTAACCCGTTGTTTTTTACCGTTTCGGGGGTGCTTACTAGTACGCAACAAGTGTTTGGTCGTTTCTTCTTTTTTGCGATTACGCCACTCGTGTATAACCTTACTCTCATTGCAAGTATCTTTTTGTTCAAAGATTCTCTGGGGCTTGTTGGGCTTGGTATAGGAGCGCTTATGGGGGGTCTGTTGCAGCTTGGTATTGCTTTTCTTGGCGTGACGGGGCTAAATTTTCACTGGAAGCCAGTCATATCTTTTAAAAATACAGATTTTCGCAAAGTGCTAAAGCAACTCCCTGCTCGCTCACTTGACCAAGGAGTCGACTCCTTAAACTCAATCGTCGAGACCAATAGAGCACGCTTGTTTGGGGACGGAGTGGTTTCTTCATATGAGGGTGCCTTTGTGCTTCATACCGCACCAATTTTGCTTATCGGTTCGTCTATCTCAAATGCTGCTTTTCCGCGCTTGAGTGAACGACTTGCTCAAGGTCGGCCTGACTTGTTTCGTAAAGAATTCGTAGGTATCTTGCGAGTTATTATGTGGCTGTCAGTCCCAACTGTCGTTGTCGCTTATTTCTGCCGCGGGTATCTTGCTCGTATTATTTTCACAAAGGGTTCGCCTGAAATTGCGCTTCTTCTTGGCTTTTTGTCTATCGCTATATTTTTCCGCTCGATGTACGCGCTCATTTCGCGTTATTTTTATGCACACAAAGACACCACGACACCGCTCATCATTTCTCTGTTTGCTATCGCGCTTAATATTATTTTGGTATTTACGCTTGCAAGCCCAACTACCTATGGTCCAGCAGGGCTTGCTCTTGCACAATCAATTGTCTCAGGAAGCGAATTGTTTATTATCGGGCTTGTTATGGTGAGCCGAGACAAAAAGATTCTTGACAAAGAGTTTTGGCGGTTTACTGGCCGACTTATTTCGGTGGCTGGTTTTACGACCATTGCCGCGTTTATTATGATAACTATCTTCCCACTCAATATAGCCGACACAGGATTTTTCCTACTTGGCTCTAAGCTAGGTGCTATCACGGCAGTAACTCTTCTGGTGCATGTTGGCGTCTCACTGATATTTGATTTTGGCGAAGCAAAAGCAACGATTCAAAAGATTAAAAAAGTCGTCTTAAAGCCAATCAAAATTCAGTAAAATAAAACGGCTACTCTACCTCTGTTATTTGTTATTTGTATGATAGAATAAGGTAAATGAGTCAAGACAAAATTAGAAATTTCTGTATTATTGCGCATATCGATCATGGGAAGAGTACGCTCGCAGACAGGTTACTTGAGATTACCGGTACTGTCGAAAAGCGAGAAATGAAGGCGCAACTACTCGACAAAATGGACCTCGAGCGTGAGCGAGGTATTACTATTAAGCTTGCTCCGGTTCGCATGAATTATAAGGGCCATCAACTTAACCTTATCGATACACCCGGGCATGTTGACTTTAGCTATGAAGTGTCCCGCAGTTTGCAGGCTTGCGAAGGGGCTATTTTGGTAGTGGATGCTTCGCAGGGTATTCAAGCACAGACACTCGCAAATGTGTACCTTGCGATGGAGGCGGACCTGACCATTATCCCCGTATTAAACAAGATAGATTTGCCTGCAGCAGACGTCCCGCGAGTTACAAACGAGGTTGTTAACTTACTCGGTTGCAAACCTGAAGACGTGCTTGCGATAAGCGCTAAAACCGGAGCTGGTGTTGATGCGTTGCTCGATGCAGTCGTAGAAAAAGTTGCTTCTCCAAAAGGTAACGTTGAAGCCGACGCTCGCGCTCTTATTTTTGACAGTTTCTACGACGAATACCGTGGTGTTATCGTATATGTTCGTACTATTGATGGCCGGCTACCAAAAGGGGCAGAAATTAAAATGCTCGCAACCGGTGCAGAGGGCGATGCCCTAGAAGTGGGGTACCTTTCACCAGATATGAAGGCAACCCCTTCACTCGAATCAGGCGAAATTGGTTATATAGTGACAAACTTTCATGACACAAGTGAAGCGCGTGTTGGCGATACGGTATCTCTAAAAAAGCAGTCCCCGCAAGCACTACCTGGTTATAAAGAAGTGAAACCGTTTGTGTACGCTGGCTTTTTCCCAAATAGCAACGAGTTTTATCCGCAGTTAAAAGATGCGATAGAGAAATTAAAGTTAAGTGACTCGGCACTGCTTTATGTTCCTGAAAACTCTCCGGTGCTTGGGCATGGATTTAGAATTGGCTTTTTGGGCTTGCTTCATATGGATATTGTGCGCGAACGTATTGAGCGCGAATTTAATATTGAGCTCATCGTCACTAACCCTTCTACTGACTATAAAGTGTCTCTTACCGATGGAACGGAACTTGACCTTACTAACGCAAGTCAGCTTCCGCCCACTCAAGAAATCATCGAAATTCGAGAGCCATGGATTATGGGTGAGATTGTTGTACCAAAAGAATTTGTTGGTGCTGTTATTCAGCTTATAACGAGCTCGCGTGGGTTCCAGAAGAACATCAGCTACGTTGATGACCAGTTGGCACTCATAACTTTTGAAGCGCCTTTGGCAAACTTACTTACCGATTTTTATGACAAGCTAAAGAGCCAAACATCTGGTTACGGGAGTTTTAATTACGAGCTTGCAGATTACCGTGTGGAAGATCTAGTACGTCTTGATTTTTATGTTGCGGGGGATATCGTTGAAGCGCTCAGCCTCATGTGTCATCGAACTGAAGCGGTGTCACTTGGTAGAACAACTGTTGAAAAATTGAAAGATATTATTCCGCGACAGAACTTCAAGGTTTCGGTCCAGGCTGCGATTGGTGCAAAGTTTATCGCACGTGAAGATATCAGCGCTTTCCGCAAGGATGTTACTGTTGGGCTGTATGGCGGAGACGTCTCACGTAAAAAGAAGGTGCTTGCCAAACAGAAACGAGGCAAAGAGCGCTTAAAGCGATTTGGAAAAGTCGACTTACCAGCAGAAGCATTTACAGTATTGCTTAAAAGAGATTAGAATAGGCGTAAGATGCAAAAAGAAGACTTTATCACGTGGGCACGAAAGCTACAAGAAACTTACAATGCCAGTGATCAAGTTCGCGCGCAACTCTCTCAGGTGGATCTGCTGGCGATTGTGGGGCCAACAGGAGTTGGTAAAACAACCATCATAAATGAACTAGATGTCCCAGCGGTCATGAGCGATGTTACTCGCAACATGCGACCAGACGAAAAAAATAATCAAAACTATCATTTTCGTGAAGATTATCTCGGTATTCTTCAAGAAATAAAAAACGGCTTGTTTGCACAATTTGTTGTCAGCGATGCAGGGGATTTCTATGGTACGCATATAGATGCCTATCCCACAAAAGACTGGTGCAGTATGGCCATTTTTGCAGATGCAATTCCTAGTTTTCGACAACTAGGCTTCCGAAAGGTGGTGCCTGTGTATATTATGCCCCCTGGCTATGTGGAGTGGATGCGACGTGTTGGTGCACAGCGCGAAGCGGATATTACGAGTCGAATTGCTGAGGCAATTAAGTCCATTAAGACAGCGTTGCTTGACCCTGAGTATCATTTTGTATTGAACGATAGCTTGGAGCTTGCAGTGAAAGACGTCAAGAAAATCATGGCAGGAGAACTACCCGATGAGCATCGTGCGCGACTCGCAAGAGAAACTGCTGATATTCTTTTAGAGCGTCTCGGCGACCAAGACGACACAATGTACTTCTCAAACGAAGCTGAATAATTTATACTTACAAAATGGAAGAGACGACAAAACAAACACTTACCGCGCTTCATGCAGCAGTTGCATCCTATGCTATGCCCGAACCGGCTAGAGCTTTGGTTGCTTCAGGGCAAGTAACGCTTCTGTGCGGGGTTACCGCATCAGGCAAGAATACAATCGCAAACTATTTAGTCGACCATGGTAATTATCAGCACGTTGTTTCGCATACGACTCGTTTGCCGCGCGAAAACCATGGAGTGCTCGAACAGAATGGTAAAGAATACTGGTTTGTGAACTCTGAACAAATGCTTGAACTTGTCGAAAACAAAGCATTTATAGAGGTTAAAGCGATTCATGGAGACACCTGTTATGGCACAAGCATTGAAGCTGTGAAGGTAGTCGTGGAAGCCGGTATGCATCCTGTGATGGAAATAGACGTGCAGGGAGCACTTGAATTGACCGAAGCAGTTCCAGGCCTAAGGCCACTGTTTATTTTGCCTCCAAGTTATGAAGTGTGGATGGAGCGTCTTGGCTCACGAGGCTTTATAAGCGATGGCGAAAAAATGCGTCGCTTAAGAAGCGCAAGCATGGAAATAGAGACTGCACTCGACCACCCTGCATTCCTGCTTACCGTCAATCATGAGGTAGAGCTTACCGCTGCAGAAATCATCCGAGGCATCGACCTTAGTGCTGACACGCAGGCACACTACAGGCAACTCGCCAAAGACTTACTAGAAGCAATCCGAAGTATCTAACTATTATTCTGTTACTTTTTCTGACTGGATATACGCCAAACCATGAGCAGACTCGATAGCATAGTCGTAACGAGCATAAGCACTATATCAAGTGATCTATCTATAGCATAGAAGAGTCCTAGTCCAAGCCATTGAGAAGAAATAATAAGCGCTACATAGGGCTCTTTTAAGAATGGTAATAAATCTTGTAGCATTATTTTAGCTCCTTGTTAGTCTTTGTAATTTGTTGAAAAGTAGTGGGTTTGTTTCGGCAATTTTGCTGTACCAGTTCTCTATTGAGCGCGCTATAGACTCAGTATCTGAAGACCAAGCATTTGTTGAATTTTTCAGCCCATTTTTTTGTACATAATCGACACAATTGCTGTATACCTTAGCCATTACATCTGGCTTTAAGGAAAAGCTCTCGAGCATTCGGTTAAACGTGCCAGCGCCAACTTGCATTTCGCCCGCGTCAAACACTATATCTAAACCAAAGGAATTATTTTCGTTTATCACATTTATAAAAAGCTCGCGAATTCGGGCGTCGTTTAGGTAGAAAATTACGTCAGCATCATTTTTTCTGTTTTCAAATTTTTGTTTTGCATAATCTTTTATCTTGTACATGTAGTTTTTCTCGCTACTACTATCAACCGCTCTCAAAGCTCGGTAAAGGTCTGGTGCGTAAAAGTGAAATATTGCCTCAAAAAACTTATCAAAGTCAAAATTACCTTTATAAAATTGGTCATAGCAAGAGACAAGGTCAAAAAACGCTGATCGGTTCCTTGGTGCTTGAGCAGTAATGCCAAAGTCTATAAGTCCAATCTTTGTGCCACCCTCAAGAAGCATGAGATTCCCAGGATGGGTGTCAGCGTGGACGTACTCTCCGTTTAGCGTGCTTAGTAATGACTGCGTGCCAAGTTCAGTTAGGAGACCGACAAAATCTTTATTTTCGGTAATAGGTGTCTGATCAACAATGAGTTCGGTAAAGGGGATGCCAAAAAGTCGCTCTTGTACGATAATGTTTTTTGAGCAAAGCTCTAGATATGTATTAGGGATAACTATGGTTGGATGACTCTTGAACTTTTCATGGAGGAGCTGAGCTTTATTAACTTCTTGAAGATAGTTAATTTCGTCTTTCGTAGTTTTAATAAATTGCTTTACAATTTCGTTAATTGGAAACTCTTGGTACTTAGAAAAAGTACGTACAAATAGGCTTACGATTTTGATCATCTTATGATCAAAGCCAATAAACTTTTCAACAGAAGGGCGAAGAACCTTTATGACAACAGGTTTTTCGTAGTAAGTAGCCCCGTAAACTTGAGCGAAAGAACCAGCTGCTATTGGCTCTGTACTGGTTAGTGACACATGGGAATTATTGATTTTCTGTAAGATTCTTTTAATATCAATTTGTTCGTAAGGAACTTGGTCAAAAACATGATAGATATGCTCAGAAGACTTATTCAAAAATCCATCCTTAAGTACTAGTACTTGTAGAAACTTGACGTAAATCCCTCCAAGCTCTGAAAGTCGTACATAAATAAGATCAGGAATTTTTTCTTTTTTCCCGCTGAGAGAGAAAAGTAGCATGTCGGTTATGAGAGACATTATTGATGAAAATCTGTTTAATTTTTGACCAAATAAGCTCATAGGATAATTACTATTTTCTTCTCTTAAATATCATAAGAAATATTGCAAAGGTGAAAGTTTGGAGTAAGAAAAAGAATTTTAACCGAAGTACAGAGGAGTCAGTTAGTAGGGCCAGCAATATGCCAATCGCCCACGATACCACAATGACTATAGTTGCAGAAGCATATTTCATTGAATATATCTTAACATCTTTAGTATCACGCTCGAGTCAAAAAAGACCAACCGGAACCTCTAATCATTAAGAAAGTCCGAACAGGACTAGCCCTAGGACGATGATCGCAACTCCTAGATATTGGCGTTTCGCTACGTGTTCATTGAAGAAGAACCTCCCAATAAGTACCATGGGAACGACCTGAGCACCCTTGATTGCTGTAACGTAGCCGGCGTTAGGAGCATTAATCTTTGCACTGTAGGTAAAGAACATATTAAACGCCATAGTAAAACCGATAAAAATCAGAGGATAACGGTAGTGAATAATCGTATTCTGTAATTTTTTCGTATAGCTTTTTTCTTTCTTTCCGGTTTGTCGGAAAAGCATTATAAGCATCACGAGCGGGACTGCAAAAAGTGATGATATGAAATTAAAATAGATAGGGTTTGTCTCACGGATGGCAATTACTTCCAGTGGAGAATAAATGCCCCGCATCGCTACGACTCCTAAGATAAGAAGCACTGCCGGCCGGTTGTCGATAGCCGTTTTTGATGCATGCTTTCTTTTTGCCACGAGATAAGCACCAACTATGACTAGGAGCCCAGCAAGAATTCCTTGCGTACTTGGTGTTTGCCCAAGAAGTAGGTAGGAGCCTAAAATTGAACTTACTGTCGTCAGGTTTATGAGCGGTGCGATGATAGATATATCACCAACTTGAATTGCCTTGTAATAACAAATCAAGTCAAGAGCACCAATAACGGCGTATACGGCTAGTACTAGCTTAAACTGCCCGCTTAAATTTACAAGGTTATACCAAGTGGCGAAAGGGAGCATTAGTGCCATAAACGGCAGGGCGAAAAACTGCTGGAGCCACGCCATAGCAGAAGAGGGAACCTTATCTGCAAGATTTTTCTCGGTACTTCGTCGAATCACGAGAAGGTTCATCGCTAGCAGTGCATAAATAAGCCACATCCGTTCAGTGTAGTACGACCTGTCGCTTAATCCAAGTCATGCTCTTTTAGCACTCTTGACGCTATAGTGCTAAAAGTGAGATAATGCATGTGATTATGAGCCCACGTCAAGAGAAGATATTACGAGCTATTGTTGAGCAGTATGCAGAAGTTGCCAGCCCTGTTGGTTCCCATTTGCTTGCAAAACTTTTTAATGTTTCAAGTGCGACTATTCGTGCCGAGATGGCAGAGCTAGAGCGAGCAGGGTACATTAAACAGCCACACACCAGCGCCGGTAGGGTGCCTACAGACAAAGGCTATCGCTTTTATGTGAACTTGGCATCAGAAGGTGGCATGCTAGAAACGCCTCCACAACGAGCAGAAAGAGCCCTGAGTGCACGTATTGGTGAGGGAAGTGTACCAGAGCGTGCAATTCGTAATACAGTTGATACCTTAGTGGAGCTTACGCATAACTTAGGCATAGCGACGATTGGCAAGCAACTTTATATGAGTGGGCTCTCTAACCTTTTTGGCCAGCCGGAATTTACTTTGCCTGGGCAGGTGCAAGAAGTGGCGCGCTTGCTCGACAACCTTGAACCTTGGTTGCGAGAAGCGGCTCCAAACCAACCTCTTAGTGTATACATCGGGAGCGAAAACCCTATTGGACGCAACAGTGGATGTAGTTTGATAATTAGTAAGTTTAGAAGCCCTTATTCTGACAGAAGCTTTATCGGGGTGCTTGGTCCTACAAGACAAAGCTACCGCGAAGTTATGAGCCTAGTAGAGAATGCAGGACAGATGCTGGAGAAGGCATTGTATGAGTAAGAAAAAAGACGAAGAAATTAATTATCAAGAAATTGCTGAACAGCTTGCTAAAGAGAATGCTTCGCTTAATGATGCGCTTTTGCGTGAACGTGCCGACGCAATGAATGTGCGAAAGCGTGCAGAAGACGAACGCATGAAGATGGCGGGTTTTTATAAAGGACATGTTGTCAAAGAGTTGTTGCCTGTTATAGACAACTTTGAACGCGCGTTGAAGCATGTTCCTAAAGAGCTTGAGACAAATGACTATATTAAGGGTATTCAAGGTGTCGTAAAGCAGTTTGAGCAGACGCTCGCAAAAATTGGCGTCGAAAGAATTAAAACTGTCGGGGAACATTTCGACCCAAACTTTCATGAAGCAGTCAGCATGGAAGAAGGTGACAGTGAGCACGAAACCGTCACTGAAGAACTGCAAAGTGGCTATAAGATCGGTGATGATGTTTTGCGTCATGCCATGGTACGCGTCAAGGGTTAAAAATTATTTCTTATGTCTGAATCCAAGAGCACATCCGTAACTAACTTAAGAGCATTCGTATGCCCAGAAGAAGGAAGGATAAATAGAGCGGCAGAACTTTCGGCTGGCCTCAGGGCAGATCTAAGAATCATTAGAAGTGCAGTCGCGAGTGGTACTTTTACTCCTGAATATGGTGTAAGAACAATGAAACTTGAAGGTGGTCTGAGTCCAACGCAAGAACTGCAACTGACTTCATGCCTTGGAAAAATAGCAGCTGATGCATGCCCAAACTATCCACTAAATAAAGTAGCCGAATGATAAAAGCTATTTTTGTTTTTTGCTCTTTGTAATACCATAAAGCTTAATTGCTAAGTAGGGGATTATTAGTAGGGTTAAAAACAGAAACAGTACATGTATTCTGTCTGTTTTAGTTGGTTCTGCTCCAAATGTTGGATGCCCAAGCAAACTCATAATAGCCAGTATTATTAGTTCCACAATGATCATTAGAGGAATAACAAGTATATGGATTGCTTTTTTGAAGAATGTAAACATTTAACAAGTGTATCACATTATAAAAAAATGGAAAATTAGCACTCTAAGTACTTGACTGCTAAAAATCGGTTTGCTACTATTATTGGCAGAAGCATGCATAGAGTGCTAATTTAGAAGCTAAGGAAAGGGTAAAAATATATGTCCAAAATTATCGGAATCGACCTAGGAACAACAAACTCGGCAATGGCTGTCATGCAGTCTGGAAAGCCAGAAATCATTGCAAACAGTGAAGGAAACCGTACAACGCCTTCTGTTGTGGCGCTAAACAAAAAAGGCGAAAGACTTGTTGGTGCGCTTGCACGCAGACAACAGGTAACAAATCCTAAAAATACTATCTATGAAGTAAAACGACTTATCGGTCGCAAATTCAGTGACAAAGAAGTGCAAAAAGACCTAAAGTTGATGGGCTACGAGATTGTAAAAAGTGGCACTGCAACTAAAGTAAAGATGGGTGACAAAGAATATAGCCCAGAAGAAGTAAGCGCCATGATTCTTGGTAAGCTCAAGGCGGATGCAGAAGCCTTCTTGGGCGAGAGCGTTTCAGAAGCAGTTATTACTGTTCCAGCATATTTTGACGACAGCCAACGCCAGGCAACAAAAGATGCAGGTAAAATTGCTGGTCTTGAAGTGAAGCGTATCATTAACGAGCCAACAGCGGCAGCACTTGCCTACGGCCTCGATAAAGAAGGCAAGGCAGAAGAGAAGATTGCTGTCTATGACCTTGGTGGTGGTACCTTTGACGTGTCAATTCTAGAGCTTGGTGACGGCGTGTTCGAAGTTAAGTCAACCAACGGTGACACACATCTGGGTGGTGCTGACTTTGACCGTGTCATCATTAACTATCTCGCCGACGAGTTCAAAAAAGAACACGGCATGGACATTACCAATGACAACGCAGCAATGCAACGTCTGCGTGATGAGGCAGAAAAAGCAAAGATTGAGCTCTCTACTGCACAAGAGGTAGATATTAACTTGCCTTTCTTGACTGCTGATGCAGATGGTCCAAAGCACTTTGAACATAAGCTATCACGAAGCAAGCTTGAAAGTCTCGTTATGGAGCTTATCGATAAGACAGCGGCACCGTGCGAAAAGGCTCTAAAAGATGCAAAATTATCTGCTAAAGACATTGATGCTGTGGTGCTTGTTGGTGGTATGACCCGTATGCCTGCTGTGCAAGCAAAAGTAAAAGAGATCTTTGGCAAAGAGCCAATGAAGGGCGTAAACCCTGACGAAGTTGTTGCTGTGGGAGCCGCTATCCAAGGTGGTGTGCTTGCTGGAGACGTAAAAGATGTCTTGCTACTTGATGTTACCCCACTTTCTGTCGGAATCGAAACAATGGGTGGTATTGCTACAAAGCTTATTACGCGTAACACGACCATTCCTACAAGTAAGAGCGAAACATTCTCGACTGCTGCCGATAACCAGCCACAGGTTGAAATCCATGTGGTGCAGGGTGAGCGCGAAATGGTTGCCGACAACAAGAGCCTTGGACGCTTTATCCTTGATGGAATTGCTCCAGCGCCACGTGGTATGCCACAAATTGAAGTGACCTTTAACATTGACGCAAACGGTATCTTGAACGTTACTGCAAAAGACAAGGGAACTGGCAAAGAGCAGTCTATCACTATTCAAAACAGTGGTAACTTGGATAAAGAAGAGGTTGAGAAGATGGCAAAAGATGCTGAGGCCAACGCTGAAGCAGACAAGAAAAAGCGCGAAGCCGTAGAAGCTCGCAACTTGCTTGAAAATGGTGTCTACCAGGCAGAAAAATTCTTAAGCGAGAACAAAGAGAAATTGAGCGAAGAAGACGTGAAGACGCTAGAAGAAGCGGTCAAGACAGCAAAGGAAGTACAAGGCAAAGAAGACGCCGACAAAGATGCGCTTGAATCTGCCGCAAAAGAGCTCACCGATAAAATGATGCCAATTGGCGCAAAGATGTATGAGCAAGCTTCGAAAGAGGAAGAAGCAAAAGGTGATGGTGAAAAGAAAGATGACGAGCCGGTAGAAGGCGAAGTCGTCGACGAAGAAAAAGACGAGAAATAAAACGAACAGGGCTCCGTAAGGAGCCCTTTTTTTGCTGTGAATTAATTTTTGTCGATATCCAAAAGCAATATGTTCTTCGAGTTTTTGATGGTACGATGAGCGCAAAATTATGAGTAATAAATTTGATAACTCGCTCATTCAATATTATGAATTTGAGCTTGAAAGAGTGGCGCCGAGAGGAGTGGAAGCCGACAATTCGCTACTTCCTACGATCGATGAACTTGTACTAATGCTCACTGAAGATGACGAGACGATAGATGATGGCTCGAAAATGTCTCATGCTTGGTCAGATCAAGAGAGCGACACCCAGAGTAGAGTTTATTTTCATGAGCTAACTGGGTGGTCTGTGCTACTTCGCTGGCATGGCCATCATGGTGCAGAAGGACATAGTCTCCAATACTTCAATCATGTCCATGCTAATCCTGGCTTTATAAGAAGGCGTGAGTTTGGTGGAAGCATAGACTTGGTCGCTATTTATCAAAATTGGGTTATGGATGTAGAAAGACCATTTTGGGACTTGTACTCGGCGATTGTAGAGAGGGGAGAAGCATTGCCTCAAATTGATAACACTGGATATGAAGATATGTTAAAAAACTTAGAGCTGGGATTAGGTGACCTGTTATAAACTGGAAATTTTCTCACCCTACTAAAAGTGCCTCTTAAACTGTATTTATGCGTTGGTGTAACAAAGTTCACAGTTCTTTAGCTAGCTCCGTGTAAAAATTAGTATATGTCTGCACCAACAAAAAACTGGGCTGTAGCGAGGCTCGAAGAGTTCTCTGTTGCAGAGGTGATGCGAAGCGGTTCCGCAGTATATCCAGATATCGGCGGCGCGATTATGCACTTAGCTCAGCAAGATGATAGTCGTGCGCAGTATGAGATGCTTTATCACCTGGATCTTCACACCAAAGAGCCCGTCGCACTGTGGTCGCGCCGTATGACTGACGGTGTTCATACCATTGCAACGAGTAGGTGGGAAGACGAGTCATTTCTTATGCAAGATTTAAAATTGCCAAAAGAAAATGTCCCTGGCTTTTTGAGGCTTTATCTTTTCGGCAATGACTCAGCAGTAAGAGGGCTCCATAAAGCGTACAAGATAATAAAACTTGAAGGCCTTAATGGAACTCCTACTCGTGCAGAGATAGAGGATAGAATAACGGCATATGCACGCCATCCAACTGCAAGACGAACAATAACTTCTGCAGAGGGGATTGGTGCATTTGTCCGTCTTGTACGTAGCCTTGTTGTACGATAGTTTGTTATACTCTCGGCTTATGGATAACCCGCAAGAAGGTAGGCCAGAAGAATCAAACGTGGTCCCGCTTTTTAAAGATGGAGGCGCTATGCCACCACCAGTAGATGCTTCTGAAGGAGAGGCGCATGACATCGCCTTTGGCTTAAGCCCTGAAGCAATACAGCGTCTCATGGGTCACGTGTATGGCGGTGATACGTGGGAAAAAGAGCTGGATGAAAGACGTGTAGATGACGATATGAATGACCGGGAGCCAGAGCCACCAATAAGTATATTTAGACGTAACGAAAAACCACCAGAAGCGTAGTTTACTGAGTAATTTTTGCTTTGTGGCATTGTTTGTGTGGGCCTATCTCTAAAATAGGTTAGCTTGTAAAAAATGACGCTTCACTTTATTCTTTAGTTTATGAAGCATAAGCAACAAGGGTTCGCACACGTTATTGTCTTGGTACTTTTTGTTATTATTTTCGTAGGAGCTGCAGGCTGGCTCGTTTACTCTCGCTCAAAGGATAAGCCTCAGGAAACTTCGTCAGAAACTCAACAAGCATCATCGTCGATATCCAAAGACGCAGCCACGGTAGAAGAAAAGAAAGTTGAGGAGGCGCCAAAAGAACCAGACTCAGCAGATACGCTCTCCACGCCGGAAAAGATCACAAGTGCCGATGCAAAAACTTACTTTATCTATGGAGCACCAGCCGGGCAGAATAATAAAGACACAAAGACTATTGTTATCTCGCTTCCAGGGCACGGCACAACTGCCGATGACGGCTACAAGGCCTGGAAAGACCATCTGGATGGAAGTTTTGCACTGGCAGAGTTCAACTGGTGGCGCGGAACTGGTGAGAAGAAAACCGATTACTACGACCCACCTTCGGTCGTGCTACAAGTACGAGCATTTCTAGACAAGCAAGGCTATGACTCAAACGATACGGTGATCCTTCATGGATTTTCGCGGGGAAGTGCTAATACCTATGCGGTGATCGCAAACGATAGGCTATCGCGTGGGTCAGTTTTTGATGCGGTTATATCGAACGCGGGTAAATATCAGGTAGATTTCCCACTTGTGGAGGGAAAGACATTTTCCGACGCAGAGCTCACGCAATTTTTCAAAGGTATCCCATGGGTACTTGCTTGTGGTGGAAAAGACGAAAACCCAACTCGGGATGGGTGCCCTGGCATGGAAGAAACGAAAGGTTTCCTAGAAGCGCACCAAGCAAATGTACTTGGCATTGTCACCGACCCAAACCTCGGTCATGGCGCCTTTCATATGTCAAAACTGGGGCTCCCTAAACAGGCGCTCGATCTTATTCGCAACGCGCTATAAGTTATCGCTGACAGAAATATAAAAAAGAGCTATACTTCACACATAATCATATAAGGAGATACAAATGAAAAAGCGAAGTCCTATAGCAGTACTATTACTTACCATAATTACTTTTGGTATTTACGGTATTTATTGGGAAGTTGTAACAAAAGGTGAATTGGTAAGAAAAGGTGCAGACATACCAACTGCTCTTTTACTTATTGTCCCAATCGCAAACATTTGGTGGGCTTATAAGTATTGTATGGGTGTAGAGAAGGTAACAAATGGTAAGATGTCAGGCGTGCTCGCGCTTGTATTGATGCTCGTTTTGGGTGTGGTCGGAATGGCAATTTTGCAGGACGCATACAACAATGTTCCTGCGGAAGTAGCTCAAGCTCCAGCACCTTCTCCAGAGGTTCCATCGACTCCAGTCACACCTACCGCACCAACAACAATGTAATCTGTAAATTTAAAAAAGACTAGTTATTACGGCTAGTCTTTTTTATGCGCATGTTTCAGAAAATCTCCGTTCTAATTCTATAGAAGCTGCTGGTTCTGACTAGCTTATAAGCACCATTGATTGAAATTTTACAGGTGTAAGCTTACAATACAAGCATAAAGGTTTTGCTACAAAAGTAGCGTCGTATGTTGCTTATGAAGCTTGAGACAGTTCGAGAGAAAATTCGATATAGTGTGTTACGAGTTCGGGCTATTTTTATTGGGAAGCCTAAAGTATTCATGCTTTTCATGGCTATTGGGACAGTTCTACTGGTTTGCCTATTTGAGTATGGAAGAGCGTGGTTTTATATGCGCTCAGTTGAAAGCTATCGTTCTTCTGCAAATATGCAGATGTTACAGCAAGATGTTGATAAGCTTGTGCGCTCTGTAGAGCTTATGACACCACCCTATTTTTGCCATATTACCGCTCCTAATTTACTAACAAGTGCCGACAGCGCTTACGTAACAGAAAGAAATAGCGAACTTACTCCAGAAAAAATAGTCTCACGTTTGCGCGATCAATTCCAACTTGTCGACCACCCACCTGCATATAGTACGCTCGCCCCGTCGTTTTTGTTGATAAAAAAGGCGCAGAGCGAAAGTGCAAAAATGCATGATGCAGTCTTAAAACTCAAAGAACTTGTTACAGACGACGTGCGCTCCGGCTATTGTCTTGAGCTTACGGACGCACTTTCCCAGGTGTATTTTATAAAGGACATCCAGACTCCTGAAGGAGTCTCTGCATTACTCCCGGGCCAAGTGGAAGATTTTCAGGTACGAGTTAGTAAAACCAAAGAAACATTGTTGTCGATGCGCTTTCCTGAACCATTTACGACACAGCACACTGACTTTATCAGAATACTGAACGAGATTGCGGTGAGTCTTAGACAAAACGAAAATAACTATGTAGAGTTTGCGCGTCGTCTAGGAGCTGAAAAGTTGGAGATAGATGGGCTGTTAGAAACCATTCGATCACAAACAACAGACTTGCAACAGCGACCTATGCAAATAGCGCTTACCGCGCAGGTGCTGTACGGCTCACGCTAGTCCTATATACTACCTTCTATGAAGCAGACGCTCGCACTCGCAATCTTAGACGCAGGTCACTCTATCTTTTTGACGGGGCCGGCCGGTTCAGGAAAGACGTATGTGCTCAACGAATTTATCCGTGAGGCGCGCACGCAAGGAAAGTCGGTTGCGGTTACTGCATCGACAGGCTTAGCGGCAACGCATCTTGGTGGCAATACTATCCATTCTTGGGCAGGGATTGGTATAGCAGATGAACTGAACAAAAGACACGTTGGCGATTTAAGTAAAAGTAGACGAGACCAAATAGAGAACGCCGACATACTAATTATTGACGAGGTATCGATGCTACACGACTACCGACTCGATATGGTAGAAGAGGTCTGTAGACTTGTGCGTGGAGGCGACAAGCCGTTTGGTGGGTTGCAAATAATTCTTAGTGGTGACTTTTATCAGCTCCCTCCGGTAAATAGGGACGACTCACGTCAGGGGGGCTTTGTAACAGGAAGCCGGGCCTGGGAAGAGCTTGACCCTGTTATCTGCTATCTCGAAGAACAACATCGTCAAGACGACGACGAGCTTCTCGAAATACTTACTGCTCTGCGTTCAAACGATTTGCGGCGCAGGCACGCAGAGGCATTGTTGGCCAGAAAAACTGTACGCACACCTTTTGACGACCCAGTTACAGAGCTCTATACCACCAACATAAATGTCGACTCCGTAAATGACTCTAAATTGCGCACTATGCCAGGGGAAGTCCACGAGTACACTATGACCTCAACCGGAAAAGCTGGTGCTGTAGAAAGCCTAAAAAAATCGTGTCTAGCGCCCGAAGTGCTTCAGCTCAAGGAAGGTGCCTTTGTGATGTTCGTAAAAAACTCACCAGAAAAAAAGTACGTCAACGGCACCTTGGGAACGGTAGTTGGCTTCGATAAAACAACAGATTATCCAATCATACTGACAAAGCAGGGTAGGCACGTAGAAACAAAACCAGACACTTGGGAGATGCGTGATGGTGAAAAAAAGGTCGCCAGTCTCACTCAGCTTCCTTTGCGCTTGGCATGGGCTATCACCGTTCATAAAAGTCAGGGTATGACGCTTGATGGGGCCCATGTGGATTTAAGCAATGCATTCGTCCCGGGGATGGGTTATGTTGCATTGTCGCGTGTACGAAGTCTTGCCTCTCTAACGCTTGGAGGGCTTAATCGTACGGCGCTCATGATGCATGAGGAAGCGTATGATCTTGACGATATGTTGCGCCGTACATCGGCAAGGCACGCAAAAATTTATGAAAAGCTTGAAGCAGACTATCTATTGAGCAAAGATGCAAGAGTTAAGTCGCCCAAAAAAGTTTCTTCTGATACTGGTGCAGGATGGCAGGCAAAACAGTTAAGCAACTATCTAAGTTGCTCGGTCGCCACGAAGGGAGCGTGCGTGCTCGACTGAAAAAACATTTTGGCGACGCACTCTTTCAGAAGTAAGGCATGTTTTCTGTGGTGCCTTTATTTTAAGTACGAAACGCTCTACAATAAGCAGTATGTTCTCGCTAGTAACACTTGGTAAAAAAGTAGGTATTCTCTTCGTCATCACGGTGCTGAGTGCCGTTACTAATTTTTATGCACCTTCCTCATATTCTTTTGTTCCAAACCAAGGGTTAAAAACAGAATCGCGTCTACATTCATCAGGCCAGCAGATTTGTGACCAGACATGCACGGTAAATACTCAAGGGAGCTATAGCCGTTCGTCAGCGACGCTGGCCCTCCTTGATGAATCGGTGGCCTCAATACCTCCAGGTAGTCTCATTGTCGGAGTAGCTGTGCTGTGCGTAGCCGTGTATAGCTACACGCGCAAAAAGTATGTTTTTTACAGCTTGCGTAACTTTCAGCAAGCCTATTGTTTATGGAGATTTTGATCGTTCCTTTTTTACTGATTATCCAATCAATGGAAAGGAAGAAAGATGATCTATGTAGTTTCAAGAGTAGTAAGTGGTGCTTACCGCTTTATCGCAAAACCTATTTTGTTTAGATTCTCACCGGATGGCGTGCATGAAACGATGATACGCACCGGAAACTTCTTACAAAAGAGTAAGCTTTTTTGTAAGATTACGCATAAAACACTTGCCTATGACGACCCTGTGCTACGTACAACGATACTCGGGGTGGAGCTACGCAATCCGCTTGGACTTAGTGCTGGGCTGGACAAAGATGCAAAAATTGTCAGTATGGCTCAAGCCATTGGGTTTGGGTTTATCGAATGCGGGTCAGTAACGTATGAGCACTATGAAGGTAATAAAAAACCCTGGTACACACGGCTCCCAAAAAGTCGTTCGATAATTGTAAACTCGGGCCTAAAGAGTGAGGGTGCTCGAGCGGTTATTGAGCGGGCAAAAAGCTATCCGCAAGACATGCTAAAAAGCTTTCCTCTTAATGTCTCAATCGCCAAAACTAACAGTAAAAATACCGCAACAAAACAGCAAGGCATCGATGATTATGTCGCGTCATTCGAACTGTGGGAGAAGACGGGAAATGCCCGTTACTATACGATAAATATATCTTGCCCAAACACTTTCGGGGGCGAGCCTTTTACTACCCCTGAAGATCTGGAGGATTTGCTTCGGGCAGTAGATAAATTGCGCGTCCGTCGTCCGGTATTTGTCAAGTTCCCTATAGACAAAAGTTGGGCCGAAACAAAGAAATTACTTGATGTTTGCGCCCGTCATGCTGTGCAGGGTATTACTTTGGGAAATTTGTACAAAGACAGAAAGACAGTGAAGCTAGAAGAGAGCTTTGATGTGTCGATAAAGGGTAATTTTAGTGGGAAGCCTTGTTGGGAAAAGTCCAATGAGCTACTAAAAAAGATGTATGCTGAGTATAGCGACAGGTTTGTGTTTAGCGGAGTGGGTGGAGTATTTACCGCAGAAGATGCCTATACAAAGATTCGTTTAGGTGCTTCAGTTGTTGAGTTTGTCACCGGGCTCATATTCCAGGGTCCAGCGGTTGTAGGGCAAATGAATAGAGAGCTGGCTCTTCTGCTCAAGCGAGATGGATTTGCGCACGTGGCAGATGCAGTTGGTGTAGATGTAAAAAAAATTAAGGAGAAAAAGAAATGACAATAACATCCGTAAAAAAATGGTGGGCCAAACATATACAGGCAAAGAAGCTTTTCCCGTTTTTCCTTATCTTCTTTGGGCTTCTAGGAATGCTTGCCTCTGGGGCTATCGCCATCGAAAAAGAGCATTTGCTTAAACATCCCGAAGTGGAGCTTATTTGTAATATTAACCCCGTATATTCATGTAGCAACGTTTTCATGTCTCCTCAATCGCAGATTCTTGGGGTAAGTAATGAGTATATTGGAATCGCAATTTTTGCCGTCTTGCTCACGGTCGGCGTAGTGGTGCTAGCGGGCGCGAAGCTAAAAAATTGGTTTTGGTATGCTTTTCTTGCTGGGATGCTCGGGTTCATGATGATGGTGCTATGGTTTTTTAGGCAGTCGGTGTATGTTATTGGGTCTTTGTGTATATTTTGTTCTATCGTGTGGTTCTCGGCTTGGGCCATAACAACAAGTGGCTTTTGCTGGATGTACGATAATGGGTATCTGAGTGGGCTTAAAAAATACGATAAAGTCCTCTCTCTTATCCGTAGGAATAGTGTGCTTATCTGGTTCTTGTTCATCGTAACGCTAGCGGGGCTAATTCTTAAACACTTCTGGTACTACTACGGTCAGTATTTTTAATTCTTTACATAAATATTGACAATTAGTAAAAAATAATATACAATATATCTATTGTGTGTTCGTTTCGTACGAACGGCAAAAACAAAAATATAAACAATAGATATAAAAATGGATACATTGCTAGAACTTGAAAGCTTGCAACAAAAAAGTACGTTAAGTTTTGCTCAGGCTTTTTCTTTGTGTATGTTTATTACTGCGACTACCTTTTTAGGTATCGTTCATGGTAAACATTCAGAAAAAACTGTGCAACATCTTGAGATACCGGTCATTCATAATGCGGTACGAACTGGTCGACGAATGGAAGAGTAATTCCTGTTGGCACTCGACCTTATGAAGTGCTAAAATATGGAGTATGATTTATCGATACTTCGTTCGAAATAGTACAGTAAGCAGTGGTTTTGAAGTCCTATATGCTAACCAAAAGCGGGAGCAGTAGAGACTATGTCTAAGCGTGATTATTATGAAGTACTTGGAGTGGGAAAGTCAGCCTCTGATGATGAAATAAAAAAAGCCTTTCGCCGTAAGGCTATAGAACTGCACCCAGATAAAGAGGGCGGAGACGAAGCAAAGTTTAAAGAGGTAAACGAAGCTTACGAGGTCTTGAAAGACCAGCAAAAACGCCAGCGCTATGATCAGTTTGGACATGCGGGTGTTGGTGGCGCCAGTGGCGCAGGCGGTAATCCGTTCCAAGGTTTTGGCGGACAGGGGCATAGTGTTAACTTTGACTTTGATGATCTTGGTGGCTTTGGAGATTTGTTTGGAAGTTTTTTTGGAGGTGGCGGACGACAGAAGCAACGCAAGCCAGAACGCGGTCGTGATGTGGAGATGGAAATGGTCCTAGACTTTGAAGAAGCAATCTTTGGTGTCGAGACCGATGTAAAACTAAATCTTCACGATGTATGCGAACACTGTAAGGGTACAACAGTCGAGCCTGGGTATGAACTAAAAACCTGTGACACATGTAAAGGGTCTGGCCAAGAAGTGCGTGTCGCGCAAACTATTTTTGGCAACATACAGCAAGCGGTCACTTGCCAAAAATGTAATGGCAAAGGCAAGATACCAGAGCAAAAGTGTAGTGTGTGTAGTGGAAGCGGGATAGAGAGAAAAGACAAGAATATCACCGTCAAGATTCCTGCTGGTATTGACGACGGCTCAACTATACGCCTAACGGGCTATGGGGAGTCTACGGCAAATGGAAATAAAGGAGACTTGTACGTGCATGTTCGGGTCAAGCCTCACAAAGAGTTTACGCGCGAAGGTGAGCTGGTCTTAAGCAAGGTTCATGTTGACATGGTTGATGCTGCACTGGGGACAGAAATTGATGTGGCGACAGTTGACGGTGCAGTGCGTATGAAAGTCCCTGCTGGGACGCAAACAGGCACAGACTTTAAGCTTTCTGGCCATGGTGTGCCTTACCTTCGTCGCGAAGGTCGCGGGGCCCATATCGTGACGGTAGTGGTAGATACGCCAACAAAACTCTCAAAAGAACAAAAAGACATTCTTGAGCAGTTCAAAGCGAATGCAAAAAAAGGCTGGTTTAAGTAGCTCAGTCGGGGTATGATGAAGCAAATGCTTCAAAAAAAACCAGATCAGCTCGAAGAAGGGTTTATTACCATGATTGTTCTTATGGTCGTTATTCTTACGGCCGTAATTTATTTTGCATATAAACGCGTAACCTCGGGTTAGTGAGTTTTAGATGAACCTATTAACAAAAACAGATATAGCCGGTCTAAAAGGTATTGGCTCAAGTATGAGAGGCGTCTTGCAAGAGTTCTATGGTAGAGGAGCAGCTGTTTCACTTGTGAGTGAAGATAGTCAGCGCGCTGAATATCTCTTTCACGTTGAAGTTGACGATCTTCAAATCCCTTTAGTTTCTGCTAGGCTTAATTTTTATTCTGTACTTAATTCACTTATTTCTCAAAAAGTTACTTCAAACAAATGGACGACATACAAGCTCTGTCAGGCGTATGGTGTCCCAACTCCGGTGACAGAAAAACTCACTACTGCTAATGATAAAAGCGAGTTAATTAATGTCTACGATTCTGTAGTGGTAAAACCGCTCGATGGAGCGCACGGTGATGGTATTACAACTGATATAACGACAGATGACGACCTGCAGAGAGCAGTACAGAACGCAAAAAAGTTTAGTGAAATAGTGCTGGTTCAACAGATGGTCAAAGGAGATGATTATCGTTTACTCTTTTTAAACTATAAATTGGCCAGTGCAGTAAAAAGGGTGCCTCCCTATGTTGTTGGTGATGGAGTACGCACAGTGGGTGAACTTATCGCAATAAAGAATAAAGAGCGAACAGAGTTTCGAGAAGGACTGAGGAAGGGTCAATTTTCCGATTCCGATATGAGGGGATCAATATCAAATATACCCATGGATGAAGTGGAAGAGTTTAACGGTGAGGACTTTATGAAGTACACGCCGAATTTAAATGAAAAAGTTCAGTTGCTTAATAAGGCGAATGTGAGCCTTGGCGGACAAACGGAAGTGGTAGATGTTAGTGCAAACACCCCTCTTATACAGTCTATTGAACAAACCCTGCGAGTGTTGCAGCTAAGTATTTGTGGCGTAGATATCTTATCCGACCACCTGGAGAATGGCATTTTTAGTGCTGATAGCACTTATGTCATCGAGTATAATGCTTCCCCAGGTTTTAGATTGCATGAGTTTCCGTTTTCCGGGCATGCGTACCCTGTTTCGCAAGTCGTCGCGGACCTAATAGTAGAAAAACAAAAGCAGTTGCAAAAAAGTGATTATTAATATATAATATACATCTTGTATTAGGATAACCCAACCGACAAAGGTAAGGCACCAAATGAAAAAGACATTACTCCCAATTAACTACAATCGCGCCACTCAAATAGCTTCATTTCATGACGACCAACTTACCTTTATGCTAAACGAAAAGTATTTTGATGACTACGTTATGTTGCTTCCAAAAGAAAATATGACCGTACTCACCGAAGAGCTAGGCTTTAGCGGGAAGGTAGCCGTCCTAAAGACTAACAATGACTTCCCATCACTAGACAGCGCACTAAAGTCAAAAAAATTCACCGACTTTGTACGAGATAATCCTCGCAGAAAAGTAGTAATTTATTCTCCGATAGATCCTCCTTATAAAGTGAACCCGTTGACATATCTAATGAACTCCCCAACGATCGCACATGCATATGAGAATAAACGTTATTTCCGCGATGAATTCTCTGACCTAATAAGAATGCCTGAGTACGAGATAAAAAATGTTGATGATTTAAATAAAGTCTCATCATATAAAGAATTGCGAGACGAATTCGGCGAAATGGTACTACAAGATGAAGAGTCCCACGGTAGCAGGGGTACTTATATCGTTAAGAGCCTAGATGAATATGTGGATGCGGTTAAGTCACTGAAAAAACACTCTTACGGTCGCTCCGTAGTCGTTTCTAAGTACATAAAGGGCCAAACTTGTAGTATCCAGGTCTGTATAACAAAATACGGTATTTTCAGCGGTGGTGTACAAAAACAATTAATCAACAGTAAATATCTTTGCAACACGAAGCTTGAGGATGCGACAAAGTGGTGCGGAGGTGAAGTAGGCGGAGAATATCCAGACATCGTACAGCACCAAGCACAAGAAATCGCAAGCGTAGTCGGCTCAGAACTATCAAGTCATGGCTATAAGGGTATTTTTGGAGTTGATCTAATTATTACTCCAAACAACGAAGTGTATGCAATAGAAATAAACGCACGATTAACAGGCTATTCACACCTTATTAGCGACATGCAACTTAAGGAGGGGAAAATACCTTTCATGTTGTTGCATATACTAGAACTCGGCAGTATACCTTACGAGGTAACTGATCTGGATGCGCTACCAAGCATGGCAAGATACAAGAAGCCTGTGTCTTATATGATCATTACTAATAAAAATGAAGAGCCAATTTTGATTGAAAAGAAAGTTAGGCTAGGTATCTATAGAATTGTTAATAATACGCTAGAGTTTATTAAAGCTGGATACTCAATTTCCGACCTGAAGACAGAAGATATGGTTATAATAAGTGCGAAATTCGTAGAGGGTGAGTCAATCGCAAGTGGAAGGCGTATTCTGCAGGTAACCAAGCTAGGCAGGTGTATGCAGAAACAAGACCTCGGTCCTCGCTCAAGACAGATTATTGAAGTTATAAAAACACACTTTGGCATCCCAGAGTAAGCTACACCTTTAGTCTCTTTGGTTAAGGTCTTTTTGATACGTTACTATAGTAGTATGAAAAGAATTCAAAAAGCCTTATCTTTTATATGGCCTTCACGCAATGTCTTTCCTTTTCTGCTGGGATTATTTCTCTTCGTGTTATTACTATTTTTGGGCATAAAGACGATAGGTCGTAACGATATGCTAGTAGCTCCGCTCGGTACCATTTCACTAGAATATGCCAAAACGGCCTCTGAGCGTGAAACTGGGCTCATGAATCGTCAGAAGCTTGATGACAATACTGGTATGCTATTTGTTTTTGATAGGGGGGAGGCGAATTGTTTCTGGATGAAAGATACTTTTATGCCGCTCGATATGATTTGGCTAGATCATACTAAAAAAGTAGTTTTTGTGCACCAAAATGCTGTGCCACAATCGGAGACTTCTCTTTGTCCAGATGCCCCAGCTACATATGTGCTAGAGGTGAATGCGGGTCAAGCGGATAAACTTGGCCTAGTGGTGGGTGCACAAGCTGATTTTTAACGCTTGTGCTACACTACATCTGTGACAACATTACTTATTAGCGCGTTTATTCTTACTGCTCTCCCTTTAACGTTGCTGGTATTTTTAAATACGAATGCTGGTATTATGTTCCTTGCTTCATGTGCTGGACTTGTACTCCTTGAGTCGCTTGACCCTACTGTGGTAACGACTGCCGGTGCTATTGTCCCGGGAGAAGGTGAAGCATTCGTCCGACTTGCAGTTGTGCTGCTCTCATTAGTTTTTGCAGCAGTAATGTTTCGCAATAGTATCTCTAAGGCACAACTGCCGGTGCATACACTCATAGTCTTGTTGCTAGGAGCTATACTGACTATACTATTGCCTTCGGCAACGGGAGTAACGTGGCTTCTTGATACGTCAAAAGAATCTTTGTGGCAGAATGTAAACGACTACCGAACGCTCCTTATAGCTTCAGGTTTCGCTCTTAGTTTACTTGCTATCTTGCTCGCTAAGCCGGCAAAACATGGCAAAGAGAAGCACTAGTAGATTTTAGAGTGCAAGTAGTAGAGAAACAAGAATCGCAGGTACTACATAACCACTAAGCATAAGTTTTTGATTCTTAGTCTTCAAAAGCTCTAGGATACTACTCGTTACAAGACCAGTGACCCCGACAAAGGGCACACCGACTATAGCCAGTAAGCCATTGCCAAGACCTTCTACCTCACCCGAATCAGAAAGAAGCGTTGTAATGAAATAAGTCAGAAGGGGACTTAGGGTGGCAAGAACGAGAACTGTGTAATAGGTTTTCTTCTGCATAACTGCATACTAGATGAATAATAAGCAACAGTCAACTTGACCAGTAACTCGACATGCCAACTAAAAAGCCCACCTTTTGGTGGACTGTTTAGTTGGAGGGCCCAGTGAGACTTGAACTCACGACACCCTGCTTAAAAGGCAGGTGCTCTAACCAGCTGAGCTATGGGCCCGGAAAAATTTTTAGGCAATTCTTTGTTTGTGCAAGGAATTACGACTAAAACAGAGGTAATTTTAACTAATTTAGCACAAAAAGTCAATGCCTGCGTCCCCTCACGAGACTCGGATGTGATGCTTTTATCTTTTTATTGTTCGAGGGCGTCGCGAATTGCAAAAAAGCAGGTTTCGGCGTATAGTCACTCCTAAAAAGTAGCGGGTTTGCATCGTTAAGCCCAATGCCGTTATACCAGCTTTGTCTATCGATGAGACCAAGAAAGCCAAAATTAGGGCATACGATTGGTCCGACTTCGAGGCAAGCGCCAAGCATATCGCTATATATTTTTGCCTGCTTCTCATCTTTTTGCTTGTCAGTCCCCTCAACGTCATGCATATTCACATCAAACTCTGCTACATAGACTTTTATTCCAAGGCCTGCGAATCTTCGCATATTCTGCACAACAGCATCTTTGGTAGACGCATACAACAATCGTAGATGTCTATGGTCTGAATGCTCTGTAAGAATAGCTACAGGGTGAGTGAGCAGACATACCTCAGTTAAACACTATATTTAAGTGATATAATATACCTAACTAACGAGAGAAAAATATGTCTGGACACAGTAAATGGTCAACAATTAAACGACAAAAAGCAGTTACTGATGCAAAGCGCGGGGCTGTCTTTACACGACTTGGTAACATGATAGCTATTGCTGCACGTGGTGGCACTGACCCGACAATGAATTCAACGCTGGCTATGGCTATAGATAAGGCAAAAGCAGCGAATATGCCACTGAGTAATATCGAACGAGCAATTCAGCGCGTATCTGATAAGAACGCCACGCAGATGCTTGAAGTTATGTATGAAGGCTATGGTCCTGGCGGAGTCGCCGTGCTTGTTGAGTGCGCAACCGACAACATCAACCGGACATATCCGGAAGTAAAAAATGCCTTTAACAAAAAAGGCGGAAGCATCGCAGAAAAAGGCGCAGTGGCATTCCAGTTTACAAGAAAAGGTCTCATTACAGTAAAAGCAACAGGTGAGGATGCGCTACTTACGATTCTTGATGCTGGTGCAGAAGATGCAGTTGAAGAAGACGGCGAAATGACTGTTTATACGGACTCCAAAGAGCTTGCCAAAGTGCGGGACGCAATAAAGGCTTCCGGCCTTGAAGTGGTTGACGCGGAGCTAAGCCATGTTCCTAACACGACCGTGTCATTGGATGGTGAAAAGCAGGAAAAACTCTTCAATCTTCTTGAGGCGCTTGAAGATATTGATGATGTAGTAAATACTCATACAAATCTCGCATGAAAATTCTTGGTATTGACCCAGGAAGTGGCATTATTGGCTTTGGACTCATAGAGCGTAAGAGTAGCGCAAAAATGCTTGACGCAGGGGTGATTCGCACAACGATTGGTGATGAGACTGCGATGAGACTTTTGGAACTCTATACCTCCCTAAAGGAGCTTGTAGAAGAGCTTAAGCCGGATGTTGCAGTAGTAGAAAAGCTATTTTTTGCTCAAAATGTCACGACGGCAATGACGGTATCGCAAGCACGTGGGGTCATATTACTTTGTTTCGCAGAAGCAAATATCCCGATTTATGAATACACGCCATTGCAGATAAAAATGGCAATGACAGGCTATGGGAGGGCAACAAAAGCCCAGATTCAGGAAATGGTAAGAGTACAGCTGGGGTTAAAAAATAAGCCAAAGCCAGATGACTGCGCAGACGCCCTGGCGGCTGCGCTCACGCACATCTCTACGCTTCGTGTACAATAGAGATATGATTGCACGTTTGCGAGGGAAAGTATTAGAACATGACAATGATATTACCGTTATTGACTGCGCCGGGGTGGGGTATGCCGTACATGTATGTTATGACGAACAGCAACGGCTAAATGTTGGGGGCTCTTGTGATTTATATATTGCAGAACAGATAAAAGAAGATGCGCATGAGTTATTTGGCTTTAGTTCAAAATCACGCAAGCTGTTGTTTGATCTGCTGACAAGCGTGAATGGCATTGGGCCAAAAGCCGCAATGGCTATTTTAAACGTCGGGAGTGAAGGGCAGGTGAGAAGCGCCGTCGCAACGGGCGATACGAAGTTCATAAGTGCTGCAAAAGGGGTAGGTAAAAAAGTTGCTGAGCGAGCTGTTGTGGACTTAAAAAACAAGGTCGGGCTTGAAGCCAGCGCGGACGCTACAGATTTTCTTGGTGATGCGGCAATTACTGATGAAGCGGTAGAAGCATTAGTGGCTCTAGGGCATAGTCCGCAGGATGCAGCTGAATTGTTGCGAGGAATCGATGCTACGCTTTCAACTGGCGACAGAATCAAACAAGCACTAAAGGCGAAAAGATAATGGCAATTGAACGAATCGTTGATCCAACGCAAGACGACGACAATGCAACACCAGACGAATTGCGCATTGAGAACATTTTACGGCCCACGACATTCTCTGACTATGTCGGACAAGAACGAGTGAAAAGTATCTTGCAGGTTTCAATCGATGCAGCTAAAAAGCGCGGTGAGCCGCTAGATCACATCCTGCTTTATGGGCCACCGGGTCTAGGCAAGACAACACTCGCAAACATAATTGCCAAAGAGATGGGCGCGCAAATTAGAGTAACCAGCGGTCCAGCTATCGATCGAGCCGCAGATCTTGCAAGTATTCTTACGAATCTTGGTGACGGAGACGTGCTTTTTATTGATGAAATTCACCGGCTTAATCGCTCAGTAGAAGAAGTGTTATATTCTGCTATGGAGGACTATGCGATCGACATTATGCTTGGTAAAGGCCCAAGTGCGAGAAGTTTGCGGCTTGATGTGCCGAAGTTTACGCTAATTGGGGCGACAACGCGCACTGGTGCGCTTGCTGCTCCTCTGCGTGACCGTTTTGGCATGCTTCATCGACTCGAGTACTATACGCCTGAAGAGATTGCCACGATTGTACAGCGTTCAGCAAAGCTCCTGGGGACGGAAGTGAAACCAAGTGCTGCCCAGTCATTATCCACTCGTTCACGCCTAACGCCACGAATTGCAAACCGTCTTCTGAAGCGAGTGCGAGATTATGCCGATGTTAACGGTGACGGCATTATAGATCAGGTGACAACCGATAAGGCGCTGGCCCTCTTAGAAATAGATGGGTATGGGCTCGATCCTGCCGACCGATTACTCCTCAATGCTATTATCGAGAATCACGGCGGTGGCCCTGTAGGACTGAACACGCTTGCAGCAGTACTCGGCGATGAAGTGAGTACTGTTGAGGATTTTTACGAACCATATTTAATGCAAATCGGCTTCTTGGAGCGGACTCCACGGGGACGCAAAGCGACTCCACGTGCGTATACACATCTTGGTAAAACTCCGCAAAAAGCCGAGGATCAGCAAGAAAAACTGTTATAATAACTGATTATGCACCCACTAACTAATTCCATGGAACGTGTTGATGACGACGAGAAGAAACTTGCGGAAATTCACAAGCACCCACTCGGTATTATCTTTTTATATATTCAAGCAACCATAGGGCTTATAGTCGCGGTTGGGCTTGCATACTTTCTACTTCCTGTCGTGGTGACAAACACAGATGACGCGTTCTTTTACGGCAACTTGTTCGCCGCTGTTTCTGTCACGTTAGCATTTATCGTGATTCTAATTGCAACGTTTATTTACCGCCAAAACAGACTTATATTGACCGACCGCAACCTCACTCAGACACTGCAGTATGGCTTATTCAACCGTAAGGTATCTCAGTTAAACATGACAAATGTTGAGGACGTTACTGCTATCCAGAATGGCATTCTTTCAACGGTCTTTAATGTGGGGACGCTCAAAATTGAAACAGCCGGTGAGCAGATGAATTTTAATTTTAGTTTTTGCCCTAACCCTGGGTACTACGCAAAGATTATTTTAGACGCTAGAGAATGTATGTTGGGACAGATGGAAGGTGCGTCACAGTCTCAAGGTGCGCCTAAGACCACCGCCTCAGTCTCGACAAACACCGCTCCTGACCTCTCAGCCATAAAAGAACTTGGCGCAGAAACACTGAAGCAGGCACAACAGTAAACGTAGTTCTTTGTTAGTTATCGACGAATGGGTTACTTCTGCCTGGGTCAAACTTAGAGTCGACCTCATTTGCCTGATCGTTGAGGGCAGCTTTGAAATCTTCAAGTGTTTTGGCATCAATTTGTTTGTATTTGATAAGTGCCTTGCCCTCATTAAAACGTGTCTCATTTCTTGGGATGGTCAAAAAACTCTGCGTCCGTAAAAGGGCAAATGCAAGTGCTGCGCCAAGGATAACAAAAATTAATATGAATCGATGCCTTGTGGCGAGCATCAATGCTTTTTGCCCAGCAAGACGAAGTTTTTCAGTACTTTTTTTCATATCTTTCATTACTCTATGCTATCCTTACGGTTTCAAAAACGCATTTAATGTTAGATTCACACTTGCAAGCTGGCCCGGAATCGCTTTGTCGGGGCTTATCTCTAGGTTTGCAATTTGAACAAGGCGACCATTCTGCTCAATTTCAACGAGTAGTCGCAACAAGGTTTCGTAGCTTATCTCTTCAACAGACATTGTGAAAGGATAAGAAAAGACACCGGCGACGTCTTTAAACTGTTCGGTTCCGGACAGATCAGAGGGACTTTCGTTGCTTGTAAAGTTGAGAGCACCAATATTCTTTTGTGGAATACCTGCTTCAGCACTAGCAGTAAACATGACATCTGCTATGAGTTTTTCTTGTTCTTTTTTGGTTGGAAGAAGCGTATTCAGCAATTTTTCAGACTCTTCAACATAGGTCGCACTCTTTTTTGTATTCTTTATAGCAATGATTTTCTCTTGGGCAACGTCAGTATCGGCCTGCAGGTCAGCAATAGTAGAAGCTTTTGCACCAAGTTGCTGGTTCCCCCAATAGAAGGCGCCAATAATACCGCAAAAGGACAACACAGTTGTCGCGATCATCACGTAGTAAAACTGTTTCGCGTCAAGTTTCATTTATTGTCCTCCCTTCTTTTCGGTGCTTGCCTGTGCTGCGGCGTCTGCTGCTGCCTTTTTTGCTGCTTCGGCAGCCGCAGCTTTCCGAGCTGCTTCCGCCGTTCCGGTGAAGCTTGCTGTAATAGAGGCATTCGCTTGGTAAGCAGGAATACTTCCGTCAGAGTTTGTTCCTCCTTTTGGAGTGAGCGTTGCTATGTCGGCTGCTTCAAACAGCTTTGAATCAACCAAGTTACGTATGGTGACTGGGCCCAAATCGGCAGTTCGCAAATCTACATCTAATTTAAGTGGGTCGGTGACACCGCCAGTTAGCGTCAGGGCATTAAGCACTACTCCATCTGGGAGTACGGCAGCAATTTTAGGAATAAGCTCAGAAAAACTGACGGACTTTGCCTTAATATTCTTTGCTGTCTCGAGTCGCGTAGCTATAGATTCAATGGATTGTATGTCTTTTTCTAACAATGTAATTTCGTCTTGGCTCGTCTGTAGCTTTGTGCGCAGAGAGGGTTCGTCGGAGCCCACAAATTGAATTCCGGCAATCATAATACCAGCAGTAACAACGGCGGTTGCTAAGAGCGCAATGCTATAGCCAAAAAGCGAAATATTTTTTCTTCCATAGCGACGTGCTTCTTTTACTTGAGGAGGGAGAAGATTAATCATTTCATAAGCTCCTGTGCCTTCACCATGCTAAGCCCGCTTGCGGTTGTATACATAGTTGTCTCTAGTTCGTGTGGAGGTTGAAGTTTTCCAAAAGAGATGTTGTTCCAGGGTGCACAAAGACGTGTTGGTACGCGAGTTTTGTCAGTGATAAAGGTACTTAGGCCTGGGAGATTTGCGCCACCTCCAAGAATAATAATTTGACCGATTGAACTCCCTACAGACTCTCTGTCGGCAAAGTAACGCATCACTTTACGAATCTCGGTGATAAGTTTATTGAGCTCTGGTTCAGCAGCCTTCACAATCTTGTCTTGCTTTTTACTTAGTTCAAGACCGTAACGAGTTTTTATGCCGTGCGCTTGTTGCAGGCTAACGCCGAGCGCTTCTGCAATGTGTTGTGTGATACGCTCACCGGAGCAATCAACGGTCCCCGTAGCACGAATCGCAGACCCATCATAGATTGATAGGTCGCAGGCACTTGATCCTATATCAACGATAAGAGTAGGGACATCATGTGCTTCTGCATGGACAACAATTCGTGTGACGGCAGAGATATTTGACTCTATGAGTCCAACTTCTAGCCCAAGAGCATTAAACACCACAAGATATGAATCTATGATAACCTTAGGGCAAGCAACTACCTGAACCTCTATCTCACCGTTATCTCGCTCTTCCACGATGCCATAGTCGTAGTAGAGGTCTTCAAGTGCCATAGGGATTGATTGGTCTACTTCGAGCTGAACAGCACTGGCAAGGTCTGATTTAGACATAGCAGGAAGCGTAAGCGCTCGACTAAAGCTATGGGCGTTAGGGAGTGAGATAGCGGCATGCCTCGTAGTAAGCTTACCTACAAGGTTTTTCTCGATAAGTTCGTAGGCGACTTTTATGATAGCTTCCGGATCGACGATGACACCATCTTTGATTGCGAGTGGGTCAAAAGTTGCAGTGCCGTATCCAGAAACTACAGCGCCCTTTTTTGTCTGCATGACCTGCATTATCTTGATAGTGCTTCGTCCAATATCGAAGCCAAACATTGGTTTATCTTGGTAAAAAATGCCCATCCCAGTATGTTCTTCTTCTCAATCCTTTATCAGTGGATTAGTGTTAGTCTTTAAGCATAAGTATAACGTAAAAAAACAAAAGACGCGAATGCTAAAAGCTTCAAATTAAAAACCCGCTCGTAGTTGAGCGGGTTTTTGTAGAACCTAGTAAGTTTAGTTCAAACTAGTCTTAGAGTAAGCTGATTCCTTTTCAAGGTAAGCCTTCAAAACGTATTTGCCACAAGAGTGACCTGTTGCAGGTGTTGCACAGTTGCTATAGCCAGCATATGCGTACTCGTTATCGTTATCAACAGTTGGGCTTGGTGCATTAGTACTTGCAGTAAATGTTGAAGCAATCGTGTCACCATCAGCATCAAGCAACGCACCCTGGTCTATACCTGCAAACGTTCCAGCTGCAAGCGCTGAATCTGGGTAACCACCTTGTTCGTTATAGTACTCTTCAAGTTTCTGGTACAAGCTGTTAATGTCATTCTTTCGAACAGTGTCACGTCCTTTTGCTTGTGCACCTTGGAAGTTCGTAAGAACTAAGGTTGCCAAGATACCGATAATAGCAATCACGATCAAGAGCTCGATGATTGTAAAACCGGCTTGTAGATTCTTTTGTAGTTTGAGCATTGGAGCCCACCTCCTTGTGTTAATTATAAAGCGTTCTTTTACGTTATTACTTAGTAAAAGGCTTATGGTTAAGAGTATCTACGACTCGTCCTTGGGTGTCAAGTTTTTTTTAATGTTTGGGCTAGATTTTGTTGGCGAGAGAGCTGATAGGACCAATGACGCTTACTGCAATTAGCCCAACCATACCACCCATAACCACAATCAAAATAGGCTCCAGAATTGAACTAAGTCCGTCGACTGCCGCATCAACCTCTTCTTCGTAAAAGTCGGCTACTTTTACAAGGACAGTATCTGTCTGACCGGTCTCCTCTCCAATACTAAGCATTTGACTGACGATAGGAGGGAAGACGGCGCTTTTGCTGAGTGACACACTTAAAGGTTCGCCATTTGCTACACTTTTTGCACCATCAAGAAGTTCTTTTTCTACGACCGCGTTACCAACTGCTTTTGCCGTAATCTCGAGTGAGTCAAGCACCGTTACCCCTGCGCCCATAAGACTAGCGAAGATACGCGAGAACCGCGCAACAATAATTTTCGTGACAATGATATTGATGCCAGGCAACTTTAAGAGTAGCTGATCTCTTGTTTTTCTTCCGCGAGGAGTTTTAAGAAACTTACGCAAATAAATAGCCGTTCCAACCACAACTCCAACGTGGATAAACCAAAAATTAATCAGAACATGGCTTATACCAAGCATTACTTTGGTAATAGTAGGCAGGTCGCCACCCGTAAGATCTGCAATAATGGTGCCAACTTTTGGCACCACTACGGTCATGAGGGCAATAAACACGAGTACCGTAATCGTAATAAGCACCATTGGGTAAGTCATAGCGGACTTAAATTTTGCCCGAATTGCGGCATCTTTCTCTTGTTGGATGGCAAGCTTTTTTAGAATTTCGTCTAGAATACCCCCTGCTTCACCAGCGCGGATCATGTTGACGTAAATAGGATTGAACGCATCACTATGTTTTTCAAGCGCATCTGCAAATGCCATACCACCCTCGACGTCTTTGCTAATTTGGGTAAGGTGTTTTTTTAAGCCCGCACTCTCCGTCTGAGCATGCATCGTTGAGAGGCTACGAACAAGCGGAACCCCGGCGTTGATCATGGTAGCAAGTTGGCGAGTGAAGATGACGAGATCTTTTGGTTTTACCTTGTTGCTTTTGTCGAGAAAACCTATGTGTATTTCGCCCTTTTTCTTCTGAACTTTTTTTATGACCAGCGGCTTAAGCCGGAGACGAACCAATGAACTACGCGCTGCATTTTCATCTGCAGCCTCTAAAACGCCAGAGTGCTGTTTTTGATCTTCGCCGGTTGCAGTATATTCAAATTTAGCCACGATATATCATCCTTGTTATTCTCGGGTTACTCGTAAGATTTCTTCTATAGTGGTCATGCCGAGGAGCGCTTTTATAAGGCCATCAAGTTGCATAGTAACCATACCTTCTTTAATGGACTGAGCTTGAATCTCTTCGCTGGTGCCGTTGCTTACGATGAGTTTCTGAACTTGTTCAGTATTCTTGAGTACTTCATAAATACCCATTCTTCCTTTGTAGCCTGTTCGATCGTTTGGAAGATCTGCCTTTGGCCTCCAGAGCACTAGCTTGCTTGTCTTTGGCTTGCCAAAATGTTCCTGAGCTTCCTGAAGTAACTTAAAGATAACGTCCCAGTCTGCCTTTGTTTTGATGCCAAACACTCGCTCAATTTCTTTTCTTTCTTCTTCGCTTGGCGTGTACTGCTCGCAATCCTCTGCAATTAAACGGCGCACCAGTCGTTGCCCAATCACCACCCGGACGACACTAGCAATAAGAAATGGCTCAATGTTCATGTCGAGGAGACGCGGAAGGCAGGTTGCAGCGTTGTTTGTGTGCAAGGTACTAAACACAAGGTGACCAGTCAAAGCTGCTTGCACGCCAAGACCAGCCGTTTCACCATCGCGAATCTCTCCCACCATAATAATGTTCGGATCTTGACGGAGTAGAGCGCGGAGTCCGGCGACAAATGTCATGCCCGCTACTGGGTTTACTTGGGTTTGGTTAACACCCTCAAGCTTATATTCAACTGGATCTTCGATGGTGCTGATGTTGACATCGGGTTTATTGAGTATGTGAAGGACGCTGTGAAGCGTCGTGGACTTTCCAGATCCTGTTGGGCCGGTGACTAAGATCATGCCGTGTGGCTGAATACTTGCTTCTTGAATGTCGTGAAGAGCTTTGCCCCAGAAACCAAGTGTCTCTAGGCTTAGCGGTTCACTTGACTCATCAAGCACACGCATGACGACCTTTTCACCCTCAGTTATAGGCAGTGTAGACACACGAAACGCAAATATTCGACCATTCAATGAAATTTTAAACCGACCATCTTGTGGCGCACGGCGCTCGTCAATTTTAAGGTTAGACAAAATCTTAATACGCGACACTAAAGCGCTCAGGGTTCGCTTAGGAAGACGATTTGCTTCGCGCAAGACACCATCTACTCGGTAGCGAATAAGCACTTGTTTGTCGCGAGGCTCAATATGTATATCGCTCGCGCCAGACTTAATTGCATATTCTATGATGAGATTGACCGTTTGTGCGATAGGGGAATCTTCAGCTATGTCTTCTTCAGTAATGTCCTCGTCATCATCCTCGTCGTCATCTTTTCCATCGGTAACTATTTTTGATATTTCGTTGCCAATATTGCCTCGATACTGGTCAAGCACCGACAAAATATTAAAATGAGTTGCGATAAAAATCTTAATCTTTTGGCCAAAGAGCTTGTGAAGCACATCGAGCGCTTGAAGATCGTCAGGGTCTTCCATGGCGATGGAGCGAGGTTCTTCTTTGTCGTCAAGTGAGCCTTCAAATACCACCATGTTGTAGAGCTTTGCAATGTGTTCTGGAAGTTGTTTTAGAACTTCTTTACTGACTTCTTTTGCATTTATTTCGACGAACGGAACGCCAATTTCGTCAGCGTATGCTTGTACAAGCTCTGAGTCGCTCATAACGTTTTGTTTTGTTATGAGCTCAGATAGATCAATTTTTTCGGTTTTTGCTTGTTCGAGCAGGGTAGCAATTTTGTCATCGTCAAAAGCCCCACTTTTATGGAGTATCTCTACGACAGTTGACTCTGGAATTCTCATCTTTTGTATTTGGCGATACGAAGCCACCCTTTTTATCTTCCCAATCGTATCATGCTTATGCTCAAAGCGCTAGAGTTTCAAGAGGGATTATATTGTTCGCTTCGTCTAACTTAGCATGTTAATAGTTGTGTATAGACATATGCGCTATACTAGTAAGTACAAGAGTTGAATTAAAGAGGGAACAATCATGGCAAAAGAGAAGGCATCAAAGAAGCTAGAAGACAAATCTACCAGTGATGAAGGGAAGCAAAAAGCACTCTCTCTAGCTATGGACCAAATTGAGAAACAGTTTGGTAAAGGTTCAATTATGCATCTTGAGGGAGACAACAGGATTGATGTTGAATGTATCCCTACAGGATCGTTGAGTCTTGATATCGCTCTCGGTGGTGGTATCCCAAAGGGTCGTATCATTGAAATTTATGGGCCGGAATCTAGCGGGAAGACAACGTTGACACTTCATGCAGTTGCCGAAGTGCAGAAGAGCGGCGGTACAGCAGCCTTCATAGATGCTGAGCATGCACTTGACCCAGCTTACGCAAAGCGACTGGGGGTCAACATTGAGACGTTATTGGTGAGCCAGCCGGACAGCGGTGAACAGGCGCTTGAGATTGTTGAGACATTGGTCCGTAGTAATGCGGTTGATATTGTGGTCATTGACTCTGTTGCAGCGCTTGTGCCTCAGGCAGAAATTGAAGGTGACATGGGTGACTCGCACATGGGCTTGCAAGCACGCCTTATGAGCCAAGCATTGAGAAAACTTACCAGTATTATTAGCAGAAGCAAGTGTACGGTTATATTTATCAACCAGCTTCGTATGAAGATTGGCGTGATGTTTGGCAACCCAGAGACAACAACGGGTGGAAACGCCTTAAAATTCTACGCAAGTGTACGCATGGATATTCGCCGCACCAGCCAGATTAAAGTTGGCGAAGACGCCATCGGGAACAGAGTAAAAGTGAAAATTGTAAAGAATAAGATTGCTCCACCTTTCCGTGTGGCAGAGTTTGACATTATGTATAACCAGGGTATCAGTACTGAAGGGGATGTTCTGGATCTTGCAACAGAGAAGGGAATTGTCGAAAAAGCCGGTGCTTGGTTTGCATACGGTGGGAGCAATGTCGCACAAGGCCGTGAGGCTGCAAAGCAGTATCTCAAGGATAATCCAGAAGTCCTAGCTGAAATTTCTGAAAAAGTCCGTGCTAGCGTCGCAGAGGCTTAGCCTTCTTTGAGGGTGTTCAATGAAGATAACCCAGCTTAAGCAACAAATAAAAGACGCTGAACGTGTGTCGGTATTTGTTGATGAAAAGTATAGTTTCTCGCTGACTCTTGACCAGGTACTCCAAGAAAAGCTAAAAAAAGGGGTTGAGCTTACCGTCGACCAACTTGAACGCCTGAAGAAGCTTAGTGGCGAAGGAAAACTTCGTTCTCGAGCACTTGAGTGGCTCATGGGAAGACCACATTCTGAGCGAGAGCTTCGCGAGTATTTGTACCGTAAAAAGGCAGAAAAAGAGCAGATCGAAGCTCTTGTGAGTGAATTTAGCGAAAAGAAATATATTAATGATGAAAATTTCGCCCGCTGGTTTGTTGAAGGTCGTCTACGAAAAAATAAGAGTGAACGGGCCATAAAAGCGGAGCTTATGAGCAAAGGCGTCTCCCCTTTAACTATACAAAGTGTAGTGACTGAACTTCGTAGCTCTACACAAAGTAGTGATAGGGAGACTCTTCAACATTTAGTTAACAAGTTACGTAAAAGAGCGCGTTATCAAGATGAGCGTAAGTTATTAAGCTACTTGATATCAAAGGGGTTTAGCTATAGCGATATAAAAGAGGTGCTTGAAGAAACATAGTATTAGGCCGGTTGTTGAGAGCGTTCCAGACCTCTATTGCGTACTTTGCTATCTTTTATAACGATATAGCGATCGTTTATTTCAACAATTTGGCTCCGGTCTATCATGAGCTGTTGGGAAGTAAAGCTTCTGAGTAAGCTTTGGCTTACATAGAGCTTTTTTATAAAGAGCGTTTGGTCGTCTACAGCGTAGTCTTCTACTTTTCCGATGGTACGCTTGTTTTCGTTCTTAACTGTTTTGCCGATTATTTCAAACCCCAGATCGATGATACTCCTCAAACGAATCATGTCTTCGACGAGCGTGAGCGAGGTGTGGTCATTCACTACAATCCCTTTTGTGATGATATCTCGCACTTCGCCAGCGGGAAGTACGTATGCTTCTCTTTCTCGGAGTGCAGTTGCGTACCAACCTTCTATCTTGAGGTTGTTGGGGTTCAGCACCGGGCTGAGTGCATGTCCTATGGGGCCTCCGGTGCGAAGCGATAAGATTTTGCGGTCATAATAGATACTTGATAGCTGAAGCATGGTACAAAACTAAGTATAGCAAGTTAGTACTTGCATAAGTACGCAGTATAAAACTGGTAAGATAGACACAGTAGAAATGAAAAAAGAATTCTCGACACATAACGAACAAGAAACGATTGCGCTGGGTATTGCTATTGGAAGTACTCTTCGTGGAGGAGAAATAATTCTGCTTAAGAGTGATGTGGGCGGTGGCAAGACTACTTTTACACGTGGCCTAGCGGAAGGACTCGGGAGTTCTGAAGAGGTGAGTAGCCCTACCTTTGTGATAGCGCACGTGTACATAGGCAGGCACGAACTACATCACTATGATTTATATCGGCTTGGCGATATGGGGCTGATGAACGAAGAGCTTCAAGAAACAATCAGTGACGGGAGCGCGGTCGTAGTCATCGAATGGCCAGATATAGTAGAGGCAACATTCCCCCCGGAGCGACTCGTGGACGTAACACTGCGCCGAACAAAGTCAGCTGAGACTGATCGAGATATGACATTTACTTTTCCGGAAACTCTCTCGTACATGTTTAGCTCTCTTCGTGGAGGGACAACCCCATGATGACGCTTGCGCTGCGCACCGATGCGCCCGTTGCCGAGCTTTATGTTTATCAAGACATGACGCTTATGGCAAAAGATACCTGGGAGGCGCACCGAGCGCTTTCAGATACTATTCTAGCGCGAATTCATTTTCTGCTAGAGAGCGTCAACTGCTCGTATACTCAGGTTCAAAAAGTTATTGTCTATGAAGGGCCAGGTTCCTTTACTGGGTTACGGATTGGCCACAGTGTTGCAAATGCTTTTGCTTATAGCCTAGGTATTTCTGTTGTTGCGACGAGCGGAGATGATTGGCTTAGTAAAGGTCTTGAGACTAGCGCGGGGCTTTTCACACCAGTAGCGCCTTTCTACGGTGCAGACGCACACATTACGCAACCAAAAAAGTAGTAATTAAATCAACACTCGTTATAAAAATGTTGACAAGCATAACAGGTAAGAATACACTTCCCTTTGTAGTAATTAAAAACACGAAAACTGCAAAAAAGAAAAAGCTTTAAGAGGTGCTTCTCTTTTAGGCAGACAAAAGAAAAAGGAGAAATGTACAGATGAAAAAAGGACACATAAAAGCACGACTTGTTGCGACTATGGTAAGTGTTTTGTCACCCCTTGCACTCGTTGCGCCAGCGCAAGCGGCCACGCAAACATTCATGCCACTAGACGCAACCAACTTAGGGAAAATGAGCGCTGGTACGAGCTGGGTGAGTGGCATTGCGCCAGTAAATGGTGATACCGTAGTCTTTCCTGTTAGCGCAAATTACCAAACAGTTAATAACGACATATCAAGCTTGTCACTCGCGAAGATAGTGTTTAGTGGCGAAGTAACAACCACAAGCTCAAAGAGTTTTGAAATATCAGGCAACGGTCTCACCCTTACTGAAGGTATAGATGCGATCATGACTGGGAATGGTGGAGATCATTCGGTAGCCACAAGTGTAACGCTAGGTGCTAACGCTACTTTCAAAACCTCAGGCTCAAACACATTAAGCGTTGGCGATGACGATACCGAGACAACACTAGATCTAGGGACACACGACCTTACCCTTGATGCAAGTGGCGGGACCATCTCGTTACTTGGTGATATAGCTGGTTCAGGTAAAATTACCAAAACTGGAACTGGTAAAGTAAGCTTACTCGCAACGCCAGGAGCTGGTTACGCTGGATCATTCGAGGTTAGCGAAGGTTCACTCAGTATTGATGATACGTTTGGTGCTGCTAATGTCGTCATTAATGGGGGGACTCTTAAGGGCTCTGGTGCTGTAGGGGACGTGACTATGTCGAGTGGAGCGATTGCCCCTGGTAATAGTCCTGGCTGTCTTAATCCAAGTGGTCTATCCTTTACTGGCGGTGAATATGATGTTGAGATTGCTGGTCATTCTGGCTTGAGCTGTGATTATGACCAGATGGTTGTTATGGGTTCAATTGATCTCGGTTCCGCAACAACGTTAAAAGTAACACTTTTGAATGGATACACTCCAGCGACAAATGATGTATTTAGCATCATTCTTAATGACGGCACCGATGCAGTACAGGGTACCTTCAAGGGCCTAAATGAGGGGGATAAATTTACGGTCGGAGCATATACGTATCAGATTTCTTATAAAGGTGGGGACGGTAATGATGTTACCCTGACTGCTACGGGCACTCCAAGTGCGCCAGATACAGGGAGCAACTCTCTGCTTGCAAACCCATTTGTGACTCTCGCTACAGCGTTAAGTGTTGCGGGTGCACTTGTTGGATACCGAATGCACGAGACAAAGAAAGCTCGCAAATAAAGAGACTGAGCACTTTACAACTAGACGTAACGCCCGCTCTTGCTGAAAACGCAGGAGTGGGTGTTACGCGTTATAAGTAAAAACGACATACATGGAATACAAACACACGACAAAAATGGCGCCACGAGCAGCAGAGCGTATAAAAAAATACGATGCCTATATTAGACGTGATTCGCAGGCACAATATAGCCGTCGAGCACGGGTTCCTGTAGACAGCCTGTCGGGTCGTATTCGCGCGGTTTCAGCTTCGGATAAAGCTTCTTCTCCTGTAAATATGCCGTCGCCTCGTCCTGCTATGGCAAAGGAAGGTGCAGTTATAGCTAGCTCATTGAGGGCTACGCGTAAGAATACACCATATACACCTATGAGTATTGCACAGCAGGTTGCGCTATTCTCGGTGCACCAAGCTAAAGCAAGCCGACAGGATATTCTGGCAGAGGAGTTCTCTGGGAGTTATCAAGAAATTCCAGCACGAAGACAAAAATTATCACGTACTCAAAAACTTTTTTATGGTGCAGGGACGCTCGTCTTTTTATTCGCCTTTGGCGTGAGCATTCAGGGTATCATTATGAATCAACAAGCAAAAGAGAAGATAGGAGTACTTGGTGCGCAAACCCAAAAACCTGATGAATACGGGGTTCCAGAGGGTAGTGGTGACCAGCCAGCTGAGGCAGCCGTGTCAAAATCTGCGCTGGCCGCTTATAACGTGAGCCCCGAACTGCCTAGGTATCTGCGTATTCCCGAGCTCGGAGTCTTTGCTCGCATTAAGCACACGGGGGTCACGCAAGATGGCGCAATTGATGCCCCAAAGAACATCAACGATGTAAGCTGGTATGACCAGAGTGCGCAACCAGGGAGCGAAACGGGTTCGTCATTACTTCTGGGACATGTATCAGGGTGGACGGCACCAGGTGTTTTTAAAAAAATCAATCAGCTAAAATCGGGCATGCGCTTCGAGATAGAGAAGGGTAGCGGAGAGAAGATTACCTATGAAGTAACCCATGGTGAGAGTATTCCGCTCGACATTTTAAATATGGGGAAAATATTAACACCCGAGGTCACAGGAGAACACGACTTGAAGCTAATGACTTGTGCTGGTCGGTTTAACCGTGAAGCTGATAGGTTTGAAGAGCGGTATGTGGTCTACGCAAAAATAGTGCGCTAAGAGGCTTGCACAGGCACCTTGCACACGCGTATTATAGAAGCTTAGGTGAGTCTTAAATGTGTGAGACCCTCCCATTGTTCAATTTTTATTATCTATATTCGATTTATTGTTTTAAAACCTACAAATTCTTGAGGCTAATGAAGTGATAGTGAGCGCCGACAGAATCTAGAAGAATTTTAGAACAGCTCGAGACAACAAAGAAAGGGGGATCCAGTATGGGTCCAGAGGTGATTGTCGCTGCATTAGTCGCGCTTGGCGCAGGCTATGGTGTAAGCAACTATACAACAAAGAAAAAAATTGGAAGTGCCGAAGAAGAGGCGACGAAAGAACTTGAGAAAGCAAAAAAGGAATCCGCAAAATTGCTTGCAGAAGCAAAAGAAGACGCGATAAAGCTTGCTGACGAGACACGCCGAGAAGATCAGAAAAGACGAAGTGAAATCAAGGAAGTTGAAAAACGGCTTCTCGATCGCGAAACCAACTTAGACAAGAAGCTTGATGAACTCGATAAGCGCGCTGAAAAGTTACGTGTTTCTGAGTCTGAAGTAGAAGAGCTTAAGAATGAGATTCGTGATATCCGCAGTAAGCAACAAGACAAACTTGAGAAGATTGCCAAGCTAACAAAGTCTGATGCTGCTGAAAAGCTCATGCAAATGACCGAACGAGACATCAAGGAAGACCTAAAAGGTCTCGTTAATAAATTGCAAAATGAAGCAAAAGAAAATGCCGAAGAACTGGCTGGCATGTATATTGTGCAAGCTATGGAACGCATGGCGAGCGAAGTAACAGCAGAGCGCACCATAACAGCTTTAAAACTTACTGACGAAGAAATGAAAGGTCGTATCATCGGCAAGGAAGGCCGAAATATTCAAGCTATTCAAAAGGCAACTGGTGTTGATGTGATGGTGGATGACACTCCGGGCATGGTAGTGCTTTCAAGCTTTGACCCTATTCGTCGTGAAGTTGCCAAAAGAGTCATGGAAATGCTCATGAAAGATGGGCGTATTCACCCCGGCAGAATTGAGGAGGTTGTAGAGAGAGCTCAAAAAGAAGTTCAGAAAGATGTTGTTCGGGCTGGAGAAGATGCAGCACGTGAAGTGGGTATTGTCGGGATTCCAAAAGAAATCTTACAGCTTTTGGGCGAACTTAAATACCGAACAAGCTATGGCCAGAATGTGCTAAAACATTCGACGGAAATGGCTCACATGGCTGGTATCTTGGCAGAACAGCTTGGAGCCAATGTGAAGGTAGCGAAATATGCAGCACTTATTCACGATATGGGCAAGGCTCTTACGCATAAGATGGAAGGTAAACACCATCATATTAGTGGTGAAATGGCTCGTAAATACGGTGTTCCTGAAGAAGTTGCTCTTGCCGCTGAACAGCATCATGACGATGTTGAAGCAACAAGTACCGAAGCAGTCATCATTCGTGTAGTAGATGCAATTTCTGCTTCACGGCCGGGGGCACGAAACATCAGTGCGGAAAACTTTGCAGAACGTATGCGCGATCTCGAAAACACAGCGCTTGGCTTCGAAGGGGTGGAGAAAGCTTATGCCATAAGTGCTGGGCGTGAAGTCCGGGTCTTTGTGAAGCCGGTGCATATCGATGACCTCGGTGCTATCAAGCTTGCTCGTGATCTTGCAAACAAGATAGAGAGTACCATGCAGTATCCAGGGACAATAAAAGTAAATGTAATACGTGAGACGCGTGCTATAGAATTTGCAAAATAGACTCTTTGCGCGTGCATGAAAAGAAGCCATATGAAAATGGCTTCTTTTTTTGTTGAACAACTCAAAACAGTCCCGGCTTCCACATTTATGTACATACTATGAAAAGCGAGCTTTTTCTCTCCAAAAGCACTTGCGTTTTAATCATGCTTATCCTAAACTGTTAGAAGGTATTTTTACAAGATAAAACAAGGGCGCAAATCTTGTTGCAAAAAAAGAGACTATTTGGAGGGCTATTTGTACTATTGTCGTTGCTGGCAGTTGTGCTTATTGTTGCACTAAGGCCAGTGAAGGTCCCTGTTAATGGGCTGTTGCGTCAGTCCAACGGAACTCCTGTGAGTGACGGATATTATGACCTGCGCGTTGTCGGGTTTAATGCCCAGAGCGGGTTGCAGACTATAGAGCAGGACTTTCAAGATGTGTTTGTGAGTAGTGGCCAGTATGAGGTGCCGGTAAATTTGAATCGTTTTTCTGCGACAGGAGATACTTATCTCCAGATTTGTCGTACCGAGGTACCTACTTCTGCTAAGGATGGCATCGAGACCAATGTGCCGGACGGCTGTAAACAACCAGTCGAGGAGAAGGACACCTTCACATACGCTGAATGTCCACAGACTATCTCCATTAATGCCGCAGGTGGTCTTGCGCGGCTTCTCGGTGAAAGACAGGCATCACTCTTCAGTCAGTGTGTCTATGAAGCAAAAGATACTTCAGGGAACGATCTTCCTTTGGCTCCTTCTGAAGCGCAGCAGCCAAGTGTCGTGGCGCTAAAAGGCGACAAAGGAGATACTGGTGAAGCTGGGCTTTCCGGTGAAACTGGATCTAAAGGTGAAACTGGTGAACAGGGTGCTCCTGGCAAAGATGGTGCTAATGGAGCCACGGGTGCAGCAGGCCCGGTAGGGCCAGTAGGGCCTCAGGGAGCAATAGGGCCGGCCGGCGATCCTGCTACAGACGACCAAACACTTTCTTTTGGAGGCGCGAGCATCCTTTCGATAGCTGGCGGTAATTCTGTTAGTCTCGCATCGCTTCTTGATAATACTGATACATTAGCAAGTTTATCCTGTGCGAATGGCCAGGTGGCGCAGTGGAACACGATTGCTTGGCAATGTGCTTCAGCATCGGTTGATACTGACCAGCAAACACTTGCAGTCATTGGTTCTGGTGCTGGAAGGCAACTTCAAATTTCTGGCGGTAATACTGTTGGGCTATCTGATAACGACACAACGTATAGCGCTGGAACAGGACTTACTTTAGCAGGAACAGCATTTTCGCTTGCGACTTCGGGGGTTAGTGCTGGAAGTTATGGCTCTGCAACACAAATACCAACGCTTACTGTGGATGCTCAAGGGAGAATTACCAGTGTTACAACTGCTACTATTACCGACGCCGACACTTTAGCTGGTCTTTCTTGCTCAAGCAACCAGGTTGCTAAGTGGAATGGGAGCGCATGGGTATGTGCAAATGATACAGACACCAACACTGACGCACAGACCCTGAATCTTTCTGTTAACACGTTAAGTATAAGTGGCGGAAACTCCGTGAATCTTGCGAGCTATCTCGATAACACTGACGCCCAAACGGTAAGTTATTCGACCGGTACCAAGCTCTTGTCTATTAGTGGGGGCAACACGGCAGATTTATCCTCTCTTTTAGATAACACTGATGCACAAGATTTGTCACTCACCTCAAATACACTCAGTCTTACAGGGGACGCTTCTACCGTTGATTTAACTCCTTACCTAGATAATACCGATACACTCGCCAGTCTCTCCTGTTCGAGTGGTCAGGTAGCACAGTGGAATGGTTCTGTGTGGGTTTGTGCATCCGCCTCGGTTGATACAGACGACCAGACTCTGAGCTACACAGCCGGTACACAAACGCTCACAATTTCAGAAGGGAATAGTGTTTTTCTTTCTAGTCTTCTCGACAACACCGATAGTCAAGCAATCTCACTGACCGGTAACACCTTGTCTATATCTGGTAATGTTGGCACTGTCGACCTCTCCGGTTACTTAGACGACACCGTCTTAAGCGAAGCCCAAGTAGATAGCTATGTCTCTAACAATGGCTACCTTACGAGTGAAGTTGATGGCAGTACGACCAATGAATTGCAAGACCTAAACCTCAGTGGCAATACACTCACTCTTACCGTCATCGGTTCCCCCACTAACATTGATCTTAGTCCTTACTTAGATAACACCGACACCCAAGACCTTAGTCTTATTGGCAATACACTTAGTCTTGTTGCTGGTGGTTCAGTAGATTTATCTGGCTACTTAGATAACACTGACGCACAAGATCTTACTCGCACTGGTAATATCTTGGCTCTCACTAATGACGCTGGTACGGTTGATCTCTCAGATCTTCTCGACAACACCGATAGTCAAAACCTCTTCTTCACTATTAACGCACCAAACGGTACTGACCCAACTGCAGACAGTGCAACCGACACGCTTAATCTTGCAGATGGTGCTGGCATTACCATCACAGGTGACAGCACTACGGATACGCTTACTATTGCGTCAGTATTAGGTACCAGCATAGACAGTAGCGAAATTACTGACGGTACTATTACCTTTGCAGACATTGCAAACAATAGTTGTGGAACTGATGAAATCTTTAAGTTTAATGGTTCTGCTTGGTACTGTGGCGCAGATAATGACACGGCAGTCTCAGAAGCAGCAGTTGAAGCCTTTATCTTTGACGCAGACAATACAGGGACACTCAGCTCAGGCACCCTCGCTCTTGGCTCACTCAGCTACACTGGCACCCTAAGTGATACTAACATTGCCGACGCTCTCACTATTAGTTCTTCTGGTTCTGTGGCTGACGGTGCACTTAGTGCCAATGTCTCACTGTTTGGTAGCTCAGTAGACTCTAGTGAGATTACCAATGGCACGGTGACTGGTACTGACCTTGCCAGTGCTACTATCCTCTTTAGCAATATTGCTCAGAACGGCTGCAGTGGCAACCAGATCATGAAGTGGAATGGCTCTGCCTGGGCTTGTGCCGCAGACGTTGACACTGACACTGATGCACAGAATCTCTTCCAGACACTTAATGCAGACAATGGTACCGACCCAGTTGCTGACAGTGCCACCGACACACTTAACTTGGTCAGTGGAGCAGGAGTCACTATTACTGGCGACAGTACCACCGACACCTTAACTATTGCTGCAACCCTAGGCACTACCATCACTAGTGCAGAAATAGTTGACGGAGAAATAGTTAGTGCCGACATCGCTGATGGCACCATCACCGGTACCGACATTGCTTCAGGTACCGTAGCTAACGCTAATCTCGTCAACTCCTCACTCACCGTTACCGCAGGTACTGGTCTCAGCAGTGGCGGAAGTGTTTCGCTCGGTGGCACAGTCACGTTGAGTGCAACTCTAGGAACAGACATCGTTAGTGGTGAGATTGTCGACGGAACTATTACTGCAACAGACGTTGCAGGAAACGTCTTCATTGAACTAGGCAGAGCAACAGCACAAACAGATACCTCTACAAACAGCACTATCTTCGTGAACAAGACAGGTGTCTCAGGTAACCTTGTGCAGTTGCAAGCAAGCGCTGTAAACAAATTCGTCGTTGGCTTTGACGGCACCATAGATACAGCCAGTGTTGATGCAACCAGCATCGTTGACGGTAGTGTCACAAATACAGATCTTGCCAATAGCTCGGTTACTGCAACCGCAGGCTCAGGTCTTACGGGTGGCGGAAGTGTCTCACTTGGTGGCACGACGACCCTCAACATTGGGGCTGGTAACGGTATTACGGTTAATGCTGACGATATTGCGGTTCGAGCCGCTGCGTCTGCTGATGCCTTGTCGTCAACAACGAGCTCCGGCTCTGGTCTTGAAGTATTAGCTAGTGGTGTTGCACTCCTCCAAGGCTGTAGTGATGGACAAGTCTTAAAGTGGACAGAAAGCTCAGATGTATGGGGCTGTGCTAATGACACCGATACCAACACAGATGCTCAGACCCTCAGTCTCGTCACGAATACCTTATCTATTAGTGGTGGTAACTCAGTCTCACTGGCTAGCTACCTAGACAACACAGATAACCAGAACCTCTTCCTTACTATTAGTACTCCAGATGCAGGTAATCCTGCTGCAGATAGCTCAACAGATACGCTTACGCTTGCAAACGGCTCAGGTATTGCTATTACCAGTAATGGCACCACCGACACCATCACTATTGCCGCTACCCTTGGTACCGACATTACAAGCGCCGAGATAGTCGATGGCACCATCACCGGTACCGACATTGCTTCAGGTACCGTAGCTAACGCTAATCTCGTCAACTCCTCACTCACCGTTACCGCAGGTACTGGTCTCAGCAGTGGCGGAAGTGTTTCGCTCGGTGGCACAGTCACGTTGAGTGCAACTCTAGGAACAGACATCGTTAGTGGTGAGATTGTCGACGGAACTATTACTGCAACAGACGTTGCAGGAAACGTCTTCATTGAACTAGGCAGAGCAACAGCACAAACAGATACCTCTACAAACAGCACTATCTTCGTGAACAAGACAGGTGTCTCAGGTAACCTTGTGCAGTTGCAAGCAAGCGCTGTAAACAAATTCGTCGTTGGCTTTGACGGCACCATAGATACAGCCAGTGTTGATGCAACCAGCATCGTTGACGGTAGTGTCACAAATACAGATCTTGCCAATAGCTCGGTTACTGCAACCGCAGGCTCAGGTCTTACGGGTGGCGGAAGTGTCTCACTTGGTGGCACGACGACCCTCAACATTGGGGCTGGTAACGGTATTACGGTTAATGCTAATGATATTGCAGTCACTGCCGATGGGCTGAACTTTACTGAACTGTCAGATACACTCTCGTTGGACGCCTCCACTACTATTAGTCTTGGCGCAAATAACTTCACGACAAACCTTAATAGTACCGGTGATTTTGCAATTCAGTTTGCCGGCAACACTGTATTCAGCATACTTGATACAGGGGCAGTCTCTATCGGTAATATTCTCGCAGATCAAACAATAGGAGTAGATAACGGAACCGGTACGATCAATATCTCTACCGACAGTGACGCAAATACGACCAACATTGGTACAGGTACGGCAGCCGACACGGTAACGATTGGTGATTCAAATGCAAATGTTTCGCTCACCGATGCACAATGGAGTATTAGTGGCGCGGGTGCAGCAAGCTTTGCAAGCTTCTCTGGTTCAGGTCTTGCAGATTGTGACCAAAACGATGATACATTGAAGTGGGATAGTACGACTTCGCAGTTTAGTTGTGGAACAAATCGAGCAACCTTCCATAACATTCTTGATGGCAACTATACAAACACAACAATTACTCCAAGTGATGTTGATGCTGATGCTGACGCAACAGATGATATTGGATTTGCCGTGGGTGCAAATGAAACGTGGGTCTTTGAAATGTGGGTGAACTTCAACTCACCAGTAGCAGCTGACTCAATGTGGAATATTAATGCACCAACTGGCGCGACATGTCATACCTCTTACAACAACTTGGAGGATGGTGTCTCTATTGGAAATATGGCATGCGGTGCTTCTACAGGCAACCAAGCTACTAATGCCACTCCAGACACAAACGTTTTTGCAGGGACAATTGCTACAGGGGCAACAGCTGGAAACGTACAGCTACAATTTAGGCAGAACGCAGCGAGCGGTACCTCTACTGTATTTGCGGGAAGTTATGTGACAGCATATAGAACTTCTGGTGCAGACTATGCAGAAACCTACTATACGAAGGAATTTGATGTCAGACAAGGAATGATAGTTGCCCTCACGGGAGAAGGACGAAGCCAAGTTGCAAAGGCGGGTGTTCCTTATGACAACCATCAGCTGGGTATTGTAAGCACTAAACCGGGACAAGTAATCGGTGAGCCAGATGGTACAGGTGTCCCAGTTCCCGTTGCACTTAACGGGCGTGTCCCAGTTAAACTTTCCACTGAAAACGGTTTACCAAAAGCAGGAGATATGATTACCGCCAGCGCTACAATGCCAGGATATGGAATGCTTGCAACACAGTCTGGCTATGTAGTGGGGCAACTCTTGCTTGATGTTAGCGATAATGGCGACGGGACTGCGAATGGATTTGTTTTTGTAAGAAATGGCTATTGGCAAGCTCCTATCAGCTTTGATCTTAGTAGCGTCTTCAAGAACAGCTCAGTAACATCTCTTGCGAGTGATAATGCAGACGAACTTGGAATGGATGGCTTGCAAACGATTACTTATAATTCTCTTGACCAGCGAGTGATTGATCAAATTATTAATGGATTCGCCGTGCAGCAGAACCAGCTAGACAGCATAGTAACAAGGCTTGCGACGCTTGAGGAGGCGAATGCCGTCCTTCAAGAAAACACCTTAACGAAGCTTGTAAAGGATTCGGATGGTGTGTTGACTTTTCTGGGTGATGTGCAGTTTGCGCAAGACGTCACGGTGGACGGAACGTTATTCGGTAATAATGATACAGCTGGCTCTGTAGTGATCTCAGCAGGTCAAGCTACCGCCTTTGTCGAATTTGTTAATGAGCAAAAAGTAGTACCGAATATCGTGCTGACTCCTCAGGATTTCGTTGGTGTTGCATGGCGTTTAGGAGAAGTGACAAAGACAGGCTTTAGCGTAGAATTGCTAGAACCACTTCCTGCAGATACGAAGTTTAATTGGCAAGCAATGAGTGTTAGAAACTAGAGAATGAAGAAAGATACAGTACCAATAAAAAAACGAATCGTGCCAGCTCTAGGGCTGTCCGTATTTTTACTAGTAGCATCAGCGTTTTTTGTGGGTAAAAATCTTGGGAAAGAGGGGCCAGACATCTCTGAAGCACAGCAACGGCAGTATCCTTTTTTAGCAACGAGGCTTTTTGGAGCCCAAAATAATGATATGATTGTAAATTTCACTCAGCTGAGAGAAGTGATGAAAGAAAGATACACCTCAAGAAATTTGCCAGCAGGGGTGTACTTTGAATACCTGCCAACAGGTGCTTCTATAGGAGTTAATGACCAGTTAGAGGTAAAGATTGGAAGCTTGTCTAAAGTCCCTGCTGTTATGGCGGTGTTTAATCAGCTAGAGAAGGGTGCCTTGAACATGGACACCGAGCTAACAATAGAGCAAGATAATTTAGATAGTAACTTCGGCGATCTATGGAAGAAGGGTGCTGGAACAAAGCTGACTATTAATGAAGCGGTAGCACTCACGCTCAAGAAGTCAGATAACACAGCAGCAGGAATTCTACTAAAAGCACTCCCTAGCGGAGCACTTACTGACGTGTTTGACCAGCTCGATCTGCCAAAAACTCGTACCGGCCCATTTCCTGTTATGTCTCCTAAGAGCTACGCTTCTGTCTTTAGGAGTCTCTATCTGGCGACTTACTTAAGTCGCGATAATTCTAACCTTATCTTGCAGGAGTTATCTCAAACTGATTTTAAAGACAAGCTTCCTGCTGGCGTCGACCCAAGTGTGAAAGTTTCTCATAAAATTGGTGTGTATCAAGTGGGAGACAAAGAAAATGTCTATGGCGATTGTGGCGTTGTGTATGTCCCGCTCCGCCCATATATGTTGTGTGTAATGATTGCGGCAGAAGAGGCTGTTGCGAGAGAGGAAATAGTTGCATACTCGAAGATGGTGTATAGTTTCGTGTCACAGGTTAAGCCAACAAAAAAAGCGAGCACAGAATGAACATCTTAATTATTGAAGACGACGAGCTGACGGCAGAGTTTATTAAAAGAGTGCTCACTAAAGAACACCACTTTGTGCAAGTCAGTCACGATGGTCTCGAAGGTTTCAAAAAAGCTCAGACGCACAGTTACGACGCACTTATTCTTGATATTTCTCTCCCTGGGAAGGACGGCATGGCAATATGTCGCGAGCTTCGACGACTCATGATAAGCACTCCGATTTTAATGCTCTCATCCTATGCAGATGAACAGACGAAGATCTCTTGCCTAGACGCCGGCGCAGACGATTATATGACAAAACCATTTGGCTATAAAGAGTTATTGGCTCGTCTGCGTTCAATATCCCGTCGTCCTTCGGCTGTTGTGCAGTCTGCGCTACATATCGAAGATATTATTTTGGACCCCGAGTCTCATGGCGTGTCTCGGGCAGGTGTGCCACTCCATCTCAGGCCAAAGGAGTATGATTTACTCGAATTTATGATGCGCAATCCAAATACGGTGCTACCAAAACATCTATTGCTTAACAAAGTTTGGCAAATCAGATCCGAGTCGGCCAGCAACAGACTTGAAGTATATATTCGGCATTTGCGTGAAAAAATCGACAAGCCCTACAAGCGTAAGCTTATAAAAAACTGTCCATGGTATCGGTTATCGCTTCGATGCGCGTATGTAAAAACCCCATATAAGCATCGACTTTGCTTAAATTATAGGAGCGGTGGTTTGTATGTCACAAAATGAAATATTTATAAATAACATTGTCACAAAAATAAAATAACAAGCTCTCGGTATTTCTACAAAAGCGACCTTTGTACAAGCAAATAAATGCCTAAAATTAAAATAATCTAAAAAACTATCCAGAAGTTTCATTATTTGGACTTTTTAAACTGGCTACACTCTCTTTTATAAAAGGAGATTGTTCAATGATAGAACTTGAAAGTAGTAAACCGACTCTTGGGGCTCAAGAAACGCTAGTGCAGGCGGAGAATCCTTCGTTGTGGCTGGGCTATATCGCACATAGTGGTGGGCAGGTACTTGACGCTGATCTTATGACGCGTGCCAAAATTTTGCGTGGTAATGTGTATGTTGATGAACTTTCTTGGCTCCCAACATCGGCAATAGATGGGAGCGGTCTCGAGTCCGATGACTATGATATACGCTCGTCGCACCTCGCAATGGTAGACACAGCTACCTTTGGAGCTGACGAGCCGTTTGTTTTTGCAAACTTACGCTACATAGAACGACGTTCCAGAGACGAGCTTTTACCTGTTGAGCACGAATTTGATTTGGGGCTTCCAGCAGACGAGCCACGAGTGGAAATGTCGCGCTTTATGTCTCGGCATTTTGATGCGACCTTGCAGACTGTTGGAAGTGTTGCGATGATTGCTCATACAGCTGGAATGCTTGCAAGAGAAGGCATAACCGGTTATGCTACGCTTGAGCTTCCGTTATTAAGAAGAATAAAGGGGATGGGTATGGATATTGAAAAAATATCAGATGTAAAGGTGCTATCTTCTTACGGAGATACTCGTAACTGTGCGGTACGTATTGATGGCGCTAAAAGTATGACTCGGTCTAGAGAACTTGCAAGTGCGCACACAGACTTCCCCTACGCTCGATTCTTTGATATTGCTAAAAATGGAACAAATGAAGAGCTGGTTGCTGAGGTTGCTAAACACCTCCTAGGCAGGACAGAAGAAAAGGTGGCAGCATAATGTCAGACTCTCACCCTTCATTAGAAATTCCACGAATACATGAACAAGATCAGGCTTCGCTAGGATGGAGAACTGCCCGAGACCAAGAGTTTTTTTATGGTCAACGAGTAGCAATTTTAGGTACAGGTGGGGCAGGTGGTGGTGTCGCAGAATCACTTGTGCGTGAAGGCATGCAAGTGACTCTCGCTGACCCCGATGTCTTTGATATTACAAATGTAAATCGCCAAAACGGCTCTTATTTAGACACGGTGGGGGTGAATAAGGCGGAAGCAATCGCTCGTTTACTTCGAAGAATACGACCAGACATAGGTACGCATGTTTTTACCGAAGGTATAACACCAGAGAATATGGATGCTGTCTTAAGTGGCGCAACCATCGTGCTTGACGCCATCGACATTTCACACCCAGAAATAAGCGTCATGGTAGCGCGCAAAGCCAGAGCGTTAGGGCTCCCTGTGTTTATGGGTATTGAAATTGGGTATGGCTGCAGTGTTACTTGCTTTGATCCTAACGATACTGAGTGGACCGCAGAGCACTACTACGGACTAGAAAAAGACCAAGAAGTGACCTCTGAAACAGAAATACCACTCGATCAAATTCTGGTACAGATGCCATCGTACACACCTGCTGGAATGTTAGATGCTTTTATTGCAAATGAGATTAAATCAACACCTGGGATTTCTCCTGGTGTTCTAATTCTTGCGGGCACCATGACGGCCATGATAGAGCGATGGGTGCTTGGGAAGCAACATACGTCTCCGGAATTTGTTTACCCATATATCTATAACTTTGACCCTATCGACGGCTTAAATATCGTGCACGCATCAGAACGGGTAGAGCATTTGCGAAGAAGCTTAGGGAGAATGGGGACAAACCCCCAAAGTTCAGGCTTTTCCGCGTCTGAATCTGAATCTAGCTACGAAATTATCAGACGGCCATGACAGCGTTAACGTTTACGGGGAGTATCACCATAGTAGTTGCATCGGCAACAATCCTAACTGGGCTTGTGGTACTCCTCCGTGACCGCACTAACAGTCTTTACCGTTCTATGTTTGCAATGGCATTCTTACTCGGTTGCTGGATGCTTGCAAACTTTTTTAGTAACGATGTGCACATGTCTTATAGCACGCAACTTCTTGTGAACCGGCTTATCTTTGTGACAAGCACAGGAGCAATGGCCTCTGTGGCATTATTTTTTAGTTACTTTGCGTCTTCATCCAGTCATACTCGCATAAGGCGTTTATTTTGGAGTGTTGGCATTTACGTCATGCTCCTGAGCACAACACCCTATGTCGTAAATTCTATAAAGCCTATGATGCCCGTCACAGAAGTGGTGTTTGGCTCACTTGCTGTAGTTTATTTTCTTGCTGTAGGGTTCTTCTTTGTTGCAAGCCTCACGATTTTTTATCGTACCTTAAAGAAAACGAGGGGAGTTGCCAGGTCGCAGCTACAATTGATAGGCTGGTCAACCTTTTTGTCGCTTTTATTTGGGGTAACGACAAATGCAGTGTTCCCCTTTTTCTTTAAATCGTTCAACATTAGTCTGGTCGGACCTCTCTTCTTTTCAATCATGGTGTTTGGGTTTGCATACGCTATTGTCGTGAAACGTTTGTTTGACGTACGGCTCATTATTATTAGAAGTTTTACCTATTCTATCTCCCTATTCGTCATTGGCTATCTTTATTTCTTTGCGGTGAGACATCTTCCGGGTGCTCTAGAAATGCGTCTTGATAATGAGTCACGAGCTTTCATCATAAGTATTTGTGCACTTTTTTTTGCGCTTACTTTTCGCCCTCTTGTGTATGTGTTCACGTCAATAACAACTCGCATTTTTTATAAAAATGACTATGATGAGAAGCACGTTATAGATGAGCTTTCAGCGATTGTAGTTTCACGGACGCAGGTTAGCGAGATTGCAGGGGCAGTTGTCGAAATAATTGGCTCCGCCCTACACCCACACTATATGTACTTTTTTGATGTAGGCAACAGTATGCAAAGGCTTGCATCGACAGGGGGCAATCCTAGCAGAAGTTTTGAGCGTGCGCTTCTTGCATCACTAGAGCGAGTAGAAGACGAGGTGACACTGCTTGAAAAGCACAAGTCACGTTGGGCGCAGACACTCCATCGAAAATATGCAGTTGATGCTATAGTCAGACTTTCTAGTTATGACCAGACGGAAGGATTCCTTGTGCTTGGCTACAAGCAAAGTGGTGAGGCATACACTACTAAAGATCTCCATGTTTTAGCGATGAGCGGAAAGACGGTAGGGCTTGCCATGAGTAATGCGAATAAATACGAAGAAATCATTAACTTTAACAAAACACTAGAGAAAAAGATAAAGGAAGCGACTGCTCGTTTGCGCTATTCAAATGTACAGCTATCAAAACTTAATACAGTAAAAAATGATTTTATTTCAGCTGCTTCACATCAGCTACGCCCGCAACTCACGTCGGCTCGAGGTTTTACCGAGCTGCTACTTGAAGATAAACATCTCGCTAGTCATGAAAAAAAGTATGCATCATATACGCTCCGCAGTATTGAACGAATGACGAGCATTGTTTCCGGAATACTGGAATCGGCATCCTCAGATGATCAGATATTACAGCTTCAGCCAAAGAGATTCAGCTTTTCTTATCTTGTGAAAGAAGAATTGCAGGCGCTCTTCCACCAAATGAAGCAAAAAAATATTACTATAGAAACAGACATACTCACGAGAGTTTTTGTGGTAGCCGACAAGCAAAAATGTCGTGAAGCAGTGTTCAATATTATTGATAACGCCGTTCGTTATACTCCTGAGGGCGGCAAGATACGTGTGCAACTAGGGGTAGTTGCTTCAAGCCTCACGCTTACAATTACTGACACGGGTATAGGCTTAACAGATAGGGACCAAAAGAGCATCTTCAAGAAATATTTCAGGAGTGATCAGGCAAGGTCGGTGCAACCTAGTGGCACAGGAATTGGTCTCTATGTTTGCAAACAATTCATCGAGGCTCATGGTGGTACTATTGAAGTTAAGAGCAAGCTTCATAAAGGTAGTAGTTTTACTTTAACGATGCCTTTATAAGATGCAAACACCCCCGCATATTTGTCTGTATGCGGGGGTGTAATGCATGGGTTGTACACTAGTCTTTAAATCTGAAGTAAGCGACGACTGTCTCTCCGTTGCTGAAGGTAAGTATTAACTGTCGACAACTTTCTTCCCATTTTTCAAGGGTTTTCCATTTAAAGCTGTAAGTACCGTTGTTCTTTAATTTAAGTTCACCGTTTTTTGTAATTTTAATCGGGGTAGCTTCTCCAATAGGTTGTTTTGTGCTGCAAGAGATCTTCTGAGAAGTTGCAATCTCAGCAGGCAAAACAGTAAGTCCTTCTGAATTATCGGAAAGGTTGAATTTGACCGGAATAGTCTCTCCACCCTCAACCTTATTAAGTTGTGGTGCTTGCTTTACCGAGCCGTCAAAATCTGAGAACGTATAGGTAACTTCAGGAGGTGCCACATAACCTAGGTTCCATACGCTGGCGTGACTTGTTCTAACGGTGAGCTGAACGTCGCCGTCAGGAAAAGTTGTTCGTGTATCGACGCACGCATCGGGGTCGGTGACGCCAGGTACAATACAATTCCCTATAAGTTCACCGTTTCTAAAGACAACTAGGGTCTGGGCTGTCTGTCCGGCAAGTTTGCTCGCATCTACTCTGAAAGTGAGAATGAGCGGTTGTTCAACAGTGGCGGCTGGCGCATTAATGTCATACTGTTGGTCGAAAATGAGGTAATCGTTAGAGCTGACTGGCTCAGTAAGGGAGACTTGGGTAATAGAGATGTCTCCTCCGACGGGAGTTGTTACCGTAGCAACAAATGGATCGGTTGCCGTAGCACCATTATTTGCAGGGTCAGTAGTCACGCTACCATTGTCCGCGACTGTGTCTTGCTCATTTGTAGCAACCGTCAGCGTGAGGTCATAGCCAAGCCCAAGCAAGTCGGTGTGACTCAGCACACGAGTGTTACCTGCGAGATCTGTTGTCGTGAGTTGAGGAAGCCATACTCCTGTTGCTGCGTACGGAGGAAGATAGACGGTGTACTGGTAGTCATTCCCAGAGAAAGTTGATGAAGAGGTAGCAACTTGAGTTGAGGTTTGTGACAGATAAACTAGGTCAGCAACCCCAAAGCCTGAAAGGTTGTCTGAGTATCGTGCTGCAATTGTCACTTTAGCGCTGTTTGCAAACTGGTCTCCTGCTGGCGGGAAAGCAGCAGTGAAGTCCATCGCATCAACACTTACCGGGGTTGTGTCTCCATTTCCGGTCACCGTGAGGGTATTTGGAAATCCTAGTGTAGCAAGGTCGGCGTTGTCGTAACTACGCGTGTTTCCTGCTGAATCGCTTAAGGAAGAAGTCATAGTCCACACGCCTGTTTCGCTATAGCGCTGGAAATAGGCAGTAAGAACGAGCTGGTTGCCAACAGAATTTATGCTCCCGTAGATTCGTTGATTACCGCTTGGGGAAGTGAAGATGACATACAGTTCGTTTTCGTTCAGCCCTGCCAGTTCGCATTTTTAGCCGTTCGAGCCAGAATATCGAACGGCTTTTTGT
>CAZHXX010000005.1:0-97539 GCA_964536485.1 uncultured Candidatus Saccharibacteria bacterium
ACTAACAGTCTAGAACAACCACCTTTTTGTTGCTAAGGTGCTGAACCATTACGGAACATTGACAAAATATAATAAATAGTTGTATAATATTTACTATTATGTTTGGTCGACGCAAACCTACCCTAGCGATGCCTATCCCGCTTTTGGAGTCACCTCTTCCCGAGGTGAAAGAACGTACTAAGCTTATATCAAGAGGACAAATATTTGAGGCGAACGATCCAGGTAATAAACTTGGCCGAAGACAGACGATTATTATTGATGCTTCACGCGTTGTTACACAAACCGGTGTTGTGCTTGAAGGAGCAAGAGTCTCCAAACTGCTTGGTCCTGTAGGGACAGAATATGAGCAGGACAACGACCCTTTTATGCGGGATGGTGCGTTGTTTGTGAACAGAAGCGGTTTTCCCTTAACTGGTCTCGGGCTCGCGTTTAAGCAGTCGCCAGATTTAGTCGGGAGCTATCACCTACCCTTACCTCTACATAGTGTTATTGAACAAAGAAAATACGGAAGTACCTACGTAGAACCAGATCTCACCGAGGCAGCAAAAGCTTCACTGATATTTGATGAAATCTATTTCTCTCACATATCACCCGACGAAAGAGTAGCAGGATTGAGCCCTAGCGATACAGTTCTCGTTCGAAGTGCTGTTAGTGAGATGTTTGTGCAAGTCCCTGGTTTGTAGGCTTATCACAAGGTAAAATTAAATTTTGATTTTATTTTTTGGCAATAATTTGACACCTTTTTGTTACTTAGCATTAGTTTTATTGTGCTCTGTGGTATAACGAAATTTTGATAAACGTTGCACTTTGCTTGATTTGTCATACTGTGTTTTAATTATGTTAAAGTGGGAGTCAAATACCACCATGCGCTGCTCATTCGGCGAACAACATGGCAAAACTCAACCGCTAGGATTGAATGAGTAGGTTTGCATCTTTTACGAAAGTCGTCGAATTCGGAAGGGTAGCAAGCGCTCATCAACTAACAAAAGGACTACTATGCAACATCAAGGCAAAAGTCTACAAGATATCCAGAAAGAAACCGGCTGGAGCTACGAGGACCATTTGAAACATTGGCGCTCGTGGGGTTCATGGTTTAGCTGGGGAAGCCCAGTGGGTCTTGGTCTGTTCTTTATCTCAGTGGCGTTTACGCTCTGGATATTGAGCCAGGCCTTTGGCTGGAAGTAATAAAACTTCTCGTTGAGGAAAATAGCACCGTAGAAATGCGGTGCTATTTTTTATATAACTTCTCTATCGAGAAGTTTGATGCCTAATGCTGCTTGAACGTCACCCAAGTTCGTCCCGGCGTTAAATGACATCGAAGCTGAATGCACTCCATTCGCCAAAGCCATGTGCGTCAGTTCGGCCTCGAGCTCCTCTTCAGTGCAGTTTGGTCGTTTGTCGGTCATGACGTTAACTTTTGGAAAACGGTCTACTGCTTTCATTAACATTCTTATTCTTGATTGTGTCAATGAAGCCGGATCTGCTCCCATTTTTGTACGATTGTTTGGCTCTTCACCAACAGCAATCCAGTCAAATTGTTCGCCATCTATTTCTATAGGGTGTGCAAACGGAATGCTAGGTCCTGGGTCTGATGGGGTAAACTCTGCAGCAAAATGCAACATAGCTCTTGCCTGGCGCATTGAAGTTGGGTATGCCACCACTCTGTCCATATGACTTCTTCGATGTGGAGAATCGCTCATTCCTTCAAATCTAAATTTTGCTTCGGCTAACTCCCCTAGTTTTTCTTGAGACACTTTATGCAACCCCATGAAAAGAGGAATGGTATCTGCAATGCCCGGGTTGAAGTACAGTCTTAAGCGAGCTTCAGATGAGTTTTCTGCAACAGGAAATGTTCCTTTAATCGAAACAAAACTTCCGTTGTAAACGGAACTACTTGTATCAAACGGGGTGCGTTCGGGGTCTGAAATGAGGTGAGCGAATTCAATGTCGGAGGTAGGCGCGATCTCGTTTGTCTCAGAAAAATACAGTCCTCTTAAATCTCCTACGTGTCTTGTGCGAACGGTGTCAGGATAAGGTATGTTAGGCTCTGTATTGAACAAGGCTTGCAAATGAGGCTCTTTCCAGACAATAAGAGGATCTTTAAAAACTGGCTGAACCATCTCTGGTGTAATAATAGACATATCTTTATATTATAACATAAAAATTATAATTATGTCAAAATATTTTACACAGTATAGTTTTTAAACTTAGCATGATTGTTATACTGAGCATATGAATATAGTATTGCTTGACCGCGACGGGACTATTATCCAAGACCCTCTTGATGAGCGCGTTGATAGTATTGATAAGATTGAACTGTTCGATGACAGTATTGAGGCGCTCACCTATTTAGCCCAGCATGATTTTGCTGTAGTCGTAGTTACTAATCAGGCAAGCATTGCGGAAGGCAGAATAACCGAAGAAGAATTTTGGACTATTCATAATGAAGTGCTTGCTCTTCTGGCGCCAAGTGGCGTAGAAATTATAAAAACCTACATGAACCCAGAGGCAAGTGGTTCAAACGCTAGTGAATGGCACAAGCCTGGTCCTAAGATGCTTCTCCAGGCGGCAAAAGAACTAAACTTTGATATTGGCTCGGTGTATATGGTGGGCGATAATCAATCAGATGTTGAGGCTGGCATAAGTGCAGGCTGTAAAGGAAGCATTTTGGTAAAGACCGCACGCAATAAAGTAGTGGTTTCTCCGCAGGCAGAGTACTCTGCACCAACACTACTGGACGCGGTGCGCTATGTAGTTGAGCACAGTTCCGAAGCACTTTATAAGGGATGAGGTCTGCTATCATAAGTGGATGAGTAGTTATCCAAAAAGCAGTGTGCCGTCAACTTATTGGCGAGTGTCTGCGAAAGTACTGATTTTTGACGAACAAAATCGCTTGCTAGTCTTTAAAGCAAGCGACGGGGAATGGGAAATGCCTGGCGGAGGATGGGAGCATGACGAAACCTATGAGCAATGTGTCCGGCGTGAACTTGCAGAAGAAATAGGGGTTGGAGTGCAAACAATCGGCCCTGTGCTATTTGTCTATCCTGGCAAAACTGATAGTGGTAATCCAAAAATAAATATTGTATGTAAGGTAGAAATTGATAGCTCGGAGATACTGCCAACAGGTGACGAGTTGGTTGAGGCGAAATATGTCAGCAAGGAAGAATTTTTGAGGCTGCCGTTCTCTGAGGGTGAGAGCCCGGTTACAGCGCACACAGATAAAATTTGGCTATAGTATTTATAAGGAGAAGAAATGAACGACGAGGTAACGAAGTATATCCTAAACACAAAGCCATGGCAGGCGGATATCTGCACAAAGTTGCGTGAAATGATACACGGAGCAGTGCCCGAAATAGAAGAAAGACTACAGTATGGCAAGCCGCATTATCTCAAGAATGGGAGTTATGCAGCTGTACTCTATGCAAGTAAAGACAAGGTGTCGTTTATGCTCTTTAACGCGCAGGATATTGCGGAAGTACCTGGTCTTAGTCGCACGCTTGGAAATGGTGACCGTAAAGTGTTTGAATTTTTGGAGGGGCACATTGTTGACTATGCTCTGCTTACTGAACTTACTAAAAAGACGACCGCGGAACTCTAGGACATGGCAATACTAGCGCCAGAATTTTATGCAAAAAATAGGGCTGAGTGGCGCAAATGGCTTGCAAAGAATCATTCGGCGGAGAAGTCTGTGTGGCTTGTCTATGACAAAGGCAAAGAGCGCCAGCTAAGCTATGATGATATTGTTGAAGAAGCGCTGTGTTTTGGTTGGGTAGATAGCGTGCCCGGAAAAGTAAGTGAGACTCGGTCTAAGCTTTATATTAGTAAGCGTAAAGCTAAGAGCGCGTGGTCGAAGACAAATAAAGAGCGTGTTGAGAAGCTTATGCAGTCTGGGGCAATGATGAAAGCAGGCCTAGAAGCAATTACTTTAGCAAAAGAAAATGGTGCCTGGGACTTGCTTAATAAGTCAGACAACCTTGAGCGACCTCCAGAACTTGACGACTTGCTCAATAAAAACATACCAGCAAAAGAATTTTATTTCTCTATGTCGGCTTCTTCACAAAAATTAATTCTTGAGTGGATATATCAGGCAAAAACGGAACAAACGAAGATGAAGCGTATAAATGAAACAGTTGAGCTTGCAAAGCAAGGTATAAAAGCGCACCACTATCGACAGTAGCTATTTTGTTACAATAGAGTTATGGCAACAAATAAAACTGTAGAAACAACTGCCTCGGTCTTAAGTTTTATTGACAGCTTAAGTGATGAAAAGCGAAGAGAAGAAAGCAAGAAATTGCTGCAACTTATGCATGAGGCAACCGGAACTGCTCCAGCACTATGGGGGCCAAGTATTATTGGGTTCGGCTCCTATCATTATGTCTATGAATCGGGGAGAGAAGGCGACACGCCGGTAGTAAGTTTCTCGCCCAGAAAAAATGCGCTTGTTCTCTATGGTGTTCTGCGCCAAGACCAAAATCTTGATGATACGGCACGTTTAGGTAAGGTAAAGCTTGGTAAGGGATGCCTTTATATAAAGTCTCTTAAAGAGATTGATAGTGTGCTACTGAAGGAAATGGTTAAAGAAGCTTTCGAGAATCGCCAGAACGCCTAGCATGTGCTTGAAATACAGTGCTAGACTGGATGTAGGAGGCGAAAGCTATGGAAAAAATAGACTTCAAAAAAGAACTCGCTGAGCTATACAGTGGTAAGGTAGGCAAACCGTGCGTGGTGAAGGTGCCAAAAATGAACTTTTTGATGATTGATGGCCACGGTGATCCAAATACGTCCCAAGAATATGTTGATGCCATCCAGACACTTTATCCGCTTGCCTTTGCACTGAAATTTATGTGTAAGAAGGAGCTTGGCAAAGATTTTACCGTACTACCACTCGAGGGGCTATGGTGGGCAGAAGATATGGATACGTTTATAACAGGCAAAAAAGATGCTTGGTCTTGGACGATGATGATTATGCAACCAGAATTTATTACAAACGACCTCTACGAGAGAGCGCTTGAAGCGGTAAAGACAAAAAAGAATCCACCGGCAATTGATAAGGTACGGTTTGATGTATACGACGAGGGGCGGGCAGCGCAAGTAATGTATGTGGGGGCTTATGCAGACGAAGGTCCAACTATTGCAGAGTTACATGAGTTTATTGCGAAGCAAGGCGGAAGCTTGCAGGAGACAAACAAGCATCATCACGAGATATATTTAGGCGACCCACGACGTAGCGACCCGGCAAAGTTAAAAACTATCATAAGACAGCCTTTTTAACTAGCGAGCATCGTGAAGGCGAGTGAGGAGGTAGTTTGCTTCTTCATCCGTCATGATGCGTGTCTGCAAATCTTTGTCGTAGACGGTAGGGGTAAGTTTTGTTTGGATGAGTTTGCCGCCAACAAAGTAATGTGTGAGGATGATGCCTCGTTCCGTACCAGGCCAGCTTGTTTGTTCAAAATAAAGATTGCCAATGCCGTAGTAGATTGGTTTGCCATTATAGAGCGTGTAGGTTTGTGGCTGGTGAGCTGAACTTCCCACGACAATATCTGCACCAAGGTCGATAAGTTTTTTGAATGTTGCTTCTTGTTCGCCAATTGGGACGTCGCATTCAGGGAACTCTTCAAATCCGTCTGGGTAGGCGTAACACTCCCAATACTGGACATTGACCATAACAACATCTGACTTTTGCTTGGCTGTGGTAATTTCGCTCGCAATGCGGTCAAAGTCAAAGCTGTTCGCGCCGGCTTTGTTGGCACCTGCAATGGCACCACCATTTGGCGAGTCGGCATAGTTATAAGCGAGTAAGGTGAGCTTCGTGCCCTTCATATCTGTTTCATACGGTTTTGCGGCTTCTTCAGTGTTGAGACCACCACCAACCGTAGCCCATCCTAGTGATTTGTAGAGATTGATAGTCTGTGTGTTGTACTCACTTCCCACATCATTGTTGTGATTGCCAGTGAGCTCTACGATATCTACGCCACTATCTTTAAGAGTTTCTATGAAAGAAGGTGGGGAACAAAAGGCGGAATTGTTGTAGGCGCACCCTTCTTTAAATGAAACTTCGTTTGACACATGGGTAAGGTCTGCATCTGCGACAAAGTCACCAATTTTTTCGCTGAAGTATTTTGGGTCACCGACACTTTCAAGTTTTCTTTGCATCACACGCGTTAGGGCAGTTACCCCTGTCATATTGAACTTAAGTGTCGTATCTTTGGAAAATCCTTGTTTGAAATTTATGCCAGAAAAATTAGTACTAGAGTTTCCGACAATCTCCATGGTCCTGAAGACCGCGCCGGTGGTGAAATCGTCGAGATAATAGTGGCCGTTGAAGGTAAGTACTTTACTATTGGTAGAAATAGCTTTTGCAGATATGAAGGCAATGTCGTCGTCGCCAATGTCACTTATGTCATTAAACGATTTTATCGAATCTGCTGGCAAACCAAGATACGTAGCTATACTTGATCGTAGTGAACTAGTAAGATCGGCAGAGACATAGACGGCTAGGCTTGAGAGGTCTGATGTCTGGACTTTTTGTCGAACAGACGTAAAGCTGGTGACAGGAACATAGGCATCTAAAATTCGCCCCACGTCAGTTGCTTGCTCACTCGTAGTGACTTTGATGGTTGTCGTGGCTCGGCTATCCAGGGGGACATTTTTTAGAGTATCGTTTATGAGTGTTTGTTCGCTAGGTGAGACCGAAGAGTCAAACAAGAGCAAGTGGTTGGGAATCGATGAAGTACTATCTCGAATTGTTTGGGTATAAATAAGATAGCCGCACCCTGTGAGTATCGCAAAAACTACGAGCCACGAAAGAACTCCTGTCCATCTCTTTGGAGGATGATTGTTGTCCACACTTGCAGGTTTTGTCATCTTTTATAAATTGTATCATTAAGCGAGAGCGTTATTGCTATACTTTTAAGTACTATAGAAACGAATAACGTAAGAAAAAAGAAGGCGTTTCGCACCATGCTCCTAGCTGTTGCTTTTGTTGTTACTTTTGAACTTTTAGCACTCGTGTGGTTGTGGCGGTCGGTAGGAGTGTATAAGAACTTCTGGGCTCAAAAAGCCCAAGAGAGCGGTGAGTTTACCTATCTTGCCCTTGGTGATTCGACGGCACAAGGCATTGGGGCGAGTAGCCCTATGCGTGGCTATGTGGGAGAGGTTGAAAAAAGACTGGAACAAAAAACAGGCAAGCGTGTCCGCGTGGTAAACCTCAGTGTTACGGGAGCGACGATGAGCGATTATTTGAGAGAGCAGGCACCAAAGATTGCCGATATAAAAGCCGATATTGTCACCATAGAGATCGGCGCAAATGATATAAGAACATTTCAGGAAGAGAAATTTCGGCGTGAATTTGAGCAGGTGCTAAAAACGCTGCCGGATGGTACATATGTCTCTAACATGCCATTATTTAACAGCCGACGCTCAAGTACGGCACCAGCAAAACAGGCAAGCAAAATTATAGAAATATTGCTGGGCAACTATCCGCATCTTCATTTTGTCAATCTTGAAAAGCAGACGAGCGAGCACCAAAGTATTTTTGGCTTTGCCCCGGATTTGTTTCACCCAAACAATCTAAGCTACAAGAATTGGGCAGATGCGTTTTGGAACGAAATAGAAAAGAACTAGAGCAAGGCGTACAATACTACTTATGAATAAGACATTATTGTATATTTGTATTACTATCTTTGGTGCTATTGGGGGGTATATCCCAGTGGTTTTCGGTGCGGACGGTTTTTCCGCTTGGGCAATTATAACGTCTACAATTGGAAGTATTGTTGGAGTGTTTGTTGCGAAACGTCTGTCGGACTAATAAAATTACATGGTTATTCTAGTTCTCTGTTAAAATAGTCCAGATGATGGCGCCTTGGCCGAGAAGTTAGGCAGCGGTCTGCAAAACCGCGTAGACGGGAGCGTTACCCGTAGGTGCCTCCATAAACATCATACATAACAAATTTGACAAAAACGCGGGCGAATGGCGGAATTGGTATACGCGACAGACTTAAAATCTGTTGACTGAATAAGTCTTGTGGGTTCAAGTCCCACTTCGCCCACCACAACAAAAACACCTTGCAAATAGGTGTTTTTTCATTGTAACGAGGTATAATGAAACCTATGAATAAATTCTATGTCTGCACCGCAATACCCTATGTCAACGCTAAAGCCCACATTGGCCACGCTATGGACTTTTTGTATGCAGACATTTTGGCTCGCTATCATCGTCAACTAGGTGACGACGTACGCTTCAGTATTGGGACCGACGAACACGGGGCAAAAATTGCTGAAAAAGCCGCTGAAAATAATGTTACTCCACAGGCTTACACGGACCAGATAGTCCCAGGCTGGGTAGACTTTGCAAAAAAAGCGCACATAAGTAATGATTATTTTATCCGTACAACTCACCCAGAGCACGAGAAACGAGCAGGTGTAATCTGGAAAAATCTTGCAAATTATATCTATAAAGGAAGTTATGCCGGCTGGTATTGCGTGGGGTGTGAAGAATATAAGACCGATACTCATGTAAAAGATACAAACGGGGTGTGCCCACTTCATAATCGCCCATATGACAAGCTTGAGGAAGAGAATTATTTCTTTAAACTCAGTGCTTTTACCGACCAAGTAAAGAGTGCGCTTGCTTTGGGCAAGATGCAGATTGTCCCTGACTTTCGTAAGAAAGAGATTTTGAATGTACTCGAAGAAGGCTTGAGCGACATAAGTATATCTCGCCCATCAGGCAAGATTGCGTGGGGCATCCCTGTGCCTGGAGATACAACGCAAGTGATGTACGTATGGTTTGAAGCGCTCATGAACTATATTACGGTGCTTGGCTATCCTGACGGGGCAGATTTTGCGAAGTATTGGCCAGCCGATGTGCAAGTAGTAGGAAAAGATATTCTGCGCTTCCATGCGGCAATCTGGCCGGCTATGTTGCTTGGGCTTGGACAGCCATTACCTAAGGTGCTGTATGCTCATGGGCACGTAAGCTCAGGCGGGCAGAAGATGAGTAAGACACTCGGCAACGTTATCGACCCAGTAGAAGTTATCGAGAAATACGGCGTTGATGCGTTTCGTTACTATCTTGCACGACATATATCAAGCTATGATGACGGTGACTTTACCTGGGAAAAATATACCGAAGTGTACAATAGCGAGCTAGCAAACGAGCTGGGAAATGCCGTTTCACGCGTTGCTGCTATGGTGGTGAAATATCAAGAGGGAGTTATCGGCGACATTCCAGAAGCTGAACACGATGCAGGTGATTATCATGAAGCCCTGGCTGTATGCCGTTTTGACCGTGCACTGGAAGATGTATGGGATCAAGTTCGAGGCCTGAATCAGTATATTGAAGAAGAAAAGCCGTGGGAGATTGCCAAAGAGAACGATGAAGAGCACCTGCAAGAGGTCCTTGCCTATATGTGTGGCGCATTAATGCAGATAAGCACCTTACTTGTACCGTTTATGCCAGAGACAGCAGAGAAGATAGCCAAAGTGTTCTCTGAGGGAATCGTTCGCAAGCTTGAAACTCCTTTGTTCCCTAAAGAAGAGGTGTAACATACGCCCTATGGTGAAGAGTGACCTACGGTTTATTGATACGCACTGTCATATCCACGACACAGAATTTTCCCAGAAGTACGATCAGCCCGTAGAGGAGATTATTGAAGAATCAGTACACGACGGCATTGATACCTTTGTCTGTGTGGGGACAGATGTGAAAAGTTCTGAACAAGCGGTACATTTTGCCCGTTCGCACGAAGCTAGCTACGCCTCTTTAGCGCTACACCCCCACGAAGTAGCGGGCCTTGACGATGCCCAGCTTGAAGCAGGTATTGCTCGCTTCAAAGCCATGTTGGAAGCCGATTCATCGAAGATTGTTGCCATAGGCGAGTGTGGGCTAGACTACTTCTACCATCAAGATGAAACCATACAAGAAAGACAAAAAAGGCTCTTGCATCTACACCTTAAACTTGCCCTGCAGTATAATCTGCCCGTTATATTTCATATTCGCGATGCTTTTGAGGATTTTTTTGAGATTATTGATGAGTACCCAAAAATAACAGGGGTAGTTCATAGTTTTTCAGCCGGATCTGAGCAACTGAAAGGCGTGTTAGAACGTGGACTCTACGTTGGATTGAATGGTATAATGACATTCTCAAAACAAACAGACCAATTGCAAGCCGCAAAAATGGTTCCTCTCGAGAAAATGGTGCTTGAAACAGATGCGCCTTTCTTGACTCCGGCGCCATTTCGTGGTACAATGTGCAAGCCGAAACATCTACGTGTTACCGCAAAGTTCTTGAGCGATCTCCGAAGTGAAAGCATCGAAGACCTCGCACGAGCAACCACGGTAAACGCAAAAGCACTGTTTAGGCTTTAGAGACGAAAATAACTGAGGTAAAGATGTTCGACCTACTGGAAATATTAGATTTGAAGCCTGAAGCACCAGAATACGGTGAGTCTACTGCTGAGATTATCCAAAATCGCTCACTTGATGTTGGGGGCTCTTTAGAAGCGGTTGGCCTGGCTATTAGTGCAATGCTTGGTGGTGTGCAAGAGCGTGTCGAGACATTCACTCATCAAACTGACGTCGTATTAAGTCCGCAAGTTGTAGCTTTATCGCAAGAAGCGAGCCGTATTCACGATGAAAACGAAGCTACTGTGCGCCGGATGGCGCTTGGTAATGACTTAGGCTTTAATCCTGGTGCGCCTGAAGATACTGCACAAATTGTTGCTAAAAACGATGACATGGCGAATGCGATAAGCATGGAAGACGCTCGCGAGCAACTTTCACAGGTATTTGCAGGGACAAAGGTACCTTTTGAGCCTCTTGCGACTGAACCCTTGAAGCCTGTAGGGCAAGATCGAATTTATACACCAGAAGAACAACAACGGATTGCTGAGCTGGAATCACAGGTTGCATCAATGCATGCTACTAATGATCAGTTTGCGAAAGCTTAAAAAACAGGGCGGGTTGGGATGAATATCTTTACACAGTTTTTCAAAGGAACAAACAGCGAAGAGCGCAAGCAAGCAATTCTGCAGGATTTGATGCGCCGTGAAGTAGCATTGACGCGGGATATCTTTGGCACCGTGCCAGCAGGTACTCAGCGTGAATTCTTCTGCCTCGATAAGCATACTTGGGTGTGGTTTGAAGAATGGACCGATGCCAATGGGGTACGTCAGCAAGTAACGACTCGCTACGTCGTACGACCGAAAGAGATTATCAAATCTCAGAATGGTGGTGCCTACCACAAACTTAGCATTGAAGAAGCAAAGAACTTCCACGAGGCAACCAAAGCTTATTACGCTCGCATAAAGACACATCTATACGCAGATAAGCCAGCACGACACACGTCGTAAGGATGGCATTTGTGAGCGCGCCTGTTTATCTTGATTACGCTGCGGCAACACCGCTTGACCCCGTTGTTCAACAGGCAATGACTGATTTTTATACCAAAAAATTCTACAATCCCTCGGCACTATATACTGGCGCTCGAGAAGTAAAGCAAGCCCTCGAGCAGGCAAGGGCACAAGTTGCGCGTAATATTGGCGCAAAGCCGAGTGAGATAACATTTACTGCCGGTGGCACAGAGTCTGCCAATCTTGCAATAAAGGGTATAGCGCAGGCTTATCCTAGTGGAGAGATACTAGTGAGTACTGTTGAGCACGATGCAGTGTTGCGCCCAGCGCAGGCGCACGGTGCGCAACTTGTTGCCGTAGATAAGTTCGGCAGAATTCTACTGAGTGACTTGCAGAAGAAGCTTACAGACTCGACGGTGCTTATCTCGGTCATGTATGCAAATAATGAAGTAGGAACGGTCCAGCCTTTGGATGAAATTGCATCGCTTGTTGCGGAGATAAGAAAACTGCGCAGGCAACAGGGGAATAACATGCCACTATTTCTGCATACCGATGCTTGCCAGGCGCCGTATTATCTAGATGTAAATGTGGCGCGACTTGGTGTTGACCTTATGACGCTTAATGGGGGCAAGCTTTATGGTCCAAAGCAGTCGGGCATTTTGTATCACCGTACTGGTGTGTCTTTGCAGGCACAGATTCTTGGGGGCGGGCAAGAGCTCGGCTTGCGCAGTGGGACAGAAAGTGTGGCGACGTGCGTTGGGTTTGCTGTGGCGCTTGAGCAGGCGGTGAGTCAACGTGCGGAAGTGACAAAGAAAGTGAAGGAACAAACCGAGCGCTTCCGCCAGCTACTCGAGGCTCAGTTTCCGGACAGTGTGTACAACGGCCATCCTAAAATACGCTTGCCTAATACCTTGCACGTAACCTTTCCTGGCAAAGATAATGAGCGCATGTTGTTTTCACTGGATGACCAAGGAGTGTATGCAGCGGCTGGCTCGGCGTGTAGCGCCAGTAATGAAGAAGCTTCTCACGTGCTGAAAGCAATGGGATTGCGAGATGCTGATTCGCGGGCAAGTATCCGCTTTACGCTTGGGAAATATACCACCCAAGAAGATATTGAGCAGGCGGTAAAAGCACTTGTCGTTGCAGTGTACGCGTAAAAGAGTTGTCACCGTATAAACAAAAGCGGTATACTACGCGGTAAAGGGGAATACCCCTTGTAACGCATAATGGCTAGCAAAATTAAAGAAAAACTATCCTTAAAACGAGTTTTGTCCGCGGTGGGGCTAGTGACGCTGTGTGCTTTAGCACAAATGGGTCCTGTTGACGCTCAGACTATCACTCAGGGCTATGCTTCAGATGGGGCTATCCAGCGCGCTACAATCGTGTCACTGAGTCTTGATAATGCCAAAAAAGTCGAACCCACAACACTGGATAACGACGAGCGTATGCATGGTGTTGTGGTGAGCGCAAATGACGCGCCGTTTACTCTGTCTACAGAAGATGAAAAAACATTTGTCGCAACAAAGGGTCGTTTCGAGGCCTTCGTGAGCAATGAGGGTGGCACAGTGCAAGCGGGTGATTTTGTGACAATTTCTCGCGTAGGTGGCATTGGGAAGAAAGCTGGCGATAAAGATCAATATATTGTTGGTAAAGCTGTTTCTGGCTTTGACGGAGAAACAGGAGTGCTAAGTACGACGGATGTTGACGATAATGGTATAACCAAGAAAGTTGCAATCGGAAGAGTTCAAGTTGACATTGGAGTTTCAGGCAACCCATTGCTCAAGCCAACCCGGGCAAATTTGCCGGGCTTTTTAGAGAGAGCTGCTGAAACAATCGCCGGAAAGTCACCCGTCAATCCGCTTCGAATTTATATTAGTATGATCATCTTATTTACCGCGGCTACGGTGTCGGGAATATTGCTCTATTCTGGCGTGCGAAGTAGCCTTATCTCTATCGGGCGTAACCCTCTATCTAAGAAGTCGATTACCCGAAGTTTGCTCCAGGTCATAATGACAAGCATAATCATTTTGTTACTCGGCATTTTTGGGGTATATTTATTGTTGAGAATATAAGCATAAGTAGTAAGAATAGACAGCGGTGGGAGCGCATAGACTAAGGTGAGCATTGGAATACTAGTCGTAGTACTATTTGTTATCATCATGCTTTCTGGCGTGGCCTTGTGGCTTATTTTTAAAAAACCAACAGATAAAGCACCAAAAAACAAGAAGAAAAACGCGCTTGAAGATTTAAGCGACAAAGCCGTTGCTGATGTAGAGCATATTTTTAACGATGAATTTCGAGAAGAACTCCGCAACCGAGGCCGGCTTCACTTTGAAAAGATTATTGGTGAAAATGCCATGTTCTTGCAACAAGATTTACGCTTGACGACAAGCCAGCTTAACGAATTCATGAAAAATGAAATTAGTAAGGTGCTAAAAGAGGAATTCTCCAAATACGAAGAATCTATTAATGACGCAAAACAGCTTGCTATTGAGTCAATCCAAAAAACTCAAACAACCATTGAGCAACAACGTGAATTGCTGACACAACAGCTCAATGAACAGCTTGCGACTGAAAAGAGTCGTTCTCTTAGCCGGTTTGAGTCTCACATGGCAGACATCGTCAACCATTATGTGCTTGAAGCAGTGGGAGAACAGATTGATTTGAGCGAACAGCTTGAGTTTATTTTGTCACAGATGGATCGAAACAAAGAAGCGATTATTAAGGATATTCGCGATGGTGCTTGATGAGCAACATACGATTACACTTCCTGTCAGTATTGTAAGTCCCACTGATATTGCTCGTCTTACCCGTGAAATAGAGGCGATCGATAATTTTTTCCGTGAGCAACAAATTAGAAACGCGGGGGCACCTAATACGCCACCACGTTTAAGTAAACTGATGGACCAGCTTGCTTCTGATAATCAGAAGAATTTGTTAGTTGAAGAAGATCGTAAGCAACTAGTATTGTTGCTTGAAAAGCTTCATGCTACCGCCCCTGTAATGCACATTAGTTTTAGCGTTGACCCGCCGGGTGCATATGTGCAGAAGATTGTTGAATGGTTGCGCAACAACGTTCATAGCTATGTACTCGTAACGGTTGGTTTGCAACCAAACATTGGTGCAGGGTGTATTGTCCGTACAACCAATAAGCTATTCGATTTTAGCTTGCGAGAGTTTTTCTACCAGAAGAGAGACTTTTTCATAGAAAAAATGCATAGCGTGCTTGTTGATATACCACAAACAGAGACGGTCGCGTCACCTGTGCAAACGCAAGCCACAGCTCCACTGAACGAAGCTGCTCCTGAATCGAGTACGCCAATTGTCGTCGCAACGTCCCCGACTCCTGCTCAAGTCGTGCAGACGGCGCCAGCACCAGTTCCTATTACAGTAAAAATGGCGCCTACAGAGGTTGCTCATGAGTAGTTCAACTGGCAATCAACACTTCGACAAACTTATAGACGCGGGAAAGCCTGTCGGTGAAGTTATTGGGGTAGAAAAATTCTTGATTAAAGTCAAAGGCCTGCAACCTTGCCGAATCCATGCACTCGTCATGTTTGAGGATGGGTCAAAGGGCTTTATTCATCAAGTTTTAAGTGATTATGTGATGATTCTTCATCTAGGTGACGTACAGCTTCGGCTTGGCATGATTGCCGTGATTCAGCACGAAGAATTGGTTGCAAAAGTAGGGCGAGACTTCATAGGTCGTGTCATTACCGTTACAGGCGAACCGCTTGACGGAAAAGGTCCTATTGCTGCGGACGCTGTATGGCCGGTGTTTAACATCGCTCCACCTATATTTGCTCGTAAGCTCCTTGATCGACAGCTTGAGACGGGTGTTGGGGCGCTTGATGCGCTGTTCCCGGTGGTGCGTGGCCAGCGTATGGCGATGCTTGGAGATAATAAGTCGGGAAAGAGTACGCTTGCAACGCAGATGGTGATCAATCAGAAGAATACTGACCAAGTTGTGGTGTACTGTATGATTGCAAAACGTCGTTCCGATGTAGACACCTTACTGGCTCGCCTTCATGAGAGTGGAAGCCTCGAGAAGGCAATTGTGGTGGTGAGCACCATGTTTGAGTCACTTATTATGAGCTATATTGCCCCGTATGTCGCATGCGCAATGGCTGAGTATCTCTGGCAAGAGAAAGCCCAAGATACCATTATTATTTATGACGACCTTACCTCACATGCACATGCCTACCGAGAAGTAGCCCTTCTTTCTGGGGTGAGCCCAGGTCGTGATAGCTATCCTGGTGATATGTTCTTTGCACACTCTAGTTTGCTGGAGCGTGCCGGGCGCCTTGATAGTAATAGTGCACACCTCACAAGCATCCCAATCGTAAACGCTGCGGGAGGTGACATTACTGCTTATTTGCCGACAAACATCATGTCTATTACTGATGGACAGTGGATCTTAGATATGGACATCTTCCGAAATGGTATTCGTCCGGCAGTGAATATGGGCCTTAGTGTGACGCGTGTAGGTGGTGTTGGGCACAACAAGAGGCAAAAAGATCTCGCCGCTCAAACCCTTAAGATGCTCGCAGATTATCGACAAAGCGAAGAATTTTCACACTTTGGTTCTGAACTTGCGCTTGAGGCAAAGAAAGCACTCGATACTGGTAAGCGCGTATTTGAACTCCTTACCCAAAGTCCGACAGAAGTGTTCTCTTTGCAGGCTCAGCAACTTATGCTTGACCTCACGCTAAATTTGCCAGACGGTGCAACGCTAGACATCGGTAAGCTTAAGCTAAACGCAAACGAGATTGCAAATAGTATGCAAAATGATTCTGATGAAGAATATGAGAAAGCAAAAACAGCGTTGAAGAAGCTTGTCTTGATTGAGCTTATGGGAGCTCCTTCCTCAGACAAGAAGACGGAACAAGAGGCGTCTAGCGAACCATCTGCAAAAGATGCTGAGGCAAAGAAGGACGAAAAACATAAAGATGAACAGAATAGTGAGGCCCCAGCCCCAGCAGAGCCTAAAAAAGAAGAGGTAAAGAAGTAATATGCGACGTCCTGCAGATATAGAACGAGACGTAAAGTCTATTGGGACGCTCGTAGAGTTGACAAGTGTCTTTGAAGGTATTGCAAGTATGCGTATTGCACAGATTAAAAACCAGGTGTTGCAAGCAACTGAATTCTTTAACGATCTTTGGGAGATATACTCGCAACTACGTGTTGACAACCTGTTTCGTTTTGGTCGTAGCCAATCAGGAGAAGAGGTTATCGATAAAGACCTTTATATTGTTATTACTGCAGAGGGAGGGTTTAGTGGTGATATTGACCAGAAGCTTATTAAGGTGATGCTCCAAGATTACTCCCCAGAGAAACAAGACATTCTAGTTATTGGACACCACGGTGCGATGCAACTTGCGCAGCGCGGTGTGCGGTTTATCAAATACTTTAAGATGCCGACAAAAGACAAGAATATCAACGTTGACCCTATTATTAGATATGTGCAAAAGTACAACAAAACCAAAGTTTTTTATCAAGAATATATCTCTCTTATGGTGCAGGACGTGAAAAGAATCGAGCTTTCTGCAGCCGTGCAAGAGCAAGGTAAAAAAGGTGAAGAGCAAGAAAAGAAGGAAATTATCACGGGCGAGAACACTATCTTTGAGCCAAGTATGTATAAGGTGATAGACCACCTTGAACGCTCTATGTTGCAGATTGCAATGAGCCAGTTGATACTTGATTCTAAGCTTGCTCAATATGCGAGTCGTTTCCGCGCCATGACAGCCAGCCATGAGCGTGCAGAGGAGTCGGAAGGTGAGTATAAGCTGGAGTATAACCGCTCAAAACGCGCGATTAAAGATCAGCGACTGAAAGAGATTATTACAGGCATGAGAAAGTCGAAGGTGGCAGCATAATGGCAGTAGGATACGTGATATCTATTAAAGACCTAGTGGTAAGGGCTCAATTTGATGAGGGCGCACCGCGAATCGGAGAGCTAGTCCGAGTTGATAACGGCTTTGATACTCGGTTGTTGGTTGATCACCTTGAACCTGGTGGTATTGCTTTTTGTCTTAATGTTCGTTCAGACAGGCGCGTTGAGCGTGGTATGCCAATAGAAACAACGGGTAAAGGTATTGAAATACCAATTGGCGACCCTACGATCGGACGTATTCTTGATGCACTCGGAGAGCCTCTCGATGGTATGCCATCAATCACCGGTGACGATGTGTTACGAAAAGACATTTTGAAATTGCCTGGCAGAAGTAATGAGTTTAAGATTGCCAAACCAGAAATCCTTGAAACCGGCATAAAAGTTATAGATTTCTTTACCCCATTCGTAAAGGGACGTAAGATTGGAATTATCGGTGGTGCCGGTGTTGGCAAGACAGTGCTTACGATGGAGCTTATCAACAACATCGCGACGACTGGTGGCGGACTCTCGTTCTTCACAGGTATAGGTGAACGTATTCGTGAAGGTCATGAGCTATGGGATACCTTGCGGGAAAACGATCTTCTAAAAAATACCTGCATGTTCTTTGGCCAGATGAATGAGAATCCGGTACAGCGTGCGCTGATTGGAATTAGCTCTGTTGCGGGTGCGGAATATTTTCGTGATGAGCAAAACAAAGATATATTGTTCTTTGCAGACAATATGTACCGCTACATTCAGGCGAGTAACGAGCTCTCGACCATTCTTGACCAGGTGCCAAACGAAGGTGGCTACGAACCAACTATTTTCTCTGATGTAAAAGTTTTGCAGGATCGCTTGAGTTCTAATGAAAAAGGTTCTATTACGAGCGTACAGACCATCTACGTTCCTGCAGACGACTTGAGCGACCCAGCCGTACAGTTAATCCAGCATGAGCTTGATTCAACCATCGTCTTGTCTCGAAAAGTTGCCGAGCAGGGGATTCGTCCCGCAGTGGATCTGAACCTGACTTCTTCAAGTCTATTGACTCCAGATGTTGTCGGTGAACGTCATTATGTACTTAGCGTGCAGGTTATGGCGCTTTTGCAGAAATATGAGAGTTTGCGTGGGATTATCGCAATTATTGGTGAAAACGAACTTTCTGCGAGTGATCGCGCCGACTATGCAAAAGCCAAGAAGCTTATTGCTAACTTTACGCAAAACATGAATGTGATGACCAAACATAATGGGGTGAAGGGTGATTTCTTTACTCGTGAGCAGACACTCGCTAGTATTGAAGAAATCATTGTCTAGCATGGACACAGCAACGACAAAAGATGATGCAACTGATCAGCATGCTCCAGTAAAAATTGATCCAAAGGCTGATCCTACCATGATGCAAATCAAGGTATATTCACCGTATCAAGTCTACTTTGATGAGTTAGCAACGAGCATCAGCGCCATAAACGATACAGGTCCTTTCGACATTTTAAAAGGACACCACCGCTTTTTGACTCTTCTTGTGCCCTGCGAACTTGTCATTGCGGCAGCAAAAGGCGAAGAAAAAATAAAGATTTCCCACGGGATTATGTATGTCAAGGAAGATCGTGTGACGGTCTTTCTTGATGTGTAGTTCTAGTTCTGAACGCCTGCGGATTAAGCTTTAGTCGATAACGATAAAGTCAAAACTTATAGAGCCTGAGGGTAGTGCTGTTGAGGTTGAGACGGTAAAGCCTGTGGTTGTCCTGTTTGACACAAACGAATAAGGTGCTGATGCATTCACAGGAGTTATGACAACATGAGGGTTGCTATTGAACGGCTTGTTGAAGCTAATGGTAGCAAGCGCACCACCACTCGCACTAGACCCAACGTTAATGGTTACTGTCCCAGCAGTATCGGTACCACTTATGGTCACCGTACCACCCGAGCCAACAGCTCCACCTGAACTCACGCTTGGCGTGCCACCCCCAGCATCGATATGCTTGCCAAACTGCAAATCACCAGTGAGAGAAAGAGCATCAACTGTCAATGATGGAGCTGAGATTGGCCCTGCAAAAGAGCCTTGACCATTGACGGTAAGGTTCTTTTGAACCGTAAGAATGCCTTGGACGCTCGCGTCACCCGCGATAGAGAGGGTATTTACCTGCACTTCATCAAAGGCACTTTTGCCAGAGACGGTGATACCAGGAAGGTTGAGGTCTCCACCAACTTTGATTGGTCCAGCCACATCAAGCCCGTCACGGATAAGTACTTTGCCGGCAAATACAGCGTTTGACTCAACGTTCAAAAGTTGCTTCGGGTCACCCACGGTTGCCTCATTGCTGGTGAGGCTGTCAATTGCATCCTGGGTGAGTTCTTGTGTCTTCACCGATTCTTCTTTTGCGGCCTGTTTGTTACTCGATTGCACGACCACGAAGATAATAATGAGACTGATGATTATAAGGAGAATAAAAGCAAGCAAATAGATGTTGATGCGGTTTGCAATTTTAGTTGCAATGGAGCCTGGTGAGCGCTTCTTTTTTTTCTCTTCTGTTGATGAGCCTGCGTCAGGGGTTTCAGTAACAGTAGTGTCTTGCTCCTCCAACGTCTCCAGGGAATCAGCTGATTTTGATGCTTCGTCTTCTTTGTTCGGTTCCATATAACATGCTTAAGGTTTATTATTACCACCAGTGTATATGATTTGCCTTTTAATGTCACGAGAAAACGTAACCGTATTGCGAAGCTTCACATTCTGTGCAATAATCTTGTTAAAAGCAAAAGGATATTGGTAAAAACTCGCATGGCACCTTATCAGCATCACGTCAATACCTACCGTAGAATGCATCGTGCATCCAGAGTAAAGAAACTGTCAAAGTTAAGCCTATTTCTCGCGTCACTTGTTGCTATCGGCATTTCCGGAGATATATTGTGGCAAAAATTACGAGCAGAAGATTCGGTGGTAAGCGTTGAGTCAACGTCTTCTGTTCAATCAGCTACGATTAACCTATTCCGTACTCCTTATTTTCAGTTTCAAGCAGATCGAAGCTGGGTCGAGGTTCCGGAAGTTAGCACTCCTACAAAGTTTATCTACAGAAGTTCCAATGGTCCGCTTTTAGAGCATCAGCTTACCGTCTATGTTAATGAGCGTCCACCCGCTAAGCTAGCGGCTACTCATGTTTATACTGTAGCACTTGATGGTCGCAAGTTCAGCGAAGTACATCCAGCTGACAAGCACTGTAATTCAGAGACAAAAGGCTTAAACAACGAGCCAAAAGTCATTACCTACAACGAAGTGACATTTAACTGTGATCTAGGCAGTTCTACTTTTTCTAGCTTCGTAGGGTTGCAGGGTGGCACGAATGAGATGGCAATTACTCGTCCAAATGGGGAGCAGGCAGTGTATTCTATCGTCTACGATGACCTGACTTTTTCTCCTAGCCCAAATCAAATAAATTCAATCATGAAGACGTTCCAGATTCATTAAAAGACAGCCAAAGCTTCTAGAACAACCTTTTTGCTTATGCTATAGTTATGGCTATAGGTATGAGTAAAAAAGTTTTCTTCGTTATCGCAATAGCCACATTGTTTGTGGGCTCTTATAAAGATGTTGTCTATGCAGTTTCATCGTCGACAAACTATAGCGTGCAGGAATCAGCTTTTGGTGCGGGGAGCGGAAACGGTTCATCAGCAAGCTATGGTGCACAGGGTTCTGCTGGTCTTAATGGAGTAGGAAATGCCTCGAGCACCAATTATGACACGGTTGCAGGACTTATCACACCAGATGTTCCCTTCCTTGAATTTGTAGTTTCCGGTGCCACGGTTGATCTTGGTGTGCTCGATCCTAACACGCCTTCAAGCGGGGCTGCCCAGGCTGGTGCCTGTAACTGCTCGTTCTATGTTCGCTCATATGTTTCATCGGCATATGTGGTAACAACTATGTCGGCTCCGCCAACGAGTGAGTCTGGCAGGGTGCTAGCGGCAAAGGCAATCCAAGGCGTCCCGTCTTCGAGCCAAAGTGTCGAAGAGTTTGGTATAAACGTTGTGGCAAATTCCTCGCCTGCAATTGGTGCCGATCCAGTCAATCAGCCAGACAATAGCTTTGCCGATGGCGTTGCTGAAACTGGCTATAACGTCGCGAACCAATTCAAATACGCTATAGGTGATGTGATTGCACGTTCTGCAGGCACTGCTAATACAAAAGCCTGGGGCCAAACAGACTACACCATCAGCTATATCACCAAGAGCAGTACTTTGACGCCAGCCGGACTCTACAAGATGGATCATGTACTTGTAGCTACTTCTATTTACTAATAATTTAGTAACATTGATTGTTTCATGAAAGTATCATTTATATTAAGTAAATTTGTGGATAACTAGATTATTTTTGTGTAAAAATATGTTTGCTTCTGAAGACGTTTATGCTATAAATAAGAGGTAAATTAAAAATTAAACAAAAAAACACAAAAGGAGTACGTATAAATGAATACGTCAATTTCAAAGACGGTAAGAGTTCGTTCTGCATTTGTTGCAGGCCTATTCTTATTGGTCGTCGTTCTACCGCTTCTCGCAGTTGGTAGAGCATCTGCTTACGCTCAGCTGACAAACCGTCAGATAGCTATCGCTACCTCTGAAGTAAGTGCAGCTGACACGGTATACACCGTAAGCTTTAAGCCAGCAACAACAGGGAACATCAGAGGAATCGTCATTGATTTCTGTACTAGTCCTCTCGTTGGTACGGTATGTACTGCGCCAACAGGTTTTGATACCCAAGAAGCAGGTCTTGGTGTCTACAACGAGTCTGGTTCTGGATTCGGTACAGGCTGGACACTCGATGGTACTGAAAGTACCTCAAACAAAGTGGTCATTAAAGATGCAAGCGGTGGAAGCGTGACTGCTGGTACAACAGTAAGCTTCGAGCTTGGTGACGGAACATCAGGTGATGGGTTGACAAACCCTTCAACAAACGGTTCTTTCTACGCTCGAATCATGACCTATGCAGTAGCTACTGATGCTGATGCATATGATTCTGGTAGTACTGGTTCTAACAACCCACCATCAAGCACCGTTGACGCTGGCGGTATCGCTCTTAGCACTGCTAACCAGCTTACCGTGAACGCTCGTGTGCAGGAAGTCTTGCAGTTCTGTGTTGGGACAACTGACGCAGCTTCAGCAGATGACTGTACTGACATTTCTGGAACGACGGTTGATCTTGGAGTAATTCAAAGCGGTGCCCCAAGTATTTCACCTGTTTCAACCACAGTTGGTGGTAACAACAAGAGTGGTCTTGCAATGGTACGCACAAACGCAGTAAACGGCGTTGTGATCGACTACTTTGCTGAACCAGTTACTGGTGACGGTGGATCAACTCACATGGCTTCACTACGTGTTAGTGGTGCAACTTGCACCGGCGACGGTACAATTGCTACTGGTTCTAAAGTTGACCAGTGTTTCAACAGCTCAGGAACGACACAAGCTGTCTTTGCTGGTGCTGACGAAGGCTTCGGTATGACTGCTTCATCAGTTGACACCTCAAACGGAACAACAGCCAATGTTGTAAGAGACGCAGAGTACGATGGTAACGGTACAAACGGTGCAGGTAACGGTTGGGCATGGGCTCAAGGTACACCTGACCGCATCGCAAGCTCTACTGGCTCTTCAGTAAAAGTTGTTGACGACGAAATGCTTAACTTGACCTTCGCAGCACAAGCTGCCGTAACGACTCCAACCGGTCAATACGGTGTCAAGAGCACATATATTGCAACAGCAAGCTTCTAGTAACAACTAGATATCCACAAATAAAGCACAAGCAGTTTAAGAAACACTTGTGCTTTATTTAATTGTTTGTTAATATATTTTTGCAAACCCTAAAACAAAAACATTTAAATAAAAGGAGTGCATATGATACATGCATCGACTCTTCCTAAAAGGGTCAATAGCTTGCTTTTGGCAGGCGTAATTATGGCTTCGGTAATAGTACCGTTGCTAGTAACCGCGCGAGCATCTGCTTACGCTCAGCTTTCACAGCGTCAGATAGCTATCGCTACCTCTGAAGTAAGTGCAGCTGACACGGTATACACCGTAAGCTTTAAGCCAGCAACAACAGGGAACATCAGAGGAATCGTCATTGATTTCTGTACTAGTCCTCTCGTTGGTACGGTATGTACTGCGCCAACAGGTTTTGATACCCAAGAAGCAGGTCTTGGTGTCTACAACGAGTCTGGTTCTGGATTCGGTACAGGCTGGACACTCGATGGTACTGAAAGTACCTCAAACAAAGTGGTCATTAAAGATGCAAGCGGTGGAAGCGTGACTGCTGGTACAACAGTAAGCTTCGAGCTTGGTGACGGAACATCAGGTGATGGGTTGACAAACCCTTCAACAAACGGTTCTTTCTACGCTCGAATCATGACCTATGCAGTAGCTACTGATGCTGATGCATATGATTCTGGTAGTACTGGTTCTAACAACCCACCATCAAGCACCGTTGACGCTGGCGGTATCGCTCTTAGCACTGCTAACCAGCTTACCGTGAACGCTCGTGTGCAGGAAGTCTTGCAGTTCTGTGTTGGGACAACTGACGCAGCTTCAGCAGATGACTGTACTGACATTTCTGGAACGACGGTTGATCTTGGAGTAATTCAAAGCGGTGCCCCAAGTATTTCACCTGTTTCAACCACAGTTGGTGGTAACAACAAGAGTGGTCTTGCAATGGTACGCACAAACGCAGTAAACGGCGTTGTGATCGACTACTTTGCTGAACCAGTTACTGGTGACGGTGGATCAACTCACATGGCTTCACTACGTGTTAGTGGTGCAACTTGCACCGGCGACGGTACAATTGCTACTGGTTCTAAAGTTGACCAGTGTTTCAACAGCTCAGGAACGACACAAGCTGTCTTTGCTGGTGCTGACGAAGGCTTCGGTATGACTGCTTCATCAGTTGACACCTCAAACGGAACAACAGCCAATGTTGTAAGAGACGCAGAGTACGATGGTAACGGTACAAACGGTGCAGGTAACGGTTGGGCATGGGCTCAAGGTACACCTGACCGCATCGCAAGCTCTACTGGCTCTTCAGTAAAAGTTGTTGACGACGAAATGCTTAACTTGACCTTCGCAGCACAAGCTGCCGTAACGACTCCAACCGGTCAATACGGTGTCAAGAGCACATATATTGCAACAGCAAGTTACTAAACTAACTAATCTGTTTTAGGATTTTGCAAAAGACTAATAGAATAGGGTTATGAGACGAAAAAAACAAATCAGTTTTAGATTTCATAATGTCGCACGAGCGTTGTTGTTAGCAACGCTCGTGTCCCTATATAGTCTCTTTATCCCATTTAAAGCTCAGGCAACAGACCTCGCGAGCCGTAGTATCAGCTTAAAAAGTTCAGTCGCCGGAGAAACTACCCAGCACTTATTCACCTTTACGAACCCTACTGCATCCACGCTTGGGTCTATAAAATTTGAGTATTGTCAGAATAGCCCGTTGTTTTTTGAATCTTGTACGGCACCAGGCGGGCTAAACCTCTCTTCAGCAACGCTCGCCGTGCAGACGGGTAATGCGGGGTTTGTAAAAGACCCTCTTTCGACGGCTACGTCACTTATTATAAGTAGAACGCCTGGAGGTTCTCTCAGCACGGTCAATACTTACAGATTTGATTCAGTAATTAACCCTACAACAATCAACACCACCTATTTTGTTCGTATAAGCTTATACGCAAGCAATAATGCCACCGGTGTAAGCTTCGATCAAGGTGCGGTCGCCTTTAGTACAAGTGGTGGGTTTAGTATCGGTGCTTACGTCCCGCCGTTTATGATATTTTGCGTTGGCGTTACCGTAGCACAAGATTGTAGCAGTACGGTAGGAAGCTTGGTCAATTTTGGTGAACTTGAGTCTAATAAGACATCTTTTACCACTACACAGTTTGCCGGTGCCACGAATGATCCAACGGGTATGCAGGTTTTTCTCAACGGCCAGACAATGACCTCCGGAAATAACACTATACCGGCGCTAGCAGTAAACTCTTCGAGCGCCACTGGGACCTCTCAATTTGGGGTGAACTTGCGCTCAAACAATGCTCCATCGGTTGGCTCGAGTCGAACTGGCCCCGGAACAATGTTTGCAACAACTAATTATGACGTACAGAACCAGTACCGCTTCGTGGATGGAGACGTCATCGCGCGCTCCACTATTTCAACAGACTTTACGCGCATGACCGTTAGCTACATTGTTAATGTGAGCGAAGACCAAAAACCTGGTATTTACGCAACGACGCTTCTCTATACAGCCCTTGCAAGTTTTTAATTTTATACTTGCTATTACTGCTACACTTTATTAAGCTAGTGTTAAAAGCAAATGAAGGAGAAGTAATGATACAAAAACTTAAAGTTATAGTGCTTTCTGTGCTATTTACCATTGTGAGTATGCCGGCGTTGTCAGCGTCTGCACAAGAAAATGTGGTGGGGAGCGGGCTAAGTATTTCGCCAACAAGAACCGATCTTGTTGTCAATGCAGGAACAACAGCAGATCTAACTATTTCGCTAAAAAATGTCACTGGAGGACTTATCACCGCTAAAGCGTTCATGAACGACTTTGAACCAGATGGTGTTTCTGGCGAACCTAGACTGATTACCGACAGTGGGGTAAAGTCTGCATCATCAATCAAGGATTTTCTTGTAGGTCTTGAGGACGTATCTCTAGGTGTTGACGAGACGAAAGAGCTTAAACTAAAAGTTGAAGTACCAGCAGAAGCTTCACCTGGCGCATATTACGGCGTTATCCGCTACCAGGCTGTTCCAGTGAATGAAAATGGTGAAGAATCTGGCGGTGGACAGGTTGCGCTTACCGCAAGTGTGGGAACGATTGTTCTTGTAGAAGTGCCTGGTAACATCACCCAGAAGATTGAAATCAAAAGCCTAGCTGCCTATATTGGTGACAAAAAAGGGAAGTTCTTTACAAAGCGTCCTGAACAAGTGGGAATAAATGTCGAGAACCTTGGTAACGGCTTTGCACGACCTTTCGGTAAAGTAACTGTTACTGACATGTTTAACAAACAAGTATTTTCATACGAAATGAACAATACTAACCCACGTGGCGTTGTGATGCCTAGCTCAACTCGTCTTTTCAAAGACAGTGTGAACGGGATTAGCAAGCCTGGACGATATAAGCTGGCTGCGGACATATCATATGGAAATGGCGGAGAAGTATACAGTATTTCGTCTACATTCTGGTATGTTCCAACGTGGCTCGTGATTACACTCCTTGTATTGTTGCTTGCTCTCGTAGGAGTCGCCTTATACCTAACACGCAAATACAAGACTCGCTCAATGAGACGCCGATAATTAGCACACACATACAAAGTAAAAAGCTCCCGCTATTCTCGCGGGAGCTTTTTCTATTGAGGCCAAAATCTTGTTGCGCTTACGCTTCCTATAGCTTACAATTACAGGTGTAACATTACGTAATATAAAGATTAAAAATGAAAAAGTATCTACCACTCACGTGGCAAGACATGAAACGCCTACTTCTTGTCGTTTCGTTTAGTATTGCTGCTTTCTTTCTTGTGCTTGGTGCCCAGCCGGCATACGCACAGAGCACGGACCCAGAACAATCTGGGTCTGTTGGTTTGACTGGTACGATAAGCGCACCGCCTCCAACGCAGGGTGCAAGCATTACCTTTCCAACAGGCGGACAATCCTTTACCGAAATGCCTGTTCCTGTGCGTGGGCTTTGTCCAAAGGGCCTGTTAGTGAAGCTTTTTAAGAACAATGTCTTTGCCGGCTCAGTACAGTGCGATAGTGGCACGTTTGAGCTAAGTATTGACCTATTTACAGGGACAAATGATCTGATTGCTCGAGTCTATGACGAGCTTGACCAGCCTGGACCAGATTCTGCAACGGTGACAGTACAATTTGTAGACCCACGTAGAGGTGCCGGTACTCGTGTAAGTGCTACCAGCAACTTTGCAAAGCGTGGGGCGAACCCGGGTCAAACGCTCACCTGGCCACTCATCATTAGTGGTGGGTCAGGACCATATGCAATTAGCGTTGATTGGGGAGACGGCAAAACAGCAGATCTTTTGAGTCAGCCATTTCCAGGTACACTAGATCTCTCGCATATTTATGATGCTGCCGGTGTGTATAACATTGTCATAAAAGTGAGTGATTCTAACGGTGGTACCGCCTTTTTGCAAGTAGTTGGTATTGCCAACGGCCCGCTTACCCAGACAAATGCGGATGGTACGCCAATCGGGACAAAAGATGATGGTGTTGCCTTTATCGCCTCAGGAAGAACCACTATTGTTTGGTGGCCAGCGACTATTACAGTACCTTTTATTGTTTCTACCTTTTGGCTTGGTAAACGTTATATGCTGCGTGTTATGAAGAAGCGTATAGAGCGTGGTGAGCACCCGTTCTCAGATATTTAAACCGTACTTGGCGTATTTTGTCCGTTTTCTTGAATTATCCTCAGTCGTCGTATTGAAATACGCCTCCTTGCGGTTCCTCCAGAAGAACGAACAAACTACATCCAAGTACTTAAATAAACACAACCTTTTTTTGAGCCACAGGCTATGACGAGACTACGAAGAAAACCTCTAAATACTGCACTTTTGGAGTTAGATCGAGATAAAAGGTAATGAATTTTTTTCTGCTACATCGTGAATTTGTGAAGGTGAATGCGATCTCAGATGATAAGAATATCGAGGGCTGGCCAGGAAAATGATTCCTGTAACTACAAGTAAGCGTGGATCAAGCACTACCTCGTTGTTTGTAATGGGAGAGGTTTGTTCAAGTAGTTGGTTGGCTTCATGTGGAGACAGTCTTGATAAGCGGTCTAGACTTTCGTCGTCTATCCAAATATCGGTAGCGCTGGTAGCAATAATGGCGTCATCCGGAGCTTCAAGTATTAGGCCGTGTGAACCGCTAACAAAAAGTGGGTTTACTTCGTGACTTATTAAACTCGCTGAGATCACCGGTTGTCGATTGCGGCTTGTTCGGTGGCCCGTTCCTAAGGGAATGTCGATTTCAGTAAGATCATCTATGAAGTATCTTTTTCTTTTTTGCTCATAGTCTATAAACCCGCTATCGATATGTACAAGATAGCGGTAGCTTTCCGGGTCATGACAGGCAGGATCTGTTACGCCTCCCCAAACTGTAAAATGCGTGCCAGGCATGCTATAATTATAGAATAATTATGAATAATAAGCAAAAAATCAAAGTCTTTGTTGGCTTGTCTGGTGGCGTTGACAGTTCTGTAACCGCTGCGCTTTTGAAAGAGCAGGGGTACGACGTGACAGGGGTCTATATGAAGAACTGGAGCAAGGATTTGCCTGGTTTTCCGTGCCCTTGGAAAGAAGATTACCAGGATGCGAAACGAGTTGCTGTTAAACTCGGTATTCCATTTGAGCTATTTGACTTTGAGACTGAATATTTTGATCGTGTTGTGCAGTACATGTTGGATGGTTTTAAAGAAGGGATTACGCCAAACCCTGACATTATGTGTAACCAGGAGATAAAATTTAAGCTATTTTATGAAACTGCTCGAGCAAGAGGTGCCGACTTTATTGCAACTGGTCATTACGCAAAGACAGAGAATGGGCGATTGTTGCAGGCGGTTGACGACAACAAAGATCAAACCTATTTTTTGTATCGCGTGAGTGAGGAGGCATTATTGCACACCCTTTTCCCGCTAGGAGACATGAAAAAACCACAAGTAAGAGAAGAGGCTAAAAAACGTGGCCTCGTGACGGCAAACAAAAAAGAGAGTATGGGCATCTGTTTTGTTGGAAAGGTGGGGATTAAAGAGTTCTTGAGCCAATATGTTGAGACAGAGCTAGGTGACATCATAGACCAAAATGGGGTGAAAATTGGCACGCATGATGGAGCCATTTTCTATACTATAGGGCAGCGTCATGGGTTGGACGTTGGTGGTGGATTGCCATACTACGTGACGGGCAAAAACATGCAAAAGAATGAAGTATATGTGACGAGTGACTTAAATGATGAGAGACTGTGGTCTAGTGAGATCTCTCTTGAGGCTTGCCACTGGATAAACAATAGACCGACAGTTGGAAAAAAATATTATGTGCGCACCAGGCACCGCGCAAAGCTTATCCCTTGCGTGGTTACGAGTTTAGACGGGACTAAAGCCACGTTGCAGTTGGACGAGCAGATCCGAGCACTTACACCAGGCCAGTCGGCAGTCGTTTATGACGAAGAAGCTTGTCTAGGTGGTGGGATTATCTGCTAATCTAATAGTATGATAGAAAGCTGGAATCCTCCACAGCCAAGTAACAGTGCCGGTTTCGAAGATGAAGTTGTTATGAGCGCTGTTCGCAGAGTGACGCAACTGTATGGGCTTCCAGGCCCAAGCAGAATTCCGTTACCCAAATTTGAAGGTGGCTATTTGGACCCAAGCGAAAGACTATTTTGGTTAGCGTACGGAACATTGCCACAAAGATTTGAAGGTTCAGACTGCTAATTTCTGACAAGACGGGTAGTTTGCTATACTGTTCAATAATGAGAAACACTCTAGTAAGCCGAATTCTAGCGCGCGCATGCGCCCATTGGGGATAATTTTTCTTTTTCACACAGATGTAGCATAATCATATATAAAGAAAGGAGCGCCATAGCTCTGGAAAGAGCAGACCGTAGAGACGATTTATTCGGCTCTACGGCTCGATGAGAAAACCTGAAAGGTTGTCTCATAAGGCAACGCCACATGAACGCCCAAGACATACGCAACAAATACTTAGCATATTTTAAACAACAAGGTCACGCTGTTATACCACGCGCCTTGATGGTGCCATACAACGAACCATCAGTGCTCTTTACTGGTTCTGGTATGCAACCACTCATTCCTTACTTACTCGGAGAAAAGCACCCAGAAGGGACGCGGCTTGTTGACTCTCAGACATGCTTGCGTGCGCAAGATATTGACGAAGTTGGCGATAATCGTCATACAACCTTTTTTGAAATGCTCGGTAACTGGAGTCTAGGCGACTATTTCAAGGCAGAGCAACTCCCGTGGTTTTTTGAGTTTTTGACAAAAGAAGTTGGACTTAACCCAAGCAAACTGTACGTCACCTGCTGTAGCGGGTTCCCAGAATACAATGTGCCAAAAGACACCGAAAGTGGTGAGATATGGAAGAAGCTTTTTGCGAGCGTCAGCATTGATGCAAAAGAAGTTGAGATTGGGTCTGAAGAAAATGGCTACAAAGTTGGCGACCAAGGTGGAAGAATATTTTATTACGGCGAGAAAAACTGGTGGAGTCGTGATGGCGCACCTGCAAAAGTAAAAGTGGGCGAACCGTGCGGACCAGACAGTGAAGTGTTTTATCTGTTTGACCATATCCAGCATGACACAAAATGGGGTGAGCATTGTCACCCTAACTGTGACTGCGGACGATACATGGAAATCGGTAACTCGGTCTTTATGGAATATTTGCGTACGGAAGCTGGGTTTGAAAAGTTGCCTGCGCAGAACGTTGACTTTGGGGCGGGGCTCGAGCGCATAGCCGCCGCTGCAATTGATTCTGATGATATGTTTAAGATTAGTTTGCTATGGCCAATTATTGAAAAGCTACAAAGTCTTTCTGGTAAAACCTATGAAAGCCATACTGACAGTATGCGTGTGATTGCGGACCATTTGCGGGCTGCGACATTCTTGGCTGTTGATGGTGTGGTGCCAAGCAACAAAGAGCAGGGTTATGTCATGCGTAGACTGATGCGCCGAGCAATCTTAAAGGCATTTGACCTTGGTATTGAGCAAAATTTCATGCAGGAAGTCGTACCGGTTATTGCTGGGCTTTATACAACGGATTTTCCTGAAGTTGCGGAAGGCAAAGACAAAATTGTCGAAGTACTTGCAAAAGAAGAGAAGGTGTTCAGGCAGACCTTGCGTAAAGGAAAGCAAACCTTACCAAAGATTGCTGGCAAAAAACTCACTGGCGAAGAAGTGTTTACGATGTACGACACGTATGGATTCCCGATAGAGCTGAGCGTTGAAGAAGCAACCGTGCAGGGCATAGAGATTTCCGAAAACTGGAAAGAAGAATTTGACGCAAAGATGAAAGAGCAGCGCGAACGTTCGCAGACGGCTGCGAAGGGAACATTTAAAGGTGGACTTGGTGGTCATACCTTGCAACACAAAAAATACCATACTGCCACGCATCTTATGTATCAAGCGCTTCGTGAAGTGCTTGGCGATCATGTCGTGCAAAATGGCTCAAATATCACTGAAGAGCGCCTACGCTTTGACTTTAGCCATCCAGAAAAAGTGACGCCAGAACAAATAGCCCAAGTTGAAGAAATTGTAAACCGCGAAATTGCCAAAGATTTGAAAGTAAGCTTTGCCGAATATCCAACCAAAGTGGCCCGCGAAGAAATGGGTGCACTAGGGCAGTTTGGCGACCGCTATGGTGAGACCGTAAAAGTCTACAAAATGATAGCCGATGGCGCCGAGAAGCCGTTTAGTTTTGAAATTTGTGGGGGCCCTCACGTGGACCACACTCTGCAACTATTTGAAGATGGTAAACGCTTCAAAATACTTAAAGAAGAAGCAAGCTCTGCTGGCATCCGCCGGATTAAGGCAGCGCTCGTTTAAGCTTGTTTTGGTTGTTCAGGAGCGAACGCCTTTGCACTAACAATTTGTGCGCCTTCGGCAATGAGGTCGAGCCAGGATACGACCCCCTTATGAACGCCTTGACCATCTATGGCGTAGAATTCCCTGTCAGGAAGTGAGAAAGTGTGTTGCTGTATATCTGTTAAGGTGACCTCAACGATAGATCGACAGACAATTTCTATACCAGTGAATGCTCTTTCTGTAGGGTACGCTTTGTCGTAGTAGTAAAATCCGTTGGCAGATTTGTCTAGCGAAAGAGCTATTGTTAGTTTTGAGCCGTCAGCATCCTGGGTTCTGTCAAATGTTAGTTGTGTCCCCACCCAACTTAGCTGAGAGCCAAGGTCTTTGAGCGCCTCAGGCTCGTAACCTGTCGGTATAAGCAGAGTTTCTTGATTAATAGGGAGATGATATGCTCCTGAAAAATGGTCAGGTATCCTGTCGGTCATGCTCGCCATAATATATAAATTATATCATAATATTAGCATAAGTAAAATAAGGGCTTTCGGCTCTAAAGATAACGACTAGCATGCTACAATAAAACGTATATGCTAACAAAGTTCCAAGGCCTTAAAGACAAGGCGCTTAAGACAGTCAAACCACACACCGGAAAAAACGCTGAGCGGTATCTTGTTGCTCTCGATATAGGAACAGAGAATGTCAAAGCTCTCATTGGCCGAATTGCTGAAGAAGAAGTCGAAATTATTGGGGTAGGCAGAGCTCATCAAGGCTTGCAAGACATGCAAGCAGGAGCAATTGCAGATATTGCCTCGGTCACGGCAAACTGTAATAAAGCACTGGCTGAGGCAGAAAAACAAGCTGGGGTTAGTGCGCGCGCTGTTGTTATTGGTATTGCCGGGGAACTTGTAAAAGGAATTACTGTTTCTGTTAGACTCCAGCGCAAAGACGCAAAAAAGGCACTCGACATCGATGAGGTTGAGCGGATTGTTGCGTTGGTGCAAAACCGCGCGTTAGAGCGTGCCAAGCAACAGATTGCGGACGAACTTGGCGGTAAGGAAATAGAGGTTCAGCTCGTTAATAGCGCGCTTGTGAGAATGGAAATTGATGGCTATGAGGTTACTAATCCTGTTGGGTTCCAGGGGAAAGAAGTCTTGGTTCAACTATATACCGCCTTTGCACCTATGATTCATATAGGTGCACTCGAGCAGGTGGCTACTCAGCTCGACATGGACTTACTTGCAGTGGCTGCTGAGCCTTTTGCTGTGGCACGTTCGGTGATTGGAGATGCAGATGACTCAACAATGAGCGCTGTGCTTATGGACGTTGGCGGAGGAACCACTGACATTGCTGTGTTAAACGAAGGTGGTGTGCAAGGTACGCAGATGTTTGGTATTGGTGGACGAGCTTTTACAAAGAGCATCGTGCGCGATATTGAAGTTGGCTTTTTGGAAGCAGAGAAACTAAAGCTCGGAATTAGCGACGGCACAGCACCGCGACAGCTCACCGAGCGAATTGAGAAAGCCCTTACTAAAACAGTCAAAGTCTGGCGCTCTGGCGTTGAGCTTGCGCTTGGTGAATACAATACCCTCGAACATCTTCCGCATCACATTTTGCTTTGCGGAGGAGGTGCAAGCCTCGAACTCCTTGTAAACGAACTTGAGTCTAGCGACTGGTATCGACGCTTGCCGTTTGCGCGTAAGCCTAGTATCCACTTCATAAAACCAGAAGCAGTGGTTGGGATTACCGACACTACCGATTCTCTTCACGACCACACCTTTGTGACAGCTATGGGCTTGCTCCGTGTTGGGTTAGACACTTTAGCACAAAACGGTGATTCTGGTTCTGAGAACGTGCAGTCTAAGATAAATAGACTGTTGAGGATATAAGTATGGCCGTCAGTAAAGAAACGATTTATATAGAGGCAGACGACGAAATAACGACAGTTATTGAGAAGATTATAACGGCCAAAAACAAGATTATTGCTGTCGTACTACCTAAGCGGGCAACAGTGTTCCAGAGTGTTGTTAATATGAAGCTTCTAAAAAAAGCAGCAGATGAAACCAAGCGAAAGGTCGTACTCATAAGCTCAGAGCCAGGCATTGAAGCAATAGCAGGCGTGGCTGGGATGTACGTAGCGCAATCTTTGACCTCTAAGCCGGCTATCCCAAAACGAAGTGCCCCTGCATCGGCAGTCACGACCGTCTCGCTTGATGCGGAGGAACCATTAAAGGCGTCTGCTCAAAAAGTGAGTTTTGCCGAGAGAGAATCTCTTGCTTCTTTTCCTGATGATGAGGCAGACAATGACACGATTGAAATTGACAATACCGCGCAAGAGCCAAAAGAAGAAGCCGTCGAGACGCTTATAGACAAAGGAAGCGAGAAGAAAAAGAAGTTCAAGATTCCTGATTTTAGCAGTTTTCGTCTTCGGTTAGGGCTAGGGATTACCGCTGTTGTGTTGTTGATTGTGGGCTGGTTCTTCGGCTTCATCATAATGCCAAAAGCGACTATAACGGTTAACGCCGATACATCGAACAGCCAGGTCAATATGGATGTTGTGCTGGATACAAGCGCGACGAGTGTCGATGAAAAATCCGGAGTCTTACCCGCAAAAGTCGCAGAAATAACCAAAGAAGATAAAGCGACTGCTCCCGCTACAGGTGAAAAGAACGTAGGAGAGAAGGCAACAGGTGTAGTAACTCTTACGAACTGCGCTTCTGGTGGGGCAAAGACTATCCCTGCTGGTACTGCTTTTAGTGCAGGTAGCTATACATTTGTCACGACAGCCGATGTTGATCTTGGTCCTGCGGTAATCGTTGGAACATGTCGAAGCGCCGACTTTCCTAATCTTACTACTCCTGGTGCAGTTGAAGACGTTGCAGTGGTTGCGACCAATCCTGGCGAAGGGTATAACCTCGCAGCACGTAGCTATCAGTCTTCAGTAAATGGAGTGAGCGCCTATGGCTCGGATATGTCTGGAGGGTCGACAAAAGTTGTAAAAATAGTTAGTGCAGATGATATCCAAAAGGCGAAGGATCAGCTAAAAAGTACTGCAACAGCCGATGCTTCTAAAGAACTTAAAACAAAGCTTCAGGAACAACAACTTCAGGCCTTTCAGGAGACGCTTACGAATACAGAGCCAGCAGTAAAGGTTTCTGTGGCGGCTGACACGGAAGCAAGCGAAGTGGTGGTGACCCAAACTGTTACCTACAAAATGCTTGGGGTGCAAGCAGAACAACTTGCCTCGCTACTCAACGCAAAGATAAAGGCGTCTTTTGGCGACAATTCACAAAAGAACATTCGGAGCAATGGGCTTGATAAGGCGATATATACGCTAAAACAAAAAGAATCTGACACAAAACAATCGGTATCTATACAAGCTATCGCTATTCTTGGTGCTTCATTTGACATGGAAGCAATTAAAAAAGATGTGGTAGGCAAAAAGCGTGGCGAGATTGAAAAAATGCTTGAATCTCGTGACGGAGTGCGTTCGGTAGGTGTTGAGTATAGTCCATTCTGGATAACAACCACGCCTAAGTCTGTAAGCAAAATAACAGTCGTTGTGAATGAAGTTGATGCACAATAGGATAGCGGGTGATGTCATTGCGCTCGATATAGGATTGTCGCGCACGGGCGTTGCTCGTATTAACACTACGGCACGTATTGCTGAGGCATTGGAGCCAATCACCGACAGTCATCAACAGCTGGTGTCTGAACTTAAGAAGGTGTTTAGCCAGTTTGCTCCTGCCGCTGTGGTGCTTGGATTGCCACGAGGTCTTGATGGGCAAGATACCGAGCAGACAACGTATGTGCGTGGTGTTTTTAAGGACCTTACTCAAGCTTACCCAGATATGAACTTTTTTATGATTGACGAAGCGGGCACTACTAAGGAAGCCGAACTACGCGCAAGAGATGGCGAATCGGTGGATAGTGTTGCAGCGGGTATTATTGGAGAAGACTTTTTGGCAGAAATAATAAGGGGAAATATAGATGGCGTTACACTTTAAAGATGGTCGTGTCCGCAAGCGTCGAAGGCTTGGTTTTTTCTTAGCATTAATTTTCTTCGTAGTCTTCTCACTTTTAGGGGCGGGCTTTGTGTACTATCAGTCGGGGCTGGAACCATTAAATAAGAATAATGATGAGCCTGTTGTGGTGACGATTGTGCAAGGGATGAGTGATGCGCAAATAGGTGCTTTGCTAAAGTCAAAAGGGGTAATTAAGTCGGCCGAAGTGTACGAACTCTTCGTCCGCATTAGTCGAATGACAGGCAAAGTTCAAGCGGGAAGCTACACTTTGAGTAGAAGCATGGATGTACGCCGTATTGTCGACAAGCTTACTGCTGGTGAAATTAACGTTGATTTGCTTACTATTTTGCCAGGAAAAACTATTAATGAGTTGCGCGCTGTCTTTGTTGATGCTGGGTATAGTGAAGAAGAGGTTGATACGGCGCTTGAGCCTGACCAGTATGCTGATCACCCAGCCTTACGCGCTAAGCCGCCAAGTGCTTCGCTTGAAGGCTATCTCTACCCTGAAAGCTTTCAAAAAACCGATACAACACCTCTAAAAACAATTATTACCGCTTCTCTTGACCAAATGGCATCGGTGTTAAATGATGACGTAGAGGCAAAGTTATCCAAAAAAGGCTTAACCTTACATGATGGCGTTATTCTTGCCTCAATTATTGAAAAAGAGGTACATAGTGCCTCGGATAAGCCTATCGTGTCGCAAGTATTCCAGTCTCGTTTGAGCAACGGTATGCTTCTTGGTTCTGACGTGACGGCATATTATGGAGCTGAGGCCGAAGGACTGCCTCGCGCTGTTACCGCCGATACACCTTACAATACTCGTCTCTATTTGGGGCTTCCTCCTGGGCCTATAAGTAACTTCACGCAAGATTCCTTGCAGGCGGTGCTAGAGCCAAGCTCAACCGACTATCTGTATTTTGTTGCTGGGGATGATGGGATCACCTATTTTTCAAGAACCTTGCAGGAGCACGAAGCACTTACTGCTCAGCACTGTATAGAACTATGTGCTGCGCCGTAGCCAAGCCTATGAGCAAATGTTGACAATTTGACGCGTGACCTCTATAATCTTTAGCAGTATTTGTTTATTTTTGACTAAAAATTTAAGCAAATAGCACGTCGCAGTGTACGTAATAATATGTGATAAAACGGGACGGTCGAACACCCGTAAATAACAACTAAAAACACCTGCGAACTATGCGTTTTTCAGCCATTTTCCAAACGCACCCACAAGGAGTAAAGTATTCGTACGCAACTCACGTCTCATCTTGCAGAGTCTGCACTAGTGAAGACGGCTAACAACGTTACCGAAGATTTAAATCGTAAAGTTAAACGAAGTATTTTTCGTAGTAAACGTCGCATTGTTCGTTATGGGTTACTTGTTTGTAACCTTTTTTTAGTTGCAGGAATTGTTGGGTTTATTATCTCTACCCGGAACGAAGCCCCAGCGTCTAGCACCCCTATTCTTAGCCTCACTGAAGAAAAAGCGGTCGTGAGCCCGCTTGATGAGATTTCTGGTGCTGATATTGCAGTCAATGTTGCGCAACTTGTTCATATGGACCAGACAACCTCAGTTATTAACAATGCCGACTCAGTAAAAGCTCAGCTGGATGTTGTCCCGAGCAGTACGCAAATTGTGTCTAAGCCACAAATTGTCGAAACAGAACTTAAGTCAAAAAAAGACATAAAAACCTACACAACCACAGATGGTGACACTATCGATTCTCTTGCCGAGAAATTTGGCGTCGCGGCTGACAGTATCCGCTGGTCTAACGGTATTACAGGGGCTAAGATTGAAGCAAACAAGCAAATCGTCATCCCCCCAGTAAACGGGCTTGTGTATACGGTACAGTCTGGCGATACCCCTGAGACTTTGGCGTCGAAATATCGTTCTGACAAAGACCGTATTATTGCCTATAACGATGCCGAAATCGGTGGCCTTGTTATTGGTGAGAAGATTCTTATTCCAGATGGGAAAAAGCCAGATCCTCCCCGCGCTTACGTTAGTGTTTCTTATGGCTCGTCGGCAGTCTATGGCTTTAACGGCTATGATTATGGCTGGTGCACCTGGTATGTCGCGAAGCGTCGTGCCGAAGCTGGTAAACCACTACCTACCAATCTAGGAAATGCTGGTCCGTGGGCCTTTAACGCGGCACGCTATGGTATGCCAAATGGCAACACGCCAGCAGTCGGAGCCGCAGCCGTGACTGACAGAAGCAACCCAGGGCACGTTGCGTATGTAGAAGAAGTAAATGAAGATGGTAGTATCTGGATAACTGAGATGAACTCTCGTGGACAAGCTTCTAAAACCGACAGTAGTCCGGCGGGTGGATGGGGCAGAGTTGACTGGAAGCTTATTCCTGTTGATAGAGCAAACAGATTCACCTACATCTACTAGCATCATGCGGGTTAAGTAGGTTCTTAAAGAGTAATACGGTATACTATTAAGCAATGTTTATTGATGTAGCGACAGTTTTGGTAAAGGCCGGAGACGGTGGAAATGGTGTTGTCTCGTTTTTGCATGCCCGCGGACTTCCGATGGGTGGACCGGATGGCGGTGATGGCGGGCACGGGGGTAACCTTGTGTTTACGGCAAGCAATAATGAAAATACGCTTGCAAATTTTCGCTACCAAAAAGAACTTAAAGCAGAGGACGGCCAGGCAGGCCGTGGCGCGAAGATGCATGGCCGAAACGGCAAAGATTTGATAGTAAACGTCCCCGTGGGAACTCAGATTAGTGAAGGCGACAGCGTACTCGCCGACCTTACTGAGCCTGGTGAAAGCGTTATTATTGCTAAAGGTGGTAATGGTGGTTTTGGGAATGCGCACTTTACGAGTAGTACGCGTCAAGCCCCGCGAGTTGCAGAAAAGGGCGAAAAAGGCGAGACCAAAGAGCTCAAACTTGAGCTAAAGATGATTGCTGATGTGGGCTTGATTGGTATGCCAAATGCCGGAAAAAGCACTTTGCTTGCGCGTATAAGTAACGCACGTCCAGAAATTGCTAATTATGCCTTTACGACGCTTCGCCCTAACCTTGGCGTGGTGAAGATTGAGAAGGGGAAAGAATTACTCTTTGCAGACATCCCGGGGCTTATTGAAGGCGCTTCTGAGGGTAAAGGGCTAGGTGACGAATTTTTGCGTCATGTGGAACGTACAAAAGTACTTATTCATCTTATTGACGCCTATAACGACGATATCGTTGCTGCTTATAAAACTATTCAAGAAGAGCTTAAAGCATACAAAATTGATATGAGCGGAAAGCCTCAGCTTGTTGCTATTAACAAGATTGACGGCCTAGATGAAGAAATCGTAGAGGATCTAAAAGCTCAGCTTAAGAAAGAGTCTGGGTTGGATGAGGTGTTTGCTATCTCTGCTAATAGTGGTTCCGGGGTGCAACAACTTCTCTACGCCGTAAATGGACTAGTGCAAAAACTGCGCGCGACCGAATTATTGCAACAAGCAGAAGAGGCAGAAAAACTGCCAGTTATTAGTATTGAAAAAGAAGTTGAACCTTGGAGGGTTGAGCTCACCGACGATGCAATTCTTATTTATGGCGAAAAAATTGAAAGATTTGTTGCTAAAACAGACTTTGAAAGCGAAGATGCGCTACGACGCTTGCGAGATATCATGCGCAAAATGGGTATTATGCGGAAGATAGAGCGCCTAGACGCAACTCCGGGGCTCCCAATTTATTTTGGCGAGAATAGAACTGACCATTTGGAGTATTAAGCAGTGGGTTCTGATGATTCGTATCTGCTGAAAACGCGTATCAAACAGCTTGCTTCAAGTGAGCATGAGGGTAAATGCGTGCTGTACGTGATGAGCAGGGACCAGCGGGTTAAAGATAACCATGCACTGCTTGCTGCCCAGAAGCATGCTTTGGCAAAAAAACTCCCTCTAGCGGTAGTATTTTGTCTCTATGAGAAAGCAGGCTATAGAGCAAGGGAGCATTATGAGTTTATGCTTGCGGGGCTGAAAGAGGTCGAAGCAGAACTTGCTATACTAAACATCCCACTCATGATGGTGATTGGTAACCCAAAAGAAAAATTAAGTGCCGTGTTGCATCATACAGCACCAGATGCAGTTTATTTTGACTTCAACCCCTTGCGCGGGCCGTGTAAGCTTCAGCAGGCAGTCGCAGACGAGGCAAGCTGCAAGGTATTTGTGGTTGATACGCATAATGTCGTGCCTGCATGGGTCGCAAGCCCAAAGCAAGAAGTCGGTGCATATACTATGCGCCCAAAACTTCACAAACTTTTGAGTACTTATCTGGTTGAACCAGAGCTCTTACAAAAACACCCCTACAAGTGGCCTGGAGTTATTCAGACGCTCGAGGTGCTACAGCCCCTTATTAAAGAGATTATCGAGAAGATAGTGCGCAACAATACGCAGATTGTCTGGAGCAGTGGCTCTCAGGCTGCGCTAGAGCACTTAGAATCGTTTATTGCGTCAAAACTAGAGAGATACGCAGTTGACCGCAACGACCCCACAGCAGGCTCACAGAGCGATCTATCTCCATATTTGCATTTTGGGCAACTTTCTTCTTTGCGCGTTGCTCTAAGACTTCGCGAAGAGGCTCATAGAGCGGGCAGTGACCTACATTTTCTCGCAAGCCCGAAAATGCCAAAACCAGAAGATGCAGAGACAACCAAGCAGCGTGGCATCGACTCGCTCATAGAAGAAATGATAGTACGCAAAGAGTTGGCAGATAACTTCTGCTACTACAATGAAAATTATGACAATATAGAGAGCGCACCGAAGTGGGCGCGTGTTTCACTCGACGCGCACCGTGATGATCCACGCGAACATGTATACACATATGAGGAATTACAAAACGCGCAGACTCATGACCCCGCATGGAACGCTTCACAAAGACAATTGACTACGACGGGGAAAATGCATGGCTACATGCGTATGTACTGGGCAAAGAAAGTGCTTGAGTGGTCCCCTAGTCGGGCTGATGTATCTGGTACTCTTGACAGTTTTTTGCCCAAAAATGACATGGACAGTACGAAGCGTACAGCCACACGTTCATTTTCAGTCAAAGAAACAGCCAATAGCACTCAGCTAATCAGCCCTGCAACTAGCAATCGAAGAAACTTACAACTTGAAAATTTAGCTGGGGCGGAATGGGCCATTGAAGTATTGATACGGCTCAACGACCATTATTCAATAGATGGTGGAGACCCAAATGGCTATGCAGGAATCTTATGGTCAGTAGCCGGAGTTCACGACCGCCCGTGGTTTGAGCGACCCATATTTGGAGTCATCCGCTATATGAACTATGAAGGCTTAAAGCGTAAGTTTGATATTGAAGTATATCAAGCGGCAAAAAAAGTCGACTAAGGCACGGCTTAAGAATTAATATAGTGAGCCGTTAGTATTGCAGTTTGGGTAAGTTTTAGAGCCAACGTATGGTTTTTGGTACACGGTTGTGTATTTGATGACGCTATTAGTGTTCTTGGGAGTGGTTGGAAACGAAATTCCTCCAATTACCTGTCCCGAACTACTATATATGACAGAAGTTAAGGGCATTGAATTCGGTGAGCGGTAGTATCCCGCTACTCGGTAAACAGAACCTCCTAAGGGAATAGCACATCCGTAAACTACGAAATATGATGTAGATGATATCAGTCCCCAATAATAAGCACTTGCCTCATCCTGTACATAATTCTTCCACACCCCATACCCAATACTAGAAAAAGCTAAGAACCCAGCAAGTCCTAAATAACTTAATTTCTTCCAATTCTTCTTAAAGTCTAAGTTCTTTAAACTAAACTTCTTTTTCTTGTTAGACTTAACCGCTTTCTTAACACTTGTTGCTTTTGTTTTAGATTTTGGCATTAGTTTTTTCCTTAAATCATTTTGCTATTTATGTAACTGTTATGCTTACATAGAAACATGAAGTAATTCAATATGCAACAATATTTTTACAGACATTTCAAGCGAACGGCAACACTCACTTTTACATTATGCTTAGTTTTTGCCGTCATCACGCCCATAAAAAGTTCTGCTCAAGAGCTAACGGACGAGGCAACTGTCCCTGCAATGTGTGGGACCACGCAGAACTACATCGAGTCATACCTCCAGCTTAGTAAAGGCAATTATGTAGTAACGTTTTCCTCTGACAACAGCGGAAAGTATGAGGTCTATAAAAGTAAGTTAGGCAAAGAATGTGAACGAATCGATGCTAATGATTCCTCTATACAAGTCACCGAAGATAATGTTCCAATTACACTCCAGGTATTTTCACCAGACGACGCCATTTATGCAGATAAAAGTACTAGTCTCGTTGTAACAGCAACGGGCGACCCGTTTATCAGTGGATGTAGCGATGTGAGCGGGTGTGATATTACCTATAACAACGAAAAGGTGAGAGTTATACCACAGAAAACCTCGTTCTACTTTGACTCTCTAGCGGTATATCAATACAAACCAATAACAGAAGTAGGCATAAAAAGAGTGAGCTATTCTATCGAAGGGCGAAAAGTATACGAAACCACGGCTCTGTTGCCGTTCAATAAACGCTATGTGCCTGCTGGCACACATGAAGTGCAGCGAACAGTAGAGTTAGAGAATGGACAACTGCTTGTAGCGAAAGACATGCTAGAAAACGGGGTGCAGGGAGACATTGGGCCGCTTTTTGTCAGCTGGGTGTATGCAAATTTACGGGTTTTAAGGGTGGCGGGTTGTATCTTTTTGGTCTTCATACTCCTCTTTATTCTTGAAATCATTCGGGCAAGAAGAAGAGTAAAGCATCTCTGGCTTGCCGAACATATCGCTACCTCCAAAGATGCAAAAGAAGCGCTACGACCAGGCGTTATCTTTAATGAAGACATCGACCCTCTAAGAGCAGTTATAGGGCTCATGAAACTTCCGGCACTCGTCTTGCTAGTTGTAGTGAGTGTTTTTGTTGTGACGACAAAATTTGGGTTTACCCTAATTAAAACCGACGGGAAGAGTATGAACAACACTATACAAGACCATCAGCAGCTTGCTGTTAATCTATTGCCACGTTCTTTTGCTAGCCTGCAGCGAGGTGATTTTTTGCCAAGTAGGGGAGATATAGTAATCTTTGAACGAAAGAGCGAATCTGCTGTTGATGGAGGGACAGAAAAAATGTTGCTCGTAAAACGAGTCATTGGCTTACCGGGAGACGTTGTACACGTAGCACCTCAAAAAGTAACAGTCGATACAATAAAAGGCGAAAAGACTGTATCTTATACAGATACTGATCAGGCGTGGTACAAAACAGTAAATGTCTCAGAGTTTAACGGACAACTTGATGTCACGTTAGGTCCGGGCGAAGTTTTTGTCATGGGTGACAACCGGGATAACTCTATTGATTCGCGCTTTTTTGGACCTATTAAGGCTGAAGATATTGTTGGTGAAGTCTTGCGTCCTTTGTAAAACTGCTACACTGAACATATGACTTTTTATTTCTACGACCTAGAAACCTCAAGCGGGAGTGCTCGAACTGGGCGTGTTATGCAGTTTGCCGGGCAACGGACCAACGAAAATCTAGAACCAATTGGCGAGCCAGATAACTTGCTTGTAAAACTGCCAGATGATATTTTGCCTGAACCTGACGCCATTTTGGTGCATGGCATTACACCACAGCAGACTTTGCGCGATGGGATAACCGAAGCAGATTTTGCTGAGTTTTTTAATGAGAAAATAGCTCAGCCTAACACGGTGTTTGTTGGCTATAACAATATACGTTTTGACGATGAGTTTATGCGTCTTGTCTGTTATCGAACCTTCCATGACCCTTACGAATGGCACTGGAAAGACGGCCGAGGCAGATGGGACTTACTGGACGCAATGCGCATGATGCGAGCACTCCGACCTGAAGGCTTACGGTGGCCGTTTACCGAAGATGGCAAACCGACGGTCAAACTTGAATTACTTGCTAAGGAGAATGATGTTTTGCATAAAAATGCGCATGATGCATTGAGTGATGTTCTCGCCCTTATTGAATTAGCAAGACGCTTTAAGTCGTCTCAGCCTCGGTTGTTTAGTTATTTGTTGCTTGCTCGTGACAAAAAGCAAGTCGCTAAATTATGCGAAGGAGGTGAACCATTTGTCTATACCTCTGGCAAATATGCGAGCGAGTATCATAAGACAACAATCGTACAGACGCTTTTTCGGCATCCACGCCGTGAAGCGGCTATTGTGTACGATTTACGTTTCGACCCGACAGAATGGTTCAAGAAAACGGCAAAAGAACTTGCAGAGCACTGGAAAGCTCGTTACGGTGACGATAAAAAGCCTTTGCCAGTGAAAACCATGCAATATAATCGTTGTCCGGCGGTTGCCCCGCTTGCCGTTCTTGACGAAAAAAGCAGAGAGAGGATTGGCTATAGCAAAGATTTTGAGACGCACCTGCAGACACTTCACGACAATCCTGAGTTCATACAAACTCTCAAGGACGCCCTTGATATTATCGAAAATGAACAACAAACTCGTCTTGCGCTTGATCAGCCGGTTGACGCCCAGTTGTACGATGAGTTTTGGAATGATAAAGACAAGAGCGAAATGCTTGCACTACGCATGAGTGACCCAGCAGAAATTGGCTCTAAGTTAGCAGAGATAAAAAATAAGCGGTTGCGTGAGCTGGCTCCGCTCTACAAAGCACGCAACTTTCCTGCTCTGCTTACGCCCGAAGAACATGACGCATGGGAAGCACGACGCTATAAGCTGTTTTATGGCAATGGGCAGACAGGCCAGCTTGCACGCGTGGGACAACGCCTTGTCGAGATAGCTAAAACGCGCAAATTAAGTGCCAATGACGAATATTTACTCTCAGAACTCCAGCTGTATATAGAAAGTATCTTGCCTGAAGCACCAGATACGATTTCAAACGTAAATGAACTTAATTAGATTGATAGCCGACGGAATCTCTCGATATCTGTCATGGTGCGCATAATCTCGCGCTGAATCGTTTTTTGTCTTTTTACGAGATAGCGCAAGAGTACCATCACAAGCAATATCCCACAGATTGTTTCTATGGTGTCAAAAGTCACTTGAAAATTAGTCCCTGGAACATAGCCAGAGATTAAAAACTGCCACACGTTCGTGCCACCTCGCTTACTTGAGACGGATTATACCACAAGTTTGCTAAATATGCAACTATTTTTTACCGGTTCGCCTGAGCTGCTTGTCCAGCCATGAAAGTCGGTTGCGATTGAGCATAAAGATTGTCGATGCACTGGCCATTGTTCCAATGCTTAGTCCTTTTAAGAGCCACTGCTCAACAGCAATGTTGAGCCAAAGCCCCCCGGCAAACAACACGATTGCAAAAATATCCCACGCAAGTTTGATGGCCGGTTTGTCAGGAAAAATGATGCTTTGAAGACTTTCACTATGCTTCTTTACGTAGTGAATTGCATTATCTGCCCAGTCGTGATTGACAGCAAGGAACCCAAAGCCAGCTAGGATGAGGGGAATACCGCCGGGTCCAGGAAGAGGGCCAAGAAAAGGAACAAGCAACAAACACCCCACGCCTGCTAAATCGGTGAGGATAACCTTGAAGAGCGAATTATTGTTTTGTTTACGGGCCATACATAGAGTATAACGTGTAGAGCTTGGCCGCGCTCTATTTCAGGTGCACAAAACATGGTAGTAAATTTCCTATACCTGCATGCCAACGGATAGCGTATAATAATAGGTCATGTCGGAGGTAATACGTGTTCAGGGTGCAAGAGAGCACAACCTGAAGAATATCAACATAGAACTGCCACGTAATTCTTTGGTAGTAATTACGGGTTTAAGCGGTTCCGGAAAGTCTTCGCTTGCGTTTGATACGATTTATGCCGAAGGTCAGAGACGCTATGTAGAATCATTGAGTGCCTATGCACGTCAGTTTCTTGGGCTTATGGAAAAACCGGATGTTGACCAAATTGACGGTTTGAGCCCAGCTATTTCTATCGACCAAAAATCTACAAGTAGGAACCCTCGCTCTACGGTTGCGACGGTGACCGAGATATACGACTATCTTCGTTTGCTCTATGCGCGTATTGGAACACCACATGGTCCTGACGGAAAACCAATTCAGACTATGACAATTCAGGATATTACTGACGGAGTACGTAGTCTGCCAAAAGACCACAGGCTGATGATTCTAGCACCCGTTGTTATAGACAAAAAAGGTGAACACGCCCACATCCCAGAGCTCTACTCAAGGCAAGGCTATGCGCGTGCAAGAGTTGACGGGGTTGTTTATTCACTGGATGAATTTCCAGAACTAGATAAAAAATATAAACACTCGATCGAAATTATCGTAGATCGTGTCGTCAATAATGATGATCAAGCAGGTCGTATATTCCAAGCGGTAGAGAACGCTTTGCAACTAGCTGATGGGCAGCTGGCGGTAGTAGATGCGGACGAACAAGACAAAGAACATCGCTTTAGTCAGCGTTACTACAACCCAGCGTATCCTGATTTTAATGCGCCAGACATGGAGCCGAGAACATTTAGCTTTAATAGTCCGCACGGAGCATGTCCTGTTTGCACGGGCCTTGGAAATCGACTTGAAGTTGACCCTGAGCTGGTGTTGCCAAATGGAAAACTTACTATTGCAGAAGGGGCTATTCGTCCCTATAACCGTATGGCGCCAGATGCCTGGAACATGAAAAAAATGCAGGCAGTTGCAGAACGATATAGGTTTTCTATCCATGTGCCGACGTCAGAGCTTACAGAATCACAGCTTGAAAAGATCATGTACGGAACAGGTACTGAAACGTATTCAATTTCGCTTGGCTCTGGTCGGTATTTTGACACGACATATGAAGGGGTCATCCCAAACTTAGAACGAAGACATAAGGAAACCGATAGCGACTTCATGCGCAGGGAAATTGAGCGTTTTATGGTGGAGAAGCCTTGTCATGCATGTCGTGGTAAACGACTTAAGCCAGAAGTTTTAGCGGTTACTGTTGCAGATCAATCGATTATGGACTTATGCGAACTTTCTGTTGAAGATGCGGTAGATTTCTTCTCACATATTCAATTTAGTGACAAAGAAATGAATATCGCGCGCCAGGTGATTAAAGAGATTAACGCGCGTTTGAGTTTTTTGAACGAAGTAGGACTTGGCTATTTGACACTTGCCCGCAGTGCCAATACGCTCTCTGGCGGTGAAGCGCAACGCATTCGTTTGGCTACCCAAATTGGATCTGGACTCCAGGGCGTGCTCTACGTGCTTGATGAACCGTCTATCGGGCTTCATCAGCGAGATAATGACAGACTTATACGGACACTAAAACGCCTTAAGGAGCTTGGAAACACCGTTATTGTGGTGGAGCATGATGAAGATACCATTCGTACGGCAGATTACCTGGTAGATATTGGTCCTGGTGCTGGCGTGCACGGTGGGCATGTCGTCGCGGCTGGTACCCCAGAAGAAGTCTCAAAGAGCAAAGAAAGTATTACCGGCAAATACCTGCGAGGGGAAGTACAAGTTGCCGTACCAAAGAAGCGTCGAAAGGGAAGTGGAAAATCATTATTTGTCCGAGGTGCGCGTGAAAATAACCTAAGAAACATTGATGTAGAAGTACCTCTCGGCAAAATGGTGGTAGTAAGTGGCGTGAGCGGTTCGGGCAAGAGCACACTTATTAATGATATTTTGGCAAAAGAACTGCATATTCGTTTGAGCCGTGCGCATGAAGCAGTTGGACGTCACGATGATATTGAGGGCATAGAGCATCTCGATAAAGTAATTATTATTGACCAATCTCCTATTGGGCGGACTCCTCGAAGTAACCCGGCAACGTATGTAGGGCTGTTTACGCCAATCCGCGAACTGTTTGCAAGTACGCCCGAAGCGAAAATTCGCGGTTATAAAGCTGGCAGATTTAGCTTCAACGTTCGTGGTGGACGATGCGAAAACTGTCAGGGTGACGGCATGATTAAGATAGAAATGCATTTCTTGCCCGATGTATACGTGCCTTGCGAAGTCTGCAAAGGGCGACGATACAACCGTGAAGCGCTTGAGATTCACTTCAAGGGGAAGACTATTGCAGATATTCTTGAAATGACGGTTGAGCAAGGCTTTGAGTTTTTTGAGAATATCCCTTCAATTGCTAAGAAACTCGAAACATTGGTACAAGTAGGGCTTGGCTACATGCGTCTTGGCCAGTCGGCAACAACATTGTCTGGTGGCGAAGCACAGCGCGTAAAACTTGCCACCGAACTATCAAAACGGCCAACAGGGCGTACACTCTATGTGCTTGATGAGCCAACAACAGGACTACACATGGATGATGTGCGCCGTCTGATGGATGTATTACATGCTCTCGTAGACACGGGAAATAGCATGGTGATTATTGAGCACAACTTGGACGTTATTAAGTCTGCAGACCACATTATCGATATGGGACCAGAAGGCGGTTCGCACGGTGGGCTTGTGGTTGCTAGTGGCACACCAGAAGAAGTTGCAAAGGTAAAAGAATCTTATACAGGCAAATTCTTGGCACCAATGCTTCTCAAGTAAAGCTTTGTGCGCACAACACTTTGATGAGCACGTAATGAGCCTGTTATACTAAAGACATAGAAAAGAGGGAAAACCAATGAGTTCAGAGACAATCGCGCTAGAAGCAGAAAAACGTGAAGCCACAGGGAAACAGGTAAAGGCACTTCGTGCTACGGGCCAAGTGCCGGCTACCATTTATGAAAAGGGAAAAGAATCTCTCAACGTGCAATTGACGTATTTGCCGCTGTTTAAGGCGTGGCACAAGGCTGGAAAGCACCACCCAATTGAGCTCACGATTGATGGCAAAAAGCACCTAACCATGATTAAAGATGTGTCTTATGACCCGGTAAAAGCTACGTTGACCCATGTGTCATTCCACGCAATTAAAATGAATGTTGCTGTTGAAGCAGAAGTGCCACTTCATATGACAGGTCAAGCACCGGCGAGTGTTGCTGGACTACTCGTAAGACTCAACATCGACAGCGTAGCTGTGAAGGGGTTGCCAAACCAAATCCCAGACGCTATCGAAGTTGATGTCACGGGAATTGCTACAGAAGATGATGACATTCGCATGAACCAACTCGTTGTCCCTAAAGAGATTGAGCTCTTAGAAACCGACCCAGAAGCGGTCGTGGTGAGCGTGACTGTTCCACGAGCCGAGATTGAGAAGGAAGCTGAAGAAGAAATTGCAGCTGCTGACGTCCCAAGCGCAAACGGTGGCGACAATTCCACAGAAGCGTAAGCGAGCTATAGCATAAGAATATTGACTTTTTAGAATATATTATGATATAATATATTTATTATGTCATTACGTTTTCCTGATTTTGCTGAGCCTGCGAATCTTGCTATTCATTGTCAAAATAGGATTACATCTCTAGTAAGTGGTGATGAAGACAGAAAACACTTAAAAGTTCTTGCAGAAGAGCGACAAAGACAGTTGAATACTTTGTTTAACTTAACTGGCGAAGTCCAGTTGAACGAATATGTGACTCCGATCCCGCCTTTCGATTTTACGAATCAGAAAGATGTCGCGTAACCGTTATGGCTCGTTATGAATATCGACCGCGTCCAAGTATTGACCCAAGACCAGATTGTATGCGCGCAGGGTGGAGAACACCTGAAGACATCACTCCTGAAGGAGCGGAAGTAAACCGGGAGGTTATAGGTGGACTGGCTTCAAGAGTTCTGAATCATGTTGCAGATGGTCAACTCGATGGAGTATATTCAAAAGATTTTGGTAGAGTCATTTTTGATGCTGATACAACACCTGAAGGTGAAGCCTTATTTTTAGCACAAACCGTAGGGCAAAACGGTAATACAGTACTTTATTTTGCCGAAAAAAATATTGGTTAATCTTGTAGAAACCCACCAGATTGGTGATTCCAGAGACGGGCGTACAGCCCGTTTTTCTTTGTGCTGAGAGTTTTGTGCGTGCCTTCTTCAACAATTCTACCTTCCTTAAGCACGACAATTCTGTCTAGATGCTGAATGGTGCTAAGCCGGTGCGCGATGACGATAGTTGTTTTATTTTTCATGAGAGTTTTTAATGCAGCTTGAATAGCTACTTCGCTTTCGCTGTCGAGTGCACTCGTAGCTTCGTCAAGAAGGAGAATAGGTGCGTCTTTTAGGATTGCCCGAGCAATTGCGATACGTTGTTTCTGGCCTCCGGAGAGCTTTACACCACGCTCACCAACTAATGTTTCATAGCCTGCTGGTAGGCTGTTTATGAATTCATCTGCACGTGCAAGTTTTGCGGCATTTTTTACCTCAGCATCGGTCGCATTGGGCTTTCCGTAGCGAATGTTTTCAGATAACGAACGGTGAAATAGGAGTGGCTCTTGCGGTACATAGGATATGAAATTACGTAAGTCGGCTTGCGCAATATCTGCAATATTTTGATCACCTATCAAGATTTCGCCTTTTTGTACGTCCATGAAGCGGAAAAGAAGTTTAGTAATAGTAGTTTTACCGCCACCGCTTGGTCCCACGAGCCCAACTTTTTCACCTGGTTTTACATATAAGCTGAGATCCTTGAACAGTTTATTTTTGTTGTGCGAAAACTCAATATTCCTAAAATTAATTGAACTATCTTGGGGTTTAAATTCTTTGGCTGGGTGCTTGTCCTTTACGGCAGGTTCGCGTAGGAGCATTTCGGTTGCTTCTTGCGCATCACCAAGCGCACGGTTTATGTTACGTAGAGCTGCCTGGGGGAAGTCCCATAGCCGCTGGGCTATATTAGATGTGTATGCAAGAAGAAGGAATACAGTGCTTACCTGTGCATCAAATTTTACGACACTTATGACAGCAATAATAAGCGCAACAGCCTGAATTGTGGAGGTAACCCAGCCAAAGAAAAATTCGCGTTTGAGCGAAGACCACATGAGGTTATTAGTAGCGTGCATGGTGTTTTGAGTAGCTTGTTCAAAGCGCTTTTTCTCTGAACGGTGCGCAGCAAAACTTTTTACTGCCAAAATATTAGTCACCATATCTGCTAAATATCCCGTCTGTATATTTATCTTGGTTGCTTCTATTGATGAGAATTCACGCACTCGCTTTGTGAGTTTTGCGGCAACAAACATATAAATTGATGAAATCATGACTAGCGCGATGACGAATAAGGGAGCGCGCGTCCACATAATCACGGAAGTAGATATGAAGATGATAAAAAGACCGTAGAGATTAAAGAATGTCGTGTCTGCTATACGAATGTACGCGCTAGTAAATTTATTCGTACGAGAGACAAGTGAACCGCCAAACGAGTTTGCGTGAAAGTCGGCATCAAGCTCCATGAGGTGATTGAATAGTGTTCGATATAAGTCACGTTGAACGTGGGATTCAAGTTTCCATATGAGGTATATCATAATGCGCCAAATAAGGCTTCCGGCAACAATAACCATGGCCGAATACCACACAAGGTCATGCCCAAAATCATTCCAGATAGTAGCTTTACTAAAGCTTCCTTTTGCGAGCCTATCCAAGACCGAAGCCGCAATAAGTGGTGGCAGAATTTGGTGGAAAAGTAGTGTTATCGGCAGTCCGACAATAAGCCCGGCTAAAAATTTAGGGTATTTACGGCAATGTTGCCAATATATGCGAATAGTGTGCTTATTTACGGCGTCTTTCATAAGAGTCTTTTTTTGTATTGGACCAACTTCTTAGTATTTGTCTCTCAACTTTGAAGCTGTTCTTGCAATTGAATTACTAGTATAACGGGCACAATAACTGATGTAAAGGTGGAATTTCTAGGCGCTAAAAGTTACAATGAGCGCAGTAGCGATATGAGTGAAGAAGACAAGTCACAATCAATGAGCGACAAAGATCGCACGATGGCGAACCGTTTTGGCGGTGAGGCTAATGAAGATGCACCCGAAAAAGATGATGACGATGATGAGAAAGACGAAAAAAAGGACGAAAAACGTCCACCAAAGCGAGCGCTCTTTTTGCCTGCAGAAAAAGATGAGTCTGCGAGCTCTGTAGAAAAAACTGAAGAAGATAAGCCAAAGCGCAATTTGTTTAGTGGTTTTTTGCGTACAGATGCTGTACCAGAAGAAAAGACTGAGCAAGTTCCCGAAGAGAATCCACATGAGGTGGTTGAGGTTACAGCTGAAGATGCTAGTAACGAGCAAGATGTAGAAGCGCCAGCTCCTGTTCCTGAGCAGACAGGGGAAGCCGAACAAGAAGCAACACGTGAGGAATTTCAGGAAGTAGTGCTTGATAGGATAGGCGAGGTAGAAGCAGAACTCGAGACAAAGCACACCGAAGAAGAGGCAACAGAAGTATTGGCGAATGCAGACTTTTTAGAGCAGGTTGGTGAGCGTTTGGAAGAGGGTATGGCCCCTGAAGAAGCAATAGATGATGCACTTGAAGATCAGATAGAGCCAGTTGAGGCTGACGCAACACCGGCCGATCTCAAAAATGTTGCTAATTTTGAGCCTGCTGAAGAAGAGGAAGAGGCTGTTATCCCCCCGGTAGCAACGCCTGTTCGTCCAACTCGCGTGCCTCCACGTCCACCACTCCCACCTGTGCCCCCAGTGACTCCTTACATGCCTCCGTCGCCGGGTGGTCCTCCGCATAATCCTAACCTTCCAAGTGGTGGTGCAATTAGTCCTAATATGGTCAGAAATGACCCAGACGTCGAGCAAATGAATGACTATTACTATCGCAAGCGCCGAAGCGGAGACTTGTTGCTAGGTGGTGTTGTTGGATATCTGCTTGGAAAACGTCGTGGTAGAAGAGCTACAGAGGCTAAGTTTGAGCCTGAACTACGCAAGCGTGATGACGCTATCGGCGACCTAAAAGACAAGCTCATGACTAGTGAAGAAAAAGTGCGCGCTCTTGCGTCTGCTAAAAGCGCCGAGCTTGCCACTGTAGAAGCGAATGCGCCAAAAACAGAAGTTGTTCAAAAAGTCGTCCCAGTGGTAGAAGCAAAGACAGAATATGTTGAAGTACCATCTGTTGAAGTTGTGACCCAAAAGATTGAATCTTTGCCAGTAGATACTATTGAAGTTGAGCGACAAACACTTGTTGAGCAAGAGAAAGTGTTCTTGGAATCGATAGAAGTGCCCGTACAAGAGCCGTTTGAGCCAGAGAAACTTAGCGAGTTACTTACACGGAGCGAAGTTGTAGAGCAATTACAGACCGTCGCTGAAAAAGTAATCGTAGAGAAAGAAGCGGGAGAGGCTACCGCTACAACGATAGAAAAGATTGTCGAAGTTCCGCAAGTCAGCTACGAGCGCGGAGAAACAAAAATGTCTCAGTCAAACGAGAAGCAAGTAAGTCCACCAGCTATTGAGGCAAAAAAGGATCCGCGTACGATGACCATGCACGAGTTGCTGGAAGTAGCCGACCATATTTTCTTAGAGAAAACGAGTGTGCGCGAGCTGTATGAGCATCATCGCATCGACGCGGTAAATCTACGACGCGTGGTACTAGAGTATATGAACGGCGGAACGCGTTACGAAAAGGTGCTACGACGGTCTCTCGAAGCAGTAGAAATGCAGCGCGAACTACGCAACGAAATTCGCCATGATCCGAGTGCAACATTTAATGCTAACGATGAGTCCGCAGGAAGAAACGAATCCGCATCTGACAGCTCAGACCAGGGCAAGAAAGACGCTCTTACGGGTGCTGATGTGCGCAGACAGCAAAATTCTTACACGGCCGATTCTCAGCAAGAAAAACAACCGTCCGATGAACAGCTCATGATCTCGAATGGCACTGCGATTGTGGTCGGGGTGCTGATGGGCATTGCAATCATGATTGTATTGTTCTTGTACGCTCGCTAGTCTCTTCAAAATTGCGCCCACATCTGTTATTATGTGCTGTGAAGAGAAGAGATATCATGCAAAAAATTATTCTTTACTACAAATTCACTCCTATTAAAGACCCAGAAATGACGATGCGCTGGCAACGCGAACTGTGCACTCGTCTTGGCTTGAAAGGGCGTATCTTGATTAGCCCACATGGCATTAACGGCACGCTTGGTGGGCATATTGACGACCTGACTGCTTACAAAAGGGCTATGAATGAATCGGGTGTTTTTCGTGGCATTACTTACAAGTGGAGTAATGGTGGCGTTGAAGATTTTCCAAAATTACGCGTCAAGGTCAAGCCAGAAATTGTGGCATTTGATGCAGCAGATGAGATTGTGGTGACAGAAAAAGGGGTAGTAAACGGCGGCAAACATCTAAAACCTGCTGCCGTACACAAACTTGTTGAAGAAAAGGGTGATGAAGTTATTTTTTATGACGGACGCAATATGTATGAGGCACAAATAGGTCGTTTCAAAAACACGATTATTCCCAATACGACAACAAGCCGTGACTTCAAAAAAGACCTTGAAGAGGGAGAGATTTCAAAGTACAAAGACAAGCCAATTGTCACGTATTGTACCGGCGGAATTCGCTGTGAGATTTTGAGCGCCATGATGCTTAATCGTGGCTACAAAGAGGTCTATCAGATAGATGGTGGCATTGTGAAATATGGTGAAAAGTATGCAGACGACGGGCTGTGGGAAGGCAAGCTATTTGTCTTTGACGATCGAATGCAAATGGGTTTTTCAGACAAAGCCAAAGACATCGCCACTTGCGAAAAGTGTGGCAAAAAGACATCGCATCAGATAAATAGCACAAACATTCGACGTAAGTTACATGTTGTTTGTGAAAACTGCGCTACCCAAAAAGTACTAGACTAATCTAAATTATTGTGATATAATATTATAAATTAATTGACAATAAGTTGTAAAGGAAGCTAATTCGTTATGGATGTCAAGAAAGCACCGGGTGCCTTACTAAACAAGAGGTTCAAACTTGCTCTACCAAAAATCGATATGAAATTTGGGACTGTTTTGGCCTTGACTGCGGCGGGATATCTTATCGTAAATGATGGAAATGCGGGGAATGCAGGTCGTGATGTAGCGAGCGACGTGAAAAATAAAGTCGCTCCTGCAATAGCTACTGTTGTCTCTGACGGTATTGATTTTGCTGGTGGTGCTATTGAAGGCGCAACAGATGGTAATGGCGTAGACATTAAACTTCCCGAATTTAGTAGTGGTGAACAGCAGGCGAGTGATACTGTTGGTAGCACGGGTTCAGCAATACTTGATTTGGCTGGTCTAGGTTGTGTGAGTGGCGAATATTCTAATGCGAAAGGTCCCTGGGGCGCAATGCAAGATGCGGGGCTCAGTGAAGCGATAATTGCTAGCGTTATCGATACAGAACAAGTGAAAGCTATACCGGGCAACGCGCAGTCAATTCAAATCAACTGTTAGTCCACTCTATATCTCGGCGTACTGTATTCTTATAGTGATGGCTAACGCACAGTTATTAGAGAAACTTAAAAATCTTCCGAAAACTCCGGGGGTGTATTTTCATAAAGACGCATCGGGTGAAACTATTTATGTGGGGAAGGCGGCGGTGCTGCGCAACCGAGTGCGTCAGTACTTTCAGAAGTCGCGTAACCGAGATCCAAAGACTGAGGCGCTTGTTGCAGAAATTGTTGATACAGAATGGATAGAAGTAGAAACAGAGCTCGATGCGTTGTTTCTCGAAGCCGAGATGATTCGACGTTATTTGCCTCGGTACAACATATTACTTCGTGACGATAAGAGCTTGCAGTATGTGCGCATAGACATAAAGTCCGACCACCCTACGGTGACCTTTATTCGTCGTCCGCTTGATGATGGTGCCGAGTATTTTGGTCCGTATTTTCAGGGGTTTGCGGTGAAGAAAGCGTTGCGCTTACTACGTAGAATTTTTCCTTATGCAGTGACGCGTGAGCAAGCAACTATGGGCAGTAGATTGTATGAGCAAATAGGGCTTGACCCAGGGCTTAAAAATGGGCGGACAAGTATAGAGGAATACCGTAAAAATTTGCGTAACCTAATGTCTTACTTACGTGGAAATCGCGTGACACTCATGAACGAAATTGAAAAGCAGATGAAAGAGGCGGCGCGTGAGCAAGAATTTGAACGAGCGGCAGCCTTGCGCAACAAGTTGTATGAACTCAAAAGCTTAAAGAAGCAAATTATATTCTCTGACAGAGAGTTTATGGACGCCAGCAAAGACAAGGGTCTGGCAGGACTTGCTGATTTGCTTGGTATAGAGCTCCCTAAGCGCATCGAAGGCTATGACATTAGCCATATGTCTGGTACTGATAACGTTGCAAGTATGGTGGTGTTTACAAATGGATTGCCCGACAAAACAAACTACCGAAAGTTTAAAATGCGCCTGAAGGGTAATAACGATTTTGCGCATATGCACGAAGCACTTTCGAGACGCTTGAGTGACAAAAATATAAAACAGTGGGGCCTACCAACCTTGTTTTTGATAGATGGCGGTAAGGGGCAACTGGGTGCAGCAATCCGTGCACGTGATGAGCTTGGAGTGACGGTACCTATGGTGGGGCTTGCCAAGCGTGAAGAAGAGATAGTCGTGCATGCAGAAAAGTCGTTAGTTATGTCTGAGGGACTGCAAGAAAGAGCTCGCAAACTGCATGCAAGCCTGCAAGAGTCAGATGACTTCGTGCTTATTGATTTGCCAGACACCAACGACATAGTTAAGCTACTGCAGCGAGTTCGTGACGAATCTCATCGTTTTGCCGTGACGTATCACTCAACCTTGAAAGCAAACCGGCAACTCACCAGTTGGCTTGATGCCGTGCCAGGCATTGGCCCTGCAACAATAAGGAAGCTTATCAGAATATTTGGGAGCTCGAGAGGAGTCTTGCAAGCAAGGTACACCGAACTTGAGGAACTTTTAGGTGAAAGTAAAGCAACTATTCTCAAGCAGTACATTCGTGCAGAGAAAAAAGTAGACAAAAACTAAAGTTGTGATATAGTGCAGAGAATTATGAGTGACAAATCCTACCATCAAATTTCTTCTGCAAACGCGCCTTATTATGTATCTACTGATAGATATCGTGGCCTCGTTGCCTAAAGATACCGTAATTTTTAAAATGTTCGCTTACGGTACTGGCACGAAGAAGAACTCAATAATTTAAATTGAGGATATTTTATGAATAACTTTACAGGACAACGGCCGGAAGTCCTTTTTGGCGGTGAGCTAACTTGGCTAGGAATACACGATAAACGACTCGGAGCATTTGCAAGTCTATCAGAAAAGCAAAGACGTGAGGCCACGACAGATTGGTCTTCTATTCTTACTGAAGAAAGCGCACGAGGGAGAGTTTTTGGCGCGCATCTACTGAGACAAATCTTAGCGCGTAATGCAGAAGCTATTGAAGAAGCACAACTAGAGCAAGAAGCGGTGAAGCTAAGTTTTTTACCAGATCGTTTCCACGAGTGGCTTCCTACAGGACAGATTGATAATGCATGGCTTGGTGAAAGGTACGGTTCAGTCGGCAATTGGTGTTTGGTGGGTGTTGGTGAGCACATTGTGCTTAGTGGCTTTGCTAAACAATTTCTCGCACCAACACCTATGTATGGTTTACAAAGGTTGTCTGCCGTTTCTATGCATGTGAGGCCCTTTGTTCCTGAAGTTGCAGAACAAATTGCATGCGCTGTTCAACGGATAGAGGATTAACTGCTATACTGGCTTTTAATGAGTCAGTTTAACAAACAGTTTTTTGCTAGGAATCGGGAGCGTTTAATGCAGACGCTCCCAGATTCACTTATTATTTTGAGCGCGAATGCATGCCTGCAACAGTCGGCAGATCTTGCGTTTCCATTTCGGCAAGATAGTAGTTTTTGGTACCTCAGTGGAATCAACGAGCCAGATATTTTGTTAGTCATTGACACAAAAAAAGGTACATCGACTCTCCTTATAGCCGAGCAAAATGACTACCAGATTGAATGGGACGGAGCGGTTGAAACAGAGGGCTATCAAAAAATAAGTGGCATAACTCTCTTTTCTTCTCAGAATGAACTAAAGCACTTAATTGAGGATGCAAAAAAGCGGGGACTTACTATTTGCAGTGTCAGGCCGGCTGAAGAGCGGGTTGAACCATATGGCTTTTATGCAAATCCAGCCCGAAGGTTATTGTATGCACAGCTTGAGACATGTGGTGTGAAGGAGCCTAAAGACATTCGACTGCAACTTGCACAACTAAGACAAATTAAGCAAGAGCCAGAACTTCGTGCGCTTCAGCGTGCGATAGATATCACAGGTGACGTACTTTCTGACGTAAAAGCAAAGCTTTCTCGCTTTAAGACCGAAAAAGATGTAGAACGAGCTATTACGGCAGGGTTTTATTCTGCTGGTGGTGATGGCCATGCGTATGAACCAATTGTTGCATCTGGGAAGAATGCAAGTACTATTCATTACAATAAGAATAATGAGGCTCTCGCAAAAGGTCACCTATTGCTGCTTGATGTTGGAGCACAGTCAGAGGGATACGCCGCCGATATTAGCCGAGCATGGGCGGTCGGGCACCCGACAAAACGGCAAAAAGAAGTGTATGACGCTGTATGTGAGTTGCAGGAGCAAGCATTCTCGCTATTGAAGCCGGGAGTGTATCTTAAGGAATACCAAGAAGAAATGGAAAAAAGAGCTGCGAAAACAATAGAAAAGCTAGGGAAATCCCCACGACCTTTCCCGCACGGGTTTTCTCATTTTCTTGGGCTTGATGTTCATGATGCAGGAGACTACAGCTCTCCATTGCAACCAGGAACAGTACTTACGGTTGAACCTGGCTTTTACTTTTCGGATGAATCGATAGGGGTGCGCGTCGAGGACGATATTCTCATTACCAAAAGTGGGTACATAAACCTGTCAGAACGAATACCAAAACTGTTATAATGAAAGTAATGAAGAAGAACAAAAAATCTCGATTTATCGTGCGATGGTTTGTGTGTAGTTTTGGCTTGTGGATCGCTGCCGAACTGCTTGGTGCAAGTAGCATTAGCTACGGTGGAAAATTGAGTGCTATTATTTTTTCGGGACTTTTTTTGGCTATCATAAACACCATCATTCGGCCACTAGTAGTCTTTTTAACCTTGCCAGCAGTGTTATTGAGTCTTGGAATCTTCATGGTTGTCATCAATGCTCTGATGGTTTTGCTCGCGGCACGGCTGTATGGCCCTCTTGAAGTTGCAGGATTTGGCGTTGCCGTCATTGCCGGTATTATCATCGGTCTGGTAAACTGGTTAGTAAGTGCTTTATTAGAGGAGTAAGAAATGTCAATTTGGAACTATATTATGGTGGGCTCAGCGATAGTAATGATTATATTAATTTTGATTCAGGTCAGAGGCGCTAGTTTGGGTGCCGGACTTGGCGGTGGCGGGGAAGTTAACACTGTCCGTCGTGGTTCAGATAAAAGTATTTTTAGTCTCACTATCATCGCTGCGCTAGGATTTGCCTTGTCAATTATTCTAGAAATAATACTTGCGTAAAGTGTAGGGGTAACTAAACACTATGGTGGAAAACGCAAAACGCAGTTACCATCGCTTTCGAATGCGCCTAAGGCGTAAAGTGCGTAAACAGCGCCATCAGGTGGAAGATATTTCCGTGCAAGCAGACGACATGCTCGATAAGCATGTGTTTCGTCGTGTTGGCCACTTGAAGGGTGTAAGAAGATTTGTTTTTTCTTGGGTGCTACTAGTCTCATTCGTTGGACTTGGTGCAATATGGCAGGTGAAGAGCCTTGATTCTTTTTATCTTGAGCTTGTTCCTGCGAGTGGCGGAGTATACCGTGAGGGAATGATAGGGTCATTTACGACCGCAAATCCTCTTTTTGCGGTTAACGATGTCGATAGCTCTGTCTCTCGCTTAGTTTTTTCTGGGCTTTTCAAGCTTTCGCCAGAGGGCACTCTTGAGCCAGATTTAGCAACGAGCTATGAAGCAAACACAGATGGCACCGTCTATACAGTTCATTTGAAAGACAATATACGATGGCAAGATGGTGCTCCTTTTACCTCGAGCGATGTGTTGTTTACGTATGAACGTATAAAAAATCCAGAAGTTAAATCGCCGTTGTTTAACAGCTGGTCAGCAATTACCGCAGAAGCAAAGGATGATTATACGGTTGTATTCACATTGCCTAATACGCTGAGCTCTTTTCCTTTTTCGATGACGAACGGAATTATCCCAAAGCACTTACTTGGTGACATCTCGCCAGTTGATTTGCGCAACGTACCTTTTAATAGCGTGAATCCGGTAGGGACTGGCTTGTTTCGGTTTAATAAGGTGGAGGTTCTCGGAGATTCTATCGTAGAGCGTCAAGAAAAAGTAACCTTAGAAAAAAATACGATGTATTACGGAAAAGTGCCAATGATTGATGGTATTACACTGCGCACCTTCAGAGATGAAGATTCTATGCTTGAGTCATTTAAGAAGCAGGAAATTTCCGCTATGGTTGGGCTAGAAACGCTCCGAGATGACGCACAGGATGACAACACCGTGCAAACCTTTAGTACGCCATTGTCTGGGCAGGTAATGCTCTTTTTGAAAAACTCGACACCAGCGCTTAGCGATGTTACTGTGCGCAAAGCTTTGCTTCGTGCGACAAATACTGAAGCACTTAGACAGAAAATCGGGTACAACTTAGTGAGCTCCGATTCGCCGTTTTTGAAGTCGCATTTTACTTATGACCCCACAAAGATTCAGCTACCGTTTGATAGCGCTGAGGCAGAACGGTTGCTCGACAGTACGGGGTGGGTGAAAAATATAAGTGGTATGCGTGAAAAAGATGGACAAAAATTGACGCTACGACTTGTTTCGCAAAGCATAAGTGAATATGCAACGGTAGCTCAGGAGTTACAGAAGCAGTGGGCAAGTGTCGGCGTGCAAGTCGAAGCAGTCCTGCAACCAGAAGAGGACGTTCAGACGGGGGCAATTATTCAGCATGACTATGATGTGTTGCTTTATGGCATTTCACTTGGACCAGACCCCGACGTTTTTGCGTTTTGGCACAGCTCACAGACGGATCCACGCTTGCGGTCGAGGCTTAATTTGTCGGAGTACACGAGTAAAGTAGCCGATTTATCGCTGGAGGCAGGAAGAACACGTACAAATGCCGAGCTACGGAAGGTAAAATATGGGCCGTTTCTTGATGCTTGGACTGCTGATGTACCGGCTATAGCGCTGTATCAACCCCGTTTCTTATTTGTTGTTAGAGGGACGCTCGAAGGATACAGAAGTGGGCAGTTTACCAACGCTTCGGATAGGTTTTATTCAGTAGCAGACTGGCAAATCCGGCGTGAAAAAACAGTAAAATATTAAGAACTTTGCTTGGCCGAACGAAAGTGTTTGCACTTTGAGTGAGCAATTTTAGGCAAGTCAAGATTTGAACCTTTATAATAATGTGTACGCGGATGTGGTGGAATGTGAGAAATGCCTGTGGCATTTCGCAAGGCAACCTTCACTAGCAAACTTGTTTTCAAAGATGAAGTTTCGGGTGAAATGAGCCTGTGGCTCGTTGCAAGGATTATTGTCTGATTTTATACTTGTATAAAGTAAGACAAAATCTGGGTCGCTAAAAGTGACCGCCAAAGGTGACAGACACGCGTGCTTGCGTTCAACGCAAGCAATTTTTAGACAAGTCAAGATTCGAACCTTTATACTTAAGTAGATGCGGATGTGGTGGAATGGTAGACACGCTGGCTTCAGGTGCCAGTGTCGCAAGACGTGAAGGTTCAAGTCCTTTCATCCGCACCAATCAAAGTGGAGCCTTGCAAAAGGCTCCTTTTTGATTGGTGATGGTGATAGATTTGAACCCTTGGGTCGAGAAAGTTCAGTGAACTTTCGAGTTTTCCTTGCTTGACCACCCGAGATACGCTTGCGTTCTCGAGGGTGTGAAAAATAATATGTTGTCCTCTCGTCCGCACCAATCACTGCATCTGTGCACCTCACTCGTAAACGAACGGTAATGCTGAGAGAAATACGAAAATTATGTCCCATCCAAACTAGTTATGCTATGATTAAATCATTCTAACGATAAAGGTTGACAGTGAATAAAGTTGCACAGTATTTGCAGCAGCATTTGAATGGCGAAATCATAACGTCGCCAGATGCGCTTGAGTATTTTTCAACAGATGAAAGTATTTTGCGAATTACTCCGCAACTTGCTCTCTACCCACGCTCAGAAAATGACGTCCGTAAAGTAGCAAGATTTACCTGGCAACTTGCAGAAAAAGGTCGAGCAGTCCCGATTACTGCACGCGGAATGGGAACAGATCAGACAGGCGCATCGCTTGGGACAGGAATTATTCTTGTAACACCAGCACACATGAACAGAATTATTGAACTCGATCCAAAAACTGGCGTTGTTACGGCTGAAGCGGGTATTACACTAGATAAATTGCAACAGGTGCTCTACACCCATGGACGTTTTTTGCCACCAGTATCAAGCGTGAACCAGACAGCTACTCTCGGTGGGGCAGTATCAAATGATGATAGTGGCAGAGGAAGTTATAAGTATGGTCCAATGCAACGGTTTGTGCGTAGCCTGAGAGTTGTTTTGGCGAATGGGGAAGTGATTGATACGGGACGAATAAGCAAAAGAGAGCTGAGTAAAAAGCTTGGGTTGGCGTCGTTTGAGGGTGAGATATATCGTTCCCTTGATAAGCTCATAGAAGAGTCGCACAGTACGCTTTCGCAACTTGCAACAGTGACTGACCATAGTGCCGCGGGATATAACATTTCTGACGTCAAGCAAAAAGACGGTTCGTTTGACCTGACACCGTTATTTGTTGGCGCACAAGGTACTTTGGGAGTAATTACTGAAGTTACGCTTGAAACTTTGCCATATAACCCGTCAAAAGATTTTCTCATTGCAGGATTTATAGACAGAGAAAGTGCTTGGACGTCGGTACAAAAGCTGAACGATATGAAAGATGGTGCCACAGCCATAGATTTTGTCGATCAGACATTATTGCGAACGGTTGAAACACTTAACCCGGCGGTACTCAAACCACTTGAGGGTGGTCGTCCTGCGGTACTTTTGTTCATTGATATTGATAACGATACAGCGCGAACACGTAAAAAAATTGTAAAACGGATACGTAAAACACTTGAGTCATCTGGGGCTGAGATTGTTGAGCCGGTAGAAACCGAGGAGCATGTATGGGAACGGCTTAGAGATGCGGCCTCTTTGCACCTTACCAATGTTTCTGGGAAGAAGCGAGCTATTCCTGTTCTTGATGATGCACAAGTACCACTAGATAAGATGATAGGATTCTTTAAAGAGCTTGAAGCACTTATGCAGACGGCAATGATTGAAGAGTTTGCAGTTTGGGGTCAGGCAGGAACGGGCTTGGTGCATGTCGCTCCTCTTCTTGACCTTTCGGCAGTTGGTGACAGGCAAAAGCTGTTTAAGGTGATGGAAGCATATTACGGCTATATCTGCACCATCGGTGGTTCGATTAGCGGTGAGTATGCAGAAGGACGCCTGCGGGCAATATTTGCTCAAAAACAATTTAGCGAGCAAGCACTTGCAGTATTTCGTTCGACCAAAGCTATATTTGATCCACAGCAGACTATGAATCCTGGCGTTAAAGTCGGAGTAAGTCTGGAATCCTTAAAGCCGTTGCTCAGAGAAGAGTATGCACTTCAACATCAGTTTGTGCATTTACCTCGGGGCTAAGCTTGTCTTTTCGCCTTTCGGTTCAAATCTATCACCATCACCAATCAAAAGGAGCCTTTTGCAAGGCTCCACTTTGATTGGTGCGGACGAGAGGACTTGACTGGTTATCTCGCTCGAGTGTGCAAGCACATCTCACTCACCGCTTCGCTCCATCTGACTCCTCAAACTGACACTGGCAGTTTTCGCCTTTCGGTTCAAGTCCTGCAATCAGACCAAATTAAAAAGCCCAGATAAATCTGGACTTCTTAATTTGGTGCGGACGAGAGGACTTGAACCTCCACAGGATCGCTCCCACTACCACCTCAAGGTAGCGTGTCTACCATTCCACCACGTCCGCGAAATAACTTTTTAAAATAAAAATGGTGGGTTGTGAGGGATTCGAACCCCCGACCCCCTCGGTGTAAACGAGGTGCTCTAGCCAACTGAGCTAACAACCCAAGTTACTGAATTCTACTATTTTTTATTGATAAATTCAATACACTTCTCACTGATAGCGGTGCTATACTTATTGAGTAAGACGAATAAAGGAGTAGAAATGATAATTGCATTAGTAGTACTAGGCCTTCTTGCGCTTGTACTTGTTGTTATGTATAACGGGTTAGTTAACACAAAGGTTCGTGTCGACGAAGCATGGAGCGACATAACCGTTCAGTTGAAGCGCCGTGTTGACCTGATCCCAAATCTTGTAGAGACAGTTAAAGGGTATGCAAAGCACGAAAAGGGGGTATTTGAAGAAGTAACCCAAGCACGTAGTGCAATGATGAATGCGCAGGGTGTTGCTGACAGCGCAAAGGCCGAAAACATGATGGAGAGTGCGCTCAAAAGCATCTTCGCAGTAGCAGAAGCCTACCCAGACCTAAAGGCAAACACAAACTTCCAGCAACTTCAGGCTGAGCTTGTTGATACCGAAGATAAGATTCAAGCATCGCGTCGTTTCTATAACGGTGCAGTACGTGATCTTAACATCAAGGTAAAAACTTTCCCAACAGTACTATTCGCACGAATGCTTGGATTTACAGAACGAGAGTTCTTTGAACTCGACGAGGCAGCACAAGTGGCAGCAGAAAAACCAGTAGACGTTAAGTTCTAAGTAGCTAGAACGCGATAATTTACTACGATGTATTCCGAAATTGCCAGCAATAAAAGAAAGACTATCTTACTTATAGGCTTTTTCATTGGCTTTATAGGGTTTCTTTCTTATCTCGCCGGTGCATACTATAACGACTTCAGTATCACTATTGGTGCGCTGATAGGTTCTTGTATTTATGCCGGCATTAGCTATTTTTCTGCATCAAAAGCTGCCCTCTCGTTTAGTGGGGCAAAAGAGATACAGAAAAGTGATAATCCGCGTCTCTGGCGTATTGTAGAAAATTTAGCAATCACCGAGGGGTTGCCGATGCCGAAGGTATATATCATAGATGATACTGGGCTCAACGCGTTTGCCACAGGGAGAGACCCTCATCACGCCCATGTTGCCATAACTTCAGGGTTGCTTGATTTGCTTGAAGATGTCGAGCTTCAGGGGGTTATGGCGCATGAGCTTGGACACGTAAAAAATTATGACATTCGTGTTAGTATGATTGTCTTTGGGCTGGTGCTTGTTGTGTCGCTTCTTTCTGACATATTCTTGCGTATGAGCTTCTTTGGCTCGGGGTCTGATGATGACGATGCCCCTGCAGCTCTTGCTGTCTTGAGTATTGTTGCGATGATTCTTGCCCCTTTGGTGGCTGCGCTTGTGCAATCTGCGGTATCGCGCAAGCGCGAATATCTTGCAGATGCAACGGGCGCCCTTACTACGCGTTATCCAGAAGGCCTAGCACGAGCACTAGAAAAATTACGAGATGGAAATACGAGTCTTAAACGCCAAAATACCAGTACTGCACACTTGTTTATTGCTAACCCGCTGAAGAGAAAGGCGTTTGCCAGCCTCTTTAGCACGCACCCGCCGATAGAAGAGAGAATTGCTAAACTTCGTAGTATGGAAGGTAACTTATGACCAAACGAAAAAAGACTGCTCATGCTAAGGTGGTCAAAGACCCTACTATAAATCGTTGGGATGCTCGATTACGAAAAAGACCGCAATACAAAACTTTTCGGTTGCACAAACGTGTAAAGCACCCGGCTCCAGCACTGCCAGGATGGTGGCAACTAGTCAAAAAAACCTTTCGGTTACTTTTTGTGAATAAGCGTAATCTATTATCGTTCTTTTTTGCATACGGTCTTCTCTATTTTATTTTTGTCCGTGGTTTTAGCTCGCCTGTTGATATTGGTTCGGTGAGAGATTCTTTTAACCAAGTTTTGGCGCGCGACATCTCAACGCTAGCAACAAACTTTACGGTACTTGCCCTCATGATTCAGTCCACAACTAGTGCTGCCGGGGACATCCAAGGGTTGTACCAGTCGATATTTCTTGTTGCTGGCTCGCTTGCCCTTATTTGGCTTTTTCGTCAGCAACAAGCGGGAAATAAAGTCTCTATGAAGGATGCGTTCTATCGTGGCATGTATCCAATTATTCCTTTTATCCTCGTACTTGTTATTATTGGTTTCCAGACAGTCCCAGCATCTGTTGGCAATTATCTTTTTCGTACAGTTATCGATAATGACCTTGCGGTTAACATGACGGAACAAGCAGTATGGCTACTGCTCTTTTTAGTGTTGGTTCTTCTCTCTGTTTTTCTTATCTCCTCGTCGATTATTGCATTGTATGTCGTTACGCTTCCTGAGATGACGCCAATGAGAGCGCTCAAAAAGGCCAAAGCACTCGTCGAATTTCGGCGCTTTAGTGTCATGCGTAAGCTCCTTGCGTTGTTGTTTGTCCTCTTAGTACTATTTGTTGGAATTATTTTCCCTGCAATCTTCGTGTCTGCTTTGCTTGCACAATTCCTCTTCTTTGCGCTTACCGTGTTGTTTGTCCCGTTTGCTGTTGGCTACGGATTTGTACTATATAGAGAACTTTTATGAGCGACAAAGCATCTGCAAAGAAACGCATAGAACAGCTACGCGAAGTCATTAATGACTATCGCTATCATTATCATGTGTTCGATGAGTCGACAATGAGTGAAGCAGCTGCCGATGGATTAAAGCATGAACTTTCACAGCTCGAAGCTCAATACCCAGAATTTATAACGCCGGATTCACCTTCGCAACGAGTTGCCGGTGTGGCGCTCGAAAAGTTTGAAAAAGTAGCGCATCGCCATCCCATGTTGAGCTTGCAAGATGTCTTTAATCGTGAAGAGGTAGAAGAATGGGTGGCGCGCATACAGAAATTACTGCCAGAAGAAAAGTTTTCTTATTTTGCGGACATAAAGATGGATGGACTTGCCTGCGCACTTATTTATGAAGATGGAGTATTAACCACGGCGCTAACGCGTGGCGATGGAAAAGTTGGCGAAAACGTCACGACAAACGTTCGGACGATTGAAAATGTTCCACTGAAGCTTCGTTCTGCACAAGGGTATGAGCTGTTGCTCAAAGGTCGCACTGAAATTCGTGGCGAAATTGTGATGTACAAGAAGGACTTTGAAAAGCTAAACGCTCAACGTCGTGAAGCAGGCGAGCCAGAATTCGCAAATCCTCGTAATTTGAGCGCTGGGACAATTCGACAGCTCGACCCACGCCTTGTTGCAGAACGCCCACTGCACTTCATTGCCTATGACTTACTTCGTGACGAGCCAAGTGATGTACCTACCTACGCATGGGCCTACGAAGCTCTTCGCCATAGCGGTATTACCTGTAGTCGTGTTGCGACTGTTCTTGAGACTATTGATGAGCTTATGGCATTTGCAGACAAATGGGAAAACGAGCGTAAGGAGCTTGTCTTTAATACTGACGGCCTTGTAGTAAAACTCAACGACAGGGATCAATATGCAGAGCTGGGAGTGGTTGGCAAGACACCACGAGGCGCTGTTGCGTATAAATATGCCGCCGAAGAAGCGGTAACAAAAGTAAAGGATATCGTGATAAGCATTGGACGTACTGGGGCAGCGACACCAGTTGCGGTGTTTGACCCAGTGGTAGTTGCGGGCACGACGGTACAACATGCTTCACTGCATAACGCAGACGAAATTGACCGCAAAGATATCCGGATTGGCGACACTGTCATAATCTATAAGGCCGGTGATATCATCCCGCAGGTACTCTCTGTAGTAAAAGAACTACGTCCAAATGGTGCTAAGCGATTTTACTACGAAGCAGAGCTTGCTCGTCAGTACCCAGAACTTGAATTTGTACGTCCTGAAGGCGAGGCTGTGTACCGAGTAAAAGGAGCAACTGGACCTATTTTGCTGAAGCGTGGTTTGCAACATTTTGCAAGCAAGGGCGCACTTGATATCGAAGGTATGGGTGAAAAAAATATTGAGGCTCTGGTTGATACCGGGCTGGTAAAAGATTTTGCCGATATATATTGCTTAGACAAAAACACTATTATGAGTTTAGAGCGCTTTGCAGAGCTGTCTGCTTCTAACCTTGTGGAAGCTATTTCGGCCAAAAAATCCCCGTCGCTCGCACGCTTTGTCTACGCACTAGGAATACGCCACGTTGGTGCACAAACCGCAGTTGATTTGGCAAATGCATTTAAGAAATTAGACAATTTAGGTGTTGCAACCTATGAGGAACTCAAAGCAGTCGATGGAGTTGGTGAAATTGTGGCCGAATCAATTCTGGCGTGGTTTGTCGATGATGATAATCAGGCATTACTTGCTAAATTTCGACAGCTTGGTGTGTGGCCAGAGGACGTAAAACACGTTGGGGGCCCACTAAGTGGTAAGAGCTTCGTCATAACAGGCACTCTTGAATCAATGAGTAGAGAAGATGCAGCTGAAAAAATACGCGCACTTGGCGGTACGTTCCAGACATCTGTCGCAAAAGGAACGACATACTTAGTCATGGGAGCAAATGCTGGACAAAGCAAAGCTGACAAAGCCCAGAGACTAGGGACAGAAGTTATCAATGAGTCTGAGTTACTTACTATGTTAAGATAATTGGTGTAATCGAGGACATCTAGTATGGCTGAGCAAATAAATGACGAGAGCGGCGCGCCTAAACTGCCCTTTGGCATGGACTGGCGACACCCTTCTGTCGATTTTACGGCAAATCCTGACTATGACCCACAAGGGCATGAGTGGCCTCATCGGTTGACTTTAGATAACTACGATTTCTCAGATGGACAAATTGTGGCATCACTTAGGTTTAACCTGGCGAATGATGCTATTGAAGAGTTTGAAATTGAGCTTAGAGATACGCCTACAGAAGGTGAGACTGGTCATGAGGTCGCTATAGGGAGCCTTGCACAATGGTTGCTGGGTACATTTGTATCGACCAAACACAAGGAGAGCTCGGAGCTTGTTGGAATAGCTAGAAGACATAAACTAGCCAGCCGAATAAAAGGTGTGTGCGCAGGGGCAGGTTTTGCAACATCGCTAGTAGCTATAGGCATAGCAGCTGAAAAGGATAGTGCTCCTACCTTTCAGCTTGGTATGTTCGCCAGTTTAGCTTCAACTGCGATAGCTTTCGCTTCTCTGGGAAGAAGACAGGATGCTGCTTCAACAGAAATAATTGCAAGTGAATGTCAAAGAAGGGCTGGGCTAGCAGAAGCATTAGTAAGTGATATCGAGGCAAACGGAATCACAATTGTAGCCTACAACGAGACCAGCGTAGATGAATAGCTCGAAACCAGTGTATGTCACAGGGAACGCCCTTAAAGCAAAGTATTTTAATACAATGCTTGGAATTGATTTAGAAAATGTAGCCGTAGAGCTTGATGAAATTCAAAGCCTAGATTTGCGAGAAGTTGTTGCGCACAAAGCTCGTGGGGCTTATGAAAAGCTACGGCGACCGGTTGTAGTAGAAGACACGAAACTCGTATTCCCTGCATTGGGCGCGCTTCCAGGCCCGCTCATCAAATGGTTTTTAGAAGAGTTGAAGCCAGAAGGGCTATGTCGTCTCATAGACGGAAAAGATCGCTCGGCAATTGCTGGTGCAGCAATGGCCTACTACGACGGTCAGACTTTAGAAATCTTTGAGCGCGAACTGCTGGGTAGCGTATCGTCGCAAGCAAAAGGAGACACGGGGTTCGGCTGGAATTGTATTTTTATTCCAGAAGGAGGAACGCTCACTATTGGTGAGATGAGCGAAGCCGAATTCCTAAAGGTGTATAAGAAAGTAAAGCCGTTTGACGAGCTGGCGTCATACATGAATTCTCTTGACAAGTAGTAAGCTTAAGCGAATAATAGTGCTTAAGCGGGTGTCCAAGGCTCGAGTAAAAATAAACAATTAACAAAAACAAAACTACCCGAGCCGGGTGGGCACACCCGACAAAGAAGATCTCTTTCTCCAGGAGGTCTTTTTTTGATTCCAGAGAAGTAAAACATTGACATTAATAACAAAAAATGATATAATGTAAGAATAAGGAAGTGCGCACAGTGAATAGATTTTCTAAAGTGGCGATTAGTTTTGGTGCTGCAGCATCAAGCTTTGGATTTGTAGGTGGAACAGCTCAAGCAGAAACGTTACCAATTCCAAGTACTTGCAGAGTATACGAAGTCGGTCACGAAGTATCTAGGGGCGCTGAAGAAGCTCTTGTTGCCGCGGGCTTTTTAGGTATAAAAGCTGATGGAATTATTACCACCAAAACAGAACAGCCCGCAGTATTGACAGCTCAGGAAACACTCCAAAATGTAGGCGCTCTTGATGAATCTACAAAAATTTGTGGCTATGCTGGTGACGCGACCAGAAAAGCCGCCGAATTTGTCGTAAATGCCGACGGCGCCTCTGAGACACAAATAAGTGAAACTGCAGTACCTGCAGAGCAAGACAAGATCACCGTTGAAGACTGCAGTAGGTACGATGAATATACTGACGCAAGCATTAAAGCAGTTCAAGGAGCACTACATACATTTCAGGACGGGATTTTCGGTGATGTTTCTTGCGAAAAATTAATAGATTATCAGAAAGCACACGATATCTCGCCACTAGGTGCGCTTGGACCAAAGACTGCAGATAGTCTTGGTGTAACACTCGTTACGTCGGCATCCGGAGATTTTGACCCAATTGCTGAGTGCCCCAAGGCTTCATCTTGCGATATCATTGTTGATCTAGCATTACAGAAACTTTTTATTAAAGATTCAAAAGGTAACATCATATGGGAAATTTCTGTTCAAAGTGGTAAAAAGGGGAAAGAAACCAGAACTGGTAAAGGTGTTATAGGTCCTGTAGAGTACGGACCCAACAACAATCCTGAACGAGCAAGTAAAGACTATCCCGAAGCAATCTTAGTAAATGCTCGAGGGTTTGGTAATGGGGGACAGAAAATACATGGCTCTTATAGTTTTGATGCGAACGCAGTTAATAAGCCAGAGAAAGGAAGTGCTGGTTGCATTAGAGTGTCTAACAAGAATTCATATTACATTGCACAGATGAAAACAGGAACAGACATAGTAGTTAAAGGCGCAAAACCTGGGACTACTCAAAAATACTTTAAATAGACGGCGCTTCGTTATACTAGCAGTTACAGATTCTTGGAGTAAATGATTACGAGCTTTGCATCGTTATCAAAAATACTTGGTGGAGCTACAGGGACTCGACTCACCTTTGGCGAGCCCTCAACTACATCTTTCAAAACAAGTTTTGAAGAGTAGGTTGACTTGCAAAATGCCACAGGCATTTTTCACCTGGACCTCATCTTTATAAATTTAAAAAATCCCTAATTTATAGGGATTTTTTCTTGGTGGAGCATAAGAGATTCGAACTCTTGACCTCATCACTGCCAGCGATGCGCGCTAACCAACTGCGCTAATGCCCCAAATCTGGTCCATAATACCATTTACGGGTGCAATAAGTCGAAAATGTCACAATACATAGTGCTTACTGCTACAATAGTTTTTATGAAGAAGTTACAACTTAAGAAACCACAGTTCCGAAAAAAGACAGCAAAAGAACAAAGCTCAAAAGAAAAACGTTCGTTCAAGGCGCGTATTAACATGAGGGTGACATCGTGGGACATGAAAAAGATGACACGCACAATGGTGCTTCTTGCTCTGCCTGTGGCGCTAGTCGGCTCTTACTTTTGGTATACGAGACTCTACTTAGACACAAACCGTCGAATGTGGATTGCTATTAATAACAGCATGGCGACCGCAAGTGTTACTCGTACGCTTACTAGTGGTGGAACAGGCAACCAAGTCATACAAAAGCAGGAGTTTTTCTTTAGCCCGCAAATGGTGTCTAAGAGTAAAGTGTACTTTACCCAGAAAACCGCCACGGTAGAAACTAATGTTGAGACTGAAGGTGTTTCTTACCCTGACAGGCAGTACTCTCGATATACCCGCTTTGATACAAATCAGAAAAAATCAGATGGGACTGTGCCGACACTCAGCTCTGTATTAAACAAATGGGGTTCAAGTGTCTCTAGCGAAGAAGAAAAACAGTCAACAAAAGACGCATATGTTGGTGAACTTATCTCTCTCGTTATATTTGGTAATTTTGATGCCAACTTCCGTCACGAAATTATGAATGAGCTCAAGTCTAATAATGTCTATAAAACTACCGAAGCAGAGGTCTATGATGACACGCTTGATAACGAGGTGGTTACGGCAATACCAGTAAAAGTTAGACTAAAGCCATACGCAACAGCTTTGCAAAAGGCGTTTGTGAAGGCAGGATATGGTGAATTTGCGCCCCTAAATCCAGATAATTACGACGAAGACTCAGACCTACGAGCAACACTTTTGGTTAGCAAAAAAGATATGACAATTCGTGGGGTGCAATACGGGGAAAGACAAGAAAAATATAGCGGCTACGGGGTTTCTTCGCGAGTAGAAGAGCCAAAGTCTGATATGAGTAGTGCTGATCTTGAGGCAAAAGTTCGCGAAGAAATTTCAACTGCTCTTTAAATCTTGAAACGTTTTGTCTATACTGCTTTTGTATAGTACCGAAAATAATTCGTGAGGGAGTAACGAATGGACGACAAAACACAAGATAACACGACGGATAGCGCTACTGGTGCTACTGAGAACATGCAGAGCTTTACAGAGCCAGAAGTGATTCGTCCAGAGACAGATCCCACTTTATCGCCAAGTGTTTTGGCGCCAGGCGCAAATGCACCTACACAACCTACAGAGTCGCCTGCACCTACAGAGTCTTCACCGACATCGACTCCTGCAAGCACAACTCCTGCATACTCACAACCTACGATGGCTCCAGCAGGATTTTCTGACGCCGTAGCCGGCGGCGGTAGTGCGACACAGCCAGGAGCCAAGCTTAAGTCTAAGTTTATGTTGCCACTTGTGCTTGGAATTGTGCTTCTCTTTGGTGGAGGTGCAGCTGCCTATGTAACCGTCTTTCAGAAGACACCAGAAAAACTTTGGTCTTCAGCTCTATCAAACACTACAAACGGGCTTGATACGATGCTTAAGACAGGCTTGAGCGAACAAAAGAAAACCACAAAAATGGAAGGTTCTATCAAGGTTGAATCGCCACTTGCTGTTGATGCAACAATGAGCGGTGACTTGTCTGCTTCTAACGGTACGTTCAGTGCAGATGTAAGCGCTTCTGGAACAAGAATAAATGCAGAAGTTCGCACTATTACTAAAGATGGAGCAAAATCACCGGACATTTATCTAAAAGTTGACGGCCTTGATCAAATTGGTTCTCTCATTGGCTCGGCAGTGCCAGCAGAACTTGGCGACACTATTGATGCTGTTAATAATCAATGGTTTTATCTTGACCACACCTTGATAGATCAATACTTGACAACAGCAGGAGCTTCAGATACTCAAATGAACTTCTCGAAGGAAGATATGGACAAGGTAGCTGACAACATTATGGGTGTTATGAAGAACCGCTTCTTTGCTTCTGACGAAAAGGCAGTCTTTACGCTGACAGAAAAAGTTGGCAAAGAAAAGTTTGAAGACACGAACACCTATAAAGTTAAAGTTGCGGTCAATAAAGAAAACTTTAAGCAGTTTGTTACTGATTTGAAAGACGCTATTAAAGATACGAAACTTGAAGAAGCCTTAAAAGCAAGTAGCCCTGAGAAGTCTCTTGAAGAAGTCCTGAACTTTGACAAAATGCTTGAAGAGCTCGATAAAGCTGACTTTTCTAAAGCTACCGCTGACGTTTGGATAGAAGCTAACGGAGGCTATATTCGAAATGTGCGCGTCTATCCAAAGGAGAACGATACGGCAAACTATCTTGACTTTGGGCTTAACTACACCGGTGGTGATGTCTATCCGTTGGCTATTAAGGCAACTATAGACGATGGGGGCACAAAAGGTTCTCTTGCTTTTGGCATGAACGTTAATGCAAAGAATGCAGATGTTGAGATGACCATGAATGCTGACATGACTTCTAACGATTCTCCTTTCAAGATGAACATGAAAATGAGCCTAAAGGGGTCTGACGATGAAGTTAAGGTTGAAGAACCTTCAGATGCGACAAACGTGCTTGAACTTCTCGGGAGTCTACAAGGCAGCTCTGCGCAAAGCTACGAATCCAGCGCACTTGATGAATACCAGTCATTAGAGCAGTCAATTCTTGATGACCAACAACTTCAGTAAGTAGAGTTACGTACTTCGAGGTATACTGTATTCATGACGATTATAGTCGATGGTTATGCAGTGCATTACGAAAAAGTAGGGAAGGGCCCGGTGATACTTGCTCTCCATGGCTGGGGCGATAGTTTGAGCACCTTTGCACAACTTACAAAAAAGTTACAAGAAAGCTACACGGTGATCGCGCTCGATCTTCCAGGTTTTGGGGCAACGGATGCACCACGCGAGCCATTCACGCTAGAGATATATGCTCGGTTTGTCGCACAATTTGTAGCAAAAATCGAGGCGGGTGATCTCTATGCTATTATTGGTCACTCTAACGGGGGAGCGATAGCGATAAAAGGCACCTCGCTTGGTATTTTGCAGCCTAAAGCTCTTCTGTTGCTTGCAAGCGCTGGCATACGGTCAACCTACAAGGGCAGAAAAAAGGCTATTCGTCTTATGGCGAAAGCAGTAAAACTTCCCACAAAACTGCTTCCTGGGCACATGCAAAAGAGTCTTAAGAAAAAGGCTTATGCAAAGCTCGGCTCAGATTTATTTGTTGCAGAGGGGTTGCAAGAAACATTTAAGCTGATTGTTGGCGAGGATGTCTTGCTCGAGTCGGCTATGATTACGGTGCCAACTCTTCTGTTGTACGGCTCAGAAGATACCGCAACGCCACCAGAGTATGGCGAATTGTACAAAAAACAGATAGAAAAGTCTCGTTTAAAGATTATTCAAAACGCAGACCATTTTCTTCATCACACGCATCACGCTGAAACCTTGCAAGAAATTGAGCAATTTTTGGAGCAAGTATGAAATCGCTCATAAGTTTATACACACTGAAACTTCCCGTCTACTTTGTGTATATGTTGCAACAGGTTGAGTACGAACCGGCGAAATTTTATGAATGGTTTGTAAAAAATCTCGAAAAGAATATCTCTGTCCGCGGGGTTATGCATCGTCAACAGCTGGTCTACTCCTTGCGCGCTAAGTTGCTGGTTATTTCTAGCTACGTCGTGGCTTTGCTTTTGCTTAGCAGTAACTTATTATTTCTCATAACAAGCACCTCACCAGTGTCTTTTGCACTGGGGGTTGCAAGCGACATCGTTTTTATGCCGTTTATTATCTTTATGTATTTATGGCTGGTAACCACCGTAGCGTATTACTTAATAGTTGTGCCTCAACGGAACAAACTCGTCCATAATGCAGAAGCAGTGTTCGCTACACATAAGGGGGTAAAGATTGCCGTGCTTGGAAGCTACGGTAAGACGACGATGAAAGAACTTCTGGCTACGGTACTAGCGCAAGGGAAGCATGTCTCTGCAACACCTGGCAATATGAATGTCTCTGTTTCGCATGCCCGCTTTGCCCGCACGCTAAAAGGAGATGAGGAGGTAGTGATAGTAGAGTTTGGCGAGGGAGCACCCGGAGATGTGAGCCGTATGGCGAAGATGTTAAAACCAGACTACGCAATCATTACTGGGCTTGCGCCTAATCATCTCGACCACTATGAATCACTCGATGCGGTCGCAAAGGACCTTTTGTCTGTCTATGAGTCAGTGGATGCGCAACATGTGTTGGCAACTGCCGAGTCGCCATTATTGAATAATTATTTGGAAAAAGACGCGGTTACTTTTAGCAGACAACAAGTGCTAGGGTGGCGCATCAGCAATGTCTCGGTGGCGGTCGATACACTTTCATTTACCTTGAGCAAAGGAAGTAGAAAACTACATCTCAAGAGTGGCCTTATAGGTGAGCACCAAGTTGCACCACTTGCGCTTGTAAGTGCGCTAGCTTGTGAGCTGGGGCTTACAGACGATGAAGTTGTAAAAGGAGTGGGTCTCACAATGCCGTACGAGCATAGGATGCAACCACGATTTATGCATGGAGCTTGGCTTATCGACGATACATACAATGGCAACCTTGAAGGGGTGCGCGCGGGGCTTAAGTACCTCGCATCTGTCAGCGCTAAGCGAAAATGGTATGTCACACCAGGGCTTGTCGATCAAGGCAAAGAAACAGAACGAGTCCATAAGGCGCTTGGCGAGTCGATTGCCGAAGCTCGTCCGGATATTGTGGTACTTATGGAGAATTCTGTCAGGCCCATCATTGAAGAAGCACTTCGTAACGGTAACTTTCAAGGAGAGGTCCGAATTGAAAGTGACCCACTCGCTTTTTATACCAACATAGAACATGTTGTTGCGACTGGGGATATCGTTTTGATGCAAAACGATTGGACGGACAACTACCACTAAGGTGCAATTATCACATTGTAATTGTGCGCTATAATTGTAATAATTTATGCTATGAAAACAATCGCAGTTATTTTTGGTAGTCGCTCAGCAGAACACGATATTTCTATTGTGACCGCGCTATCGTCAATCATAAAACCTCTAGAGGCAAGTAAACAATTTAAAGTCGAAGCAGTCTATATTAGCAAAGATGGTGCTTGGTACTGGGACGAAAAACTTAAAGATATCAAGCTCTACCAGACAGGTCAGATAGACGAATTTATGCGCAAAGCGCCAAAAGTTCAACTACAGTTTGACAACGGCCTTACTCTTGTAAAATCAAGTCAGTTTGCCGGCCGTAAAGCGTATAAAAAGATTGACGTAGTGTTTCCGGCAACACATGGCACACATGGGGAAGACGGGGAGCTTATGGGGCTTCTTGAAATGGCAAACGTCCCGTACGTTGGATGTGATGTGCCCTCAAGCGTCATCGCCATGGACAAAGTCTTGAGCAAACAAATCGCCAAGACAAACCAAATACTGACTCCCGAGACGGTGTATTTTTCAAAGAATGACTATACGATGTACCACGAAGATATTTTGCGTACGATAAAGAAAAACCTTACCATGCCATTATTTGTGAAGCCGGCACGTCTCGGCTCAAGCATTGGTATAACTAAAGTAGATAGCGAAAAAGAGCTTCTCAATGCTATCGAAGTGGCGCTTCATTATGACGATAAAGTACTTGTTGAAGAGGCGGTACACAATCTTATTGAGGTAACCGTACCAATCATGGGTAATGAAGAACTTACTCCTGCTTCTGTTGAGCGTCCGCTTTCAAAAGAAGATGGGATCTTTGATTTTGAAACAAAATACATGAATCAGGGAAAAGGTGGGAAAAAAATGGGAGGTGCCAAAGCCTCTGGTTCACAAGGATATAGTCAGGTGCCGGCAGATATCTCAAAAGAATTATACGAGAAGTCTTTAGAAACAGCGCTTGGCGTATATAAAGCGGTAGGATGCAAAGGTATTGCAAGAATTGATCTGCTCATAGATAGCAAAGCCAAAAAAGTCTACTTTAACGAGATTAACCCACTGCCAGGAAGCTTATATAACCATAACTGGCGTGCGAGTGGTGTCTCAAACGTAGAGCTCGTGACAAAACTTGTACAGCTCGCTGAAGAGCGATGGATAGCTAGACAAAAGCTGGCAACCAGTTTTACGACCAATTTTTTGAAGCAATTCTAGGCAATCGTGCTCATGGTTTAGGCGGTAAAGTTTACTACAATATTTGTAGTATGGCAGTCGTAGATACATACCAAATAGCCGGGCTAGTCTCAACGGTTGAGCAAAGATATGCCGTTTTAGGCGTGACCGATAACTGGCGCGTCGAGATAAATGGACAACCGTCAGACTATACAAACACGCAGGCTGTATGCATCGCAGGCCTATTAACGGCTCTTGATACTCCTATAACACTTAGCAACTTTCGTGATATCATTCGGGGCTATTTTAATGGCTCAAGCCAGCCTGAAGCACAAGTAGCGGACTTCGAGCAGAGGAAACTAGAGACAATACTTGGAAGAATTGGAAATGTTGCAAGCCCTATTCAAGGAAATTACTTTCGACTCGGTAAAAGCCCGCATAAGGTAACAGTGCTTGCAAGTAGAGTTGGAGATTGTTTGTATCAGAGTGTAGAGCAATACTATAGAGACAACCCTTCACTTGGGCATTTAGGTCATACAGCTTTAGGTACTCTGCGCACGCAACTGATGGACCGTCATCGAAAAAATGGACTGGCCACAAGTCAAAGAACTGATTTGTCGCGAAGAAAAAGTAATCTAGAAGATTTTACTGAGCTCATAAATGCAGAAAATATAGCCGCATTGCTCCGAGGATTTTAGGGTATGAGCACGAGGAGGGAAGCACTCAGAGGACCTCAATACTGGCTCGCTGCTGAGCATGGTGAAGCCACTATTATTGACGACCTTCTCCCATCTGAATTTTTATCAGAAGAACGGATGCCCTTTATTCGTGACGCAGCTTTTAGCCCTCTTACTTGGGCGGCAATAGATAAATCTCAACTATGTTTCGATAAAGACGGCCCAATTGAAGCGACTGATCTTAAGAGATTCTTGGGCATTTACGGACAGGTGTTGCTCGAGATTGCTTTAGGAGCAGACCCTAAACAAGTTGAAGCTCATCTGTATCATGATTATATTAACGACGCAGCACATCGTATGTATTCTCATTCGTCAGATTTTCTTATCCAGTCTTTTGACGGCAAACAGAGCGCGCATGATATTGACGGAAGGGCAATAGTAGAGCAGTTCGGATTTATGACAAGTCAAAAAGCGAGAGAACTCGCTAAACTTAGTGCACGTCCCTATGTCACAAACGAATACCCAGATTTAAATATTGACAGGACAGAGTTTGGATTAAGGCAAATGGCCGGGATGGGTTGGCTAGGAAGACAGGGGGCGGGAACAAAAACTCGTATTGGTGATTTTATAGGAATTGATGATAAAGGCTCACTTGTTGTCAAAGATATTGATTTCGGCATAAAGTTCTTTATTGGTTTTTGTCTTCTGGGAAGTGAAAGCTGGTTGAATCCATTGCAAAAAGCAGCGCTTCAAAACCAGCAACATTACCTAAAACATAAAATGTCTTCGCCGTTTCATGAAACGATAGCAGACTACTTCGGACGCTTGTATAGTTTTAAAGGGCGTGTTCATCCTTATGACGGACTCTACAGTTTCGAGTGGGACACAGACGATCGTCGTAGAGTTGTCGATGGTGATCAGATATCAAGAGATTTTGAACTCGTCGCAAGAGCTTTGGCATCTTTATCACAAATCCGTGAAAGAGTGCACGAAGTACGTCAGCTTGCAACTGACATCGCAGAACAGCCTAGAAGAGAAAGAAATTTTGTTCATCCTTTGGATCCGCTTGGTGAAAGAGAGGCTGTTCCTATAGGTTTAAGTATCGTAAAATCCACCGATAGCTTCGAAGGTGGTGTCTTCTATGATCCTAAGAGAGAAGCACTCGTCTTTTCAACACCGCGGGCAATGAAGAGTCGGGTCCTAGATCCAGAATTGGCAGAGGGTGGGAGACTGTGTGATGGCGGCTGGCTAGCTGACTATAAAGCTGGTTTCGAAACCTTTACGCAAGAGGATTTCTTAGTAATACTGCATGGTGTTGATTCACGATTCGGGTATCGGTATACGGATAATATCCGTAGAGTTAACGATGCTTATGCTGAAGCACTAGAGACAAAACGCATGACTGCTTCAGAGCTTTCAAGAGTCCTTGACTACATAGGACGACTCTCAATGAGTAGTGCGCAGAACTTAGCTTTTCAAAACGAAACCGCCTATCCTTTTGTAATAATTGCAGATGATATACTGCTTCGCGAGAATAAGAGTGAGCTCGAAAAAACTAGGCAACTACTCTATGGTCCTAGTGTTCTTGAGGTATAATACTGATTATGCAGAGATATAATCCAAAAGATATAGAGCCAAAATGGCAACAATGGTGGGACGAAAAGGGCACCTATGTTGCTGATTTAGACAGTGATAAGCCAAAATATATTGGCTTTGGGATGTTTAATTACCCATCTGGAGCTGGCATTCATGTAGGACATGTGAAGAACTTTACTTTGCCCGATATTTTGTTGCGTGCCAAGCGACAGCAAGGATTTGAAGCATATTCACCTGTCGGCTTTGATAGTTTTGGTTTGCCGGCAGAAAATTATGCCATTAAGACGGGGCAAAGTCCGCGCAAAACGACCGACGATGCCATTGAAATGTATCGCAAACAATATCGTGCAGTCGGCTTTGGACAGGACTGGAGCAAAGAGATTGATACCTCGCACGCCGATTACTATAAGTGGACGCAATGGTGCTTCTTAAAGCTACATGAGAATGGGCTTGCGTATCAAAAGGAAAGCATGCAATGGTGGTGCGACCAGTGTAAGACCGTCTTAGCCGATGAGCAGGTTATCGCTGGGAAATGTTGGCGTCATGATGGCCCCAACGATCCGTTAGTAACAAAAAAGAGTCTTAATCAATGGTTCTTTAAGATTACTGATTATGCTGATGAGATTTTGGAAGCGACAGACAGTCTCAACTGGACTCCATGGGTAAAAACCGCACAAAAGAACTGGATTGGACGCAGTGAAGGTGCGGAGGTAAAGTTCCAGCTTGAAGGGCTTGGCGCAGATGAGCAACACCTCGAGGTGTTTACGACAGCGGTTGAAACAATTTATGGGGTAACCTTCATGGTGCTCGCGCCGGAACATCCTGTTGTTTCGTTGTACAGCCAGCATGCAGACAACGCACAGGCGATTGATGAGTATGTCCAACATTCGCTGAGAAAAAGTGACCTCGACCGTGAAAAAGAAAAAGTTAAGACCGGTGTCCCAATTGAAGGTTTGTCCGCAATTAACCCAGTGAATGGCGAGAAAATTCCTGTTTGGGTTGCTGACTATGTATTAATTGGCTACGGCTCAGGTGCGATTATGGCGGTACCGGGTCATGACGAACGCGATAATGCTTTTGCCAAAAAATATGACCTTCCGATTGTCTATACGGTGAGTAATGACACCTTCGTAAACTATGGAGTAGACATAAAGCACGATCGCGCTAGCTATGTAATGGCGCATTCAGATGAATTTGACGGGATGAACCTGGAAGATGCTCGCCAGAAAATAATGGAAAAGTTACAAAGCATGGGTGTTGGTGAGCACCTTGTTACTTATAAGATTCGAGATTGGCTCATTAGCCGACAGCGCTACTGGGGTTCGCCGATTCCAGTCATTCATTGTCAAGAACACGGTGCAGTACCGGTTCCTGAGAGCCAGCTTCCAGTAGTATTGCCAGAACTCGAAGACTACAAACCGAGCGGTGATGGTAGAAGCCCTCTTGCAAAGGCTACCGAGTGGTTACATGCTCCTTGCCCGACGTGTGGCAAGCCGGGTGAGCGAGAAACAGATACCATGGATGGCTATGTGTGCTCGAGCTGGTACCAGCTACGTTATGCTGACCCCAATAACGCCGAGCAGGCTTGGGACCCTGAACGTGTTAAGCATTGGCTTCCAGTTGATTTTTATAACGGGGGCGATCATGCAACCGCCCACTTACTCTATGCTCGTTTCTTTACGCGGTTCTTCCATAAATTGGGGCTTGTCGCAGACCCAGAACCATTTGGACGAATGTACTTCCATGCGAAGATTCTGGCACCTGACGGCACGGCGTTTAGTAAAAGTAAAGGCAACGGCGTAGATCCGCTTGAAGTTATTAATAGTGGTTATGGAGCTGATGCACTCCGAACTTACATTATGTTTATGGCGCCACCAGATGTTGAGTCGCCTTGGAACAATGACGGTGTGCCAGGCTGTTACCGGTTCTTGAATCGTGTATGGGTGCTCACACAAGAATATCTTGAGAAAGTTGCTGTGCAACCTGTAGCGAGCACTACCACTGAGAATGAGACAAAGGTACTCCAGAGTATTCATAAGGCTATCGCTAAAGTCACCCAGGACATTGAAGCAGTAAAATTGAATACCGCTATATCTGCGATGATGGAGTGTGTCAACGAACTGTATAAGCTTAAAGAACAAGATGCCTTTACCTCGCCGTCATGGAAGTTTGCGCTTGAGAGCTTGCTCCAGATTCTTGCGCCATTTGCGCCTCACTTGAGCGAAGAATTGTGGCACCAGCTTGGCCATGAAGACAGTATTCATCGTGATCACTGGCCGGTCCTTGACGAACAGTATTTGGTTGAAGACGAAATAACGCTCGCCGTACAAGTTAATGGCAAAGTGCGGGCAGAAATAACGGTTGCTTCATCGAGCACGCAGGCAGAAATTACCGGCCTTGCATTGCAACAAGAAAACGTGCAGACACACCTCGCAGGCCGTCAGCCAAAAAAAGTAATTTATGTGCCTGGTAAGCTTGTCAGTATCGTTGGTTAAGGTGAGAAAGTAAATCTACCCTTGAGATTCACCTGGTTAAGCGTTATAATTGTGAGTAATTATTTGAAATAATCCGTCAAGAAGAGGAAGGAGCAAAAGCTCATGGGAAAACCAAAGAAACGAACCAGCGCTCGTGCAACCGGCATGCGTCGCAGTCACCTCGTGCTTAAGCTAGCACGCGCAGTGAATGCAAAATCACCTGTAAAAGCACGAACAACCACCAAGCAATCTGGCAAAAAACTTCGAACACCTGCCGCTTAAGTAGCCTGGCAGAACGTTACATTTAACAACTTTATCGTCAATCAAACAAGCAAGGGAACACTCGCGTGGCATCAAACCGTCACTTAGGCAGAATTGTCGCACTACAGACACTGTATGAGCTAGACTTTCGTCTTGAAGTGGGCGAAAAAGACCTTGATACAGAGGCGGTTCTTGAGCGCAACATTGAGCGTTACAGTGAAGTAATGCAAGATAAAGAGTTTGTTGTCGAGCTAGTTCGTGGGGTTTTTTCACAAAACACCACCCTAGATGAGTTTATTCAGCCCCTCGCTCCTGAATGGCCATTAAATCAAATTGCCCGCATTGACCGCACAATACTTCACATGGGCGTATGGGAGATGCAACACAACGATGCCGTCCCAGTAAAAGTTGTCATAAATGAAGCAGTAGAACTTGCAAAAGGATTTGGTGCGGATAACTCAAGTAAGTTTGTCAATGGAGTACTAGGCACCGCTGCCAAGCAACTTGGCAAAGTGTCCGAGACAAAGACAACAGGAGTCAAAACTCGTAAAAAGGCTGAAGAGAAGAAGCCAACAAAGGCAGAGAAAGCATGATGAAAAGACCAAAGCCATTGCACGCATTCAAGAAGATCGTAAAGAGGAAACGCCCCGCTATCTCTGAAGTGGTTAAAGAACCAACATCTGGTGGCGTTGTATGGCGTCGAACCGACCGAGGGGCTATAGAAATACTGCTCATTCAAGATGCCAAAGATCGCTGGACAATACCAAAAGGCCACATTGAAGAAGGCGAGACGGCAAAAGAGACTGCCGAGCGTGAGATACGTGAAGAAACTGGCTTACAAAAGATGCGTATGATGAGCTGGCTTGGAAAAATAAATTTCCAGTACCGAAGACAGCAGAGCCTTGTGCTCATGACGACTGAGATATTTTTGGTCGAAGCGAAGGGTGATACCAACGACATAAAGCCGGAAGAATGGATGAAGGGTATTAAATGGCTCCCTGCGAACGAGGCGCTTGAGAAGATTGAATACGAAGATATAGGCAAAATTATTCTGCTGGGTCTTAAGAAGATTCGGCAAGGAGCCTAGCGTGAGCGAATCTAATAAAAGAAGAAAGGAACAAAATTGAGTTTTGATAAGTCGTAAGCAAGCAAACCGATTTACAATTTATTAACCCTCAATTTCATCACATGATACCAACCCAACCATACGAAGACTTTGCAAGAGATATATTACACACCACTTTTAATGACATTCAGTTGCTTATAACTGCATTTACGCACCGAAGTTACGTCAATGAGCACAAAAAGACTGCTAAAGAGCATAATGAGCGTCTTGAATTTCTCGGAGACGCAGTTTTGGAGCTTGTGACGACGAGATTTCTCTATGATTCTTACAGCGAACCAGAAGGAATCTTAACGAACTGGCGCAGTAGCCTTGTGCGCACCGAGAGCATTGGTGAAGCAGCAAGCAAACAAGGTTTTGAAGCCCTCCTACGTCTTTCACGCGGGGAGAAGCGAGCAAGCTCAGAGCGTGCCCGCTTGCAGATACTTGCCAATGCCTATGAGGCCGTTGTTGGCGCACTGTATCTTGACCAGGGCTATGACGCTGCAAAAGAGTTCATTGAACGAACATTGATTGTTACTTTTGATGAAATCCTTAAGACGGGCTCGTGGCAGGATCCAAAATCTCGTTATCAGGAAGTCGTGCAAAGCCAAGAAGGATTTACCCCACAATACAAAGTATTGAGCGAAGATGGCCCTGACCACGAAAAAATATTCCGCGTAGGAGTGTTTGTCGATGGTGAACAGCGAGCCGAGGGTCAAGGACCAAGCAAACAGAGCGCTCAAGTAGCCGCAGCTGAAAAAGCCCTCAAACTCGCACCAAGTGCATGAGGCCCTTGCTTTTTCTCACCTCTGTTGCTACAATATGTGTTAACTAAATAACGTTAAGAGAAGGAACTACAGATACATGTTAGCTATCCGTATGCAGCGAGTCGGCCGAAAAGGTCACCCAGAATACCGTGTTGTTGTTCAGGACGCTCGTATCACCCCTACGAGTGGACGTGTTGTTGCGCGTGTTGGTCACTATAACCCACACACAAAGCAGACGACTCTCGATAAAGAGAAAGTCGAATATTACCTAAAGAATGGTGCCCGACCTACACCTCGAGTTGTCCATGTTTTGCAAGGTGAAAAAATTGCATTGCCTGACTGGGTAGCAGTTCCTACGCTCGATAAGAAGCGAACTATTAAGAACGCAGAAAAACTACGAAAAAATCAGCCAAAAGAAGAAGTTGTAGAAGCGCCAGCTGAAGAAGTTGTTGCTGAAGAGGCTCCCGCTGAGGCTGAAGCACCTGTTGCCGAAGAAGCCCCTGAAGCCTAAGCTTCAGTGCGTATACCTTACGTTTACTAAAAAAGAGATTCTAAGAGGAGTATAAAATGTCTGAATCTACTATTGACCAACAGTTTATCGAATATGTGGTGAAGTCGCTTGTTGGAAAGCCTGACGCTGTTATCGTTGAAAGAATTATTGATGAAAAAGGTGTTCTGCTTACCCTGACAGTAGATCCAGAAGATCTTGGGCGAGTAATTGGCAAGCGTGGAGCTACTGCGCAAAGCCTTCGTACACTTTTGCGTGCGCTTGGGACAAAGAATGAAGCTCGTTATAACTTGAAGATTGTTGACAACGGTATTCCTCGTGAAGAGCGCCAAAACAATCGTGAGCAAGCTGAGGACACTTCTGGAGGCTGGGCTTCAACTCCTTCAGCTAACTCGGACGACAACTTTAGCTCTAGTAATGATGACGACGATGACGATTCACAGGTTTCTGCAGCGCAAGAAGCAGCAAACGACAGCGGGGAAGAAGAGAGCGCTGTTGCTCGAACTCGCCGTGAACTAGAAGACCTCGACGACCTCGACGTATAATCCTTGTAACATGTGATTGTTAAATAAAGACCCGCACAGGGTATTTATTTATTACAGAGATAACATAAACATTTGCATGTTCAGCATTTGTTTGCTATTATTTCGTTAGTCGAAATCTAAAACAAATTGTTAAAACGACTGCGAGAAAAAACAAAAATAGGCTCATGCGAGCTAACCGCAAGGTTAGGAGCCTTATGTGACTATAAAACCACTCTCTTATGGGTGGTTTTATAGTTTTTAGTTATAGATTCCCTCGTCGAATGTTGCAAATAAAGCAAATTTTGCAGTACCTACTGGAAGTGGGCTTTCCTGATGGCCTCGCATATGCTCAATTATAGTAATCTTACCTTGGGGTGCTTGCTGTGTTTCTATGGGTGGGAATAGTTCTCCCACAGTTTTCTGGTATAGATCATGCCCGAGCGTAATTTTTTCTCGGGATGATAAAGTGATAGTCGAAGGATTCACTGGGCAATCTATATCTGCAAAAGTTAGTGCAAAACGTAGGCTAACAGGGTCGCCGTGTAGATAAGTCAGAATTTGGCCTGCCTCACCCACGATACCGGCATAACCGGTTAATTCAAAATTGTCCTCTCCAGCATACGCATGACAGAGCCTTACAAACCACCGGGCACACTTATCAATCGCAGGAGACAAAGCTCTTACTTTGGGCATAAAACTGTTAACGGTTTCATCCGGAGAATCTAGTGAGCGGCTGCGATTATTACCTAAAACGTCTTCCGCAGACTTTATAATTGGAAGATTCGGCTTGATGCTTTTTAGGGCATGGCGAATCTCTGAAACGTAGGGGTACTCAAATGAACTTGGCATATCACACTCTTATTGTTATAATAATACAATAAATATGATAAAAATTCAAATTATTACCCTTTTCCCAGAAATGTTTGAAAAAGTCTTGCATAGCTCCATGATGTGGAAGGCTCAAGAGGCAAAAGCTGTAGAATTCTCGCTTATACAGCTACGCGATTTTGGGTTAGGCAAGCGAAAACAAGTTGACGACCCACCTTATGGTGGAGGTGACGGCATGCTATTAATGATAGGGCCTCTCGTCGGCGCGATAGACTATGCAAAGAAACAAGACCCTGATGCGGTGGTATTGTTGCCAACTCCACGAGGGCACTTGTACAAGCAGTCTGACGCAAAACGGTTTGCGAGTGATAAAAAAGGGCTTATTATAGTATGTCCTCGCTATGAAGGCTATGATGAGCGCGTAGTGAACTGGGTAGACGAACAACTTTGCGTTGGCAACTATGTCTTAACAGGAGGCGAAATACCAGCGATGCTTATTACTGACAGTGTCGTGCGATTACTGCCGGGCGTTCTTGGGGGTGAAACTTCTGCAGAGATTGAAAGTTTTCAGGACGATGACAGAACAGTAGAATTTCCTCAGTATACAAGACCATTAAAGTTTCATGATTTGACCGTGCCAGAAGTGCTCTTAAGCGGTCACCACGCTGAAATAGAAAAATGGCGCCACAGCAAGAAGCGTTATTTAAATTAAAATTTGTTTAAAAATAAAATAAATTATATAATAATCTTAATATGTATTACCTTTCGCCACCAGAAGGACCTTTGCATGAAGCGCTAAGTGGTATTGGCGTGGTAACCGTAACCAAGCACCAGGAGCAATATGCAGACATTCCCTTTAAAGCTACATTACAAGGTACGGTAGCGAACGTATTCACTCATTCTGGTACGCTTCGGGAAGCGAGAGGCGTGTATATTGAAGGAGTCACTTCAGATGAAGTCAAGATAGCTCTAGAGTCTATAAGCGTTGCGAGTGCAGTAATCAGAGAAAGGTTTAGAGGTTCTTCTATTGCACAAGTAGCTAGGTACTATCATCCGCTAAGTAACCCCGATGACATAACACGCAGAATATTTGATGACTTTGAGAGTGAGAGAATAGAGGGCCCTGAAGAGAGGTTCTTACTCCAGGCATTTAGGGATGACGCCATCTCTGTTGATATAACTAGGATAAACGCGATTAGACTTTGTGCTTTGAACTCACTCGAGGAAGGTTTGTTAGACCGTTTCTCTCATGCGGCAAAGTTAGCCCTAAAGCTCGAGATAAGAAAAAATAGACCTCACTACGAAAGCGTCGTTCGTGCTTTTGGTGGCAGGAGTCCATTGGAGCGCGCCAAGATGTTTGCAAACAGTTTACCCCATTCTATGCTTGCGTTAGCCTTTCCCATGGATAAAGTAGTTTCAGAAGAGCTTATTGACCTCTTACCAAATTCGGATTAAGTCGTTATACTTAATGTAGATAAATAAGGTAAAAATATGTTTAAGAAATTTATTAAGCCAGTTTACGCGCACTGCGATGTGCCTTGTGGAATTTATGAGACCGATTCGATGATGCATGCAGCTGCAACGTGTAAACGCATGGTTGAGAAATATACTGAACTTGGCAAGGTTGACGATGAAGATGCAGTCAGTATGAACCAGGCTATTCGGATTGTTGTAACAAAAGAAAAGCATGCTCAAAAATGTAAAGATGAGCTGTATTTATTGTGGAGTGACTATTTTAAGCCCGAGCATTTAGAGAAGTTTCCTGACCTTCACAACACATTCTGGATGGCCGCAAAGCAATGCGGAAAAGTGAAGCAGACTATGAGCGTAGAAGAATGCGATAAGCTTATCTCTATGGTTCATGACATTTCGCATATGTTTGCCGACAGCAAAAAATAGGAGAAGTGAATGTTCTATTTTCGCCGGGTTGTAGGGAATAGTATGGTGCCGACTTTGCGTAATGAACAAGTTATTCTCGTTTTAACGACTCGTAATTTTCGCGTTGGTGATGTTGTAGTTGGTTTTATGGATAGACGAGAGGTAGTGAAGCGTATTACAAAAATGCGTCACGGAGCTGTCTATTTAGAGGGTGACAACAAAAAGGCTTCAACCGATAGTGACAAGCATGGCTGGATACAAGATAGGCACATCTCAGGGAAGATCATCTTTCCGCGTGTTTCCAAACGCTTAAAGCAGCGAGCGTCGTCGTAAGTATATATAAGAAAAAACGCCGGGAAGTAGTGGTTGCCAATAGGTTGCTACACGAAACAGAAGCGCGACACTTGTTGCTTCTGACGCGCCATATCCGAGCAAAATAAGCGCACTAATCGTACCCGCTTCAACGCCACCAAGGCCTCCGGGAGTTGGGACTGCACCTCCCACAAACACCCCTACACTCAAAGCTATGACTGCGTCGGTCATGCTTACGCCGGTAGTAAGGGCTCTCCCGCAAAAAACGAGAAGAAGTGCGTGGCCAACCACAATTGCACTAGCAATAACCATGAGAAGAAGCAGGTTCTTTGGCTTTTTTGAGAGTTGTGCGGTAAGCATACTCCATTGTTTGGTGAGCTTTTTTACAAGTTTTTTCGTATGGCGTAAGTGTGACGCCCAGAGAAGTGTGCTTGCAAGAAAGAGTACCCCAAAAAATATGACCGCAATAACAGGTGGAGACATATTTGTGACAATGGTATTCATAAGATTCGGATGAATAACGATAGCAATAGCAACAATCGCTAAGTTAGTACAGAGCCCCAGCATATTGTTGGCAACGGTAATAACCAGCGCGCGCTGTGTAGAAAATCCAACTTTGTGCAGATGAACAGCTCCAACACTAATATGTCCGAGGCCCCCGGGGATTATTCTCCCTGGACCTGATGCTGCAAGTTGCGCGAGCATTGTTGTGCCTATCGGCACCTTGCGGTTGCCTAGAAGGCGGTAGCTAAAGGAGGTAAGTGGCAACATCACCCAGTACATAAGGCACCCCAGCAAAAGGTAGTGAAGCTGACTGTTGCGTATGGCCTTGAAAGCCTCACTCAACACATCTTTTTGCTGTATGCTCAGGGCTACTAAAATAATAAACCCACATAACTCAAGGAGGGCACGCTTTTTTAAGTGAGGATGATGTTCCTGTGCGACTAAGTGCTTCATTTTTTGTGTTATAAAAATCTCAACACAATAATAACAAGAAGCACAAGCCTAATGCAATGAAAGTCTAAGGAGAAACGGCTCTACAGCCCAAGCACCAAGTCAACTCTGGCACGATCGAAGCCAAGAATATTTTCTACAGAGCCATCCTCCTTCTCGATGATGGTAAAAGGCACTCCTAATTGGCCACTTTTCTCGTATAATTCTCGCGCAAGCGCTTGATCTTCGTCGGCCATCTTAACGTCGTATTTTATGCCTTTGCTATTTAAATAGCTTTTAAGCATTTTGCAGAACCCACAGGTAGCAGTGCTATAAATAGTAATTTTTGGCTGGCTCATTTAACGTTCTCCTTTTGTTAGCGTACTTAATTGTTTAACAAAATCATCATCTTTTAGCTCGTAGCAAATCTTTTGCCCCATTCGTTCTTTTTCAACGATTCCGAGTAGCTCAAAGTTGCGAAAATGTTGCGACACTGCTGAGACTGAGATCTGCAGTTGGGCTGCAATTTCGCTCACGCACATCTCATGGTCACTGGCAAGCAATTTAAACATCTTGAAGCGAGTTTTGTCACCAAGCAGTTGCATGACGTGCACAAGTCGTTCTTCGCTTTGATCTAGGAGGTTACTACTTTTTGTCATATAAGTATTTTAGCAAACGCTAAAACATCAGTCAACAATTCTCATCGCTTCTGTGAGATGTTTTAGAGATCGCATTTTGCTTACGCTTGATGTAAACTGTTAGTAACAGATGAAAAATAATCACACAAACGTCATGGAACGATATGGTGGCTGGGCTTTAATTATTGTGTGCAGTGCGGTTATACCCGTAATTCTTTGGCTAACAATCGTTGATATATCGGACAGTTTTTCGACGTCATATGGCGTGTTCTCATCGCTTGGAAAAGTCTTTGCGCTTATTGGATTTGTACTCTACGCTATAAATCTTTTACTTGCCGTGCGAAAGTCGTGGCTGGAAAACTTCTTCGAAGGGCTTAATAGGGTCTATATAGCTCATCATATTACCGGTGGTGTTTCGCTTGCGTTACTCGTCTTTCATCCTTTCTTTCTTGCTGTACGCTATATAGATACAAAAGCAGTCGAGACATTTGGCGAAAGCGCTCGGTTTTTGTGGTTCCGTGCTGTCGATACCTCAGCGGCAACCTATGCCGAGGTGCAGGATGCTATCTCTGTTAATGCAGGTATTATCGCTTTTTGGGGAATGGTCATTTTGCTCATTCTCACGCTTTTTATCAAGCTTCCCTATCAAGTTTGGTTATTTACGCATCGTTTCTTGGGAGTTGCATTTATGTTTGCCGCTTTGCACATCATAACGATTAGCTCAGATACAACGCAGAGTACGCTGTTGAAATGGTATCTCATTTTATGGGCGATTGTAGGAACTGTCGCCTTCTTTTATCGCTCAGTTTTAGGTAGTATAGTCGTTAAAAACGCACATTATCGCGTGAGTAGGGCGGTTGTGAGCGGACCAATGACTATGATTGAGCTTGAACCTGTAGGAAAGCCGATTCATTTTAAGGCGGGGCAATTTATCTTTATTCGTTTTCGTTGGGCAAAAGAACTTGGTATTTCTGAAGAATTTCATCCATTCTCGATTGCCTCAGGACCTCAAGAAAATGGCATGCGTCTTTACGTAAAATCCCTGGGTGACTATACGAAGAAAATCCAGGCTTTGACGCAAGGGACCTTTGCTGAAGTAGAGGGAGCTTTTGGTAGATTTATCCCAGCCCGTTATGGAAATAGTCCACAAGTATGGATTGCCGGAGGTATCGGCGTGACACCGTTTATTAGTATGGCTCGCAGTATGCATGATAACCCGGCACAAGTATATTTAATATATAGTGTGGCAACACGCTCAGAAATGGTTGAAGAAAGTATCTTACGAGAATTTTTGCCTCAGCACTTTCCAAACTTTACTTTTATTCCGTATATAACCGACGAAAAAGAGGGAAAGTTTTTGACTGCTGATTTTGTTGAAGAGCAGGTAGGTGGCTTGAGTGATAAAGAGATATTTATGTGTGGTCCACCTGTTATGATGAAGGCAATGAGGTCGCAGTTACGCGCTAAATCTGTACCAAACCGTAAAATACATAGTGAAGAGTTTTCGATGTCATGATGAAAAGAATACATAAGTTACGATCTATCTTGTTATCGACAAAAGGTATTGTTGGGCTTAGTTTGATTATTTCATTTTTTGGAATGGGGACAATATTAGTTGTTGGCTATGGGCAAATACGCAAAGAATCTACATCAACGCAAGATACAGCGCTCACTTCTGTTGAGCTTGAGGCGGATGCGAAACCTGTCGAAAAAATAGTAGGTGGTGAGGGCGGTACACCGCTTATCAACTTTAAAGCAACGCCAGGAACCATAGCACCAGGCGCTTCGTCGTCTATAGAGTGGGAAGTGCAAAGTGCTGATTCCTGTGAGGCAGGAGGCTCTTGGTCTGGTGCAAAAAACATAACAGGCAGTCAAGACACAGGAGCCATGCAAGACACAAAAACCTTCTCGCTCATATGTAAGAATAACGCAGGTTCAAGTACTGCTGAGCTTACCGTAACTGTCGATGCGACGTTGTCGCAACAAACAGCTGTAACACCATCGCCAACTGCAAACTCAAGTTCTACGCCGTCTCCATCACCCTCACCATCTCCTACCCCCACGCCAAGCCCATCTCCTACGAGTCCAAACCCGTCTCCATCACCCTCACCATCTCCAAGCCCGTCTACGGTTGCGCCAAGCCTCACGTTTAGTGCCAGCGCAACGACAATAACGGCCGGATCTTCTTCGACCTTATCGTGGACAGTTAACTCAAATGCCTCGCCGTCACCTACGTGTAGTGCCTCTGGTTCGTGGAGTGGTGCAAAAAACACAAGCGGAAGCTCTTCGGTGAGCCCGACATCAACCGCAACATATACACTTAGCTGTAGCAATAGCGCAGGGAGTAGTACGAAGTCTGTTACTGTCACAGTAAACCAGCCTGCATCAAGCTGTGGAAGTGGCGGATCTTGTACTTCTGCAGAAGTTGCGACGCATAATACGCAGAATAACTGTTGGGTGATTATTAAGTACACAGCATCTGGTGGAAATGGTACTAACGGGCAGGTGTTCAAAATTGCTAGCAGTTTCTTTGGTGGTGGAGGCGGTCATGACGGCCTTGCTAGCGCACCGTCTCTTGTTGCGAGTACCTGGTGTGGCAAAAATATTTCGAGCACGTTCAACGGAAAACACAGTGGTGGTTCAAGAAGTGATTCTGGAAACAGTGCGATTTGGTGGCTAACAAACAACGGCAATTCGCTGATAGGAACATATTCGGGAAGTTAACTATGTCAGCAAAAAATGATATCAATCACAAAAACGACTATCGGTATCTACATATTTTGAGTGCTGGTGCTATCGTCATGACGCTTATATCTTTATGCTCTACAGCATTCATAACTATGAAATATAACGACGTTAGGGACGAAAATAAGTTCTTAAAAACGGGGCACGCATTGCAGAAGTGGCAACCAAAACAAGAGGTTATTACACCAAATTTTGCTATTACATTGGAAGGTGTGAACATTGACGAAAAAGGCATCCCAGACCATCTGCTCTTGCCGGAAGGCTTCGTTTACATAGCTGTTGAGTTGTCGGTGCGCAATCTCACCGGAGAAGAACAGCTCTTTTTGCCACAGGATCACGCTTACATCAAGGACCAAAGTGGGTTGCGCTACGATGTAACCGTAGCACCAAACGTCGAGAAAGGGATTGCAGGCCCAGTTATTGTTGGCGATAAAAGTAGGGGGCAAATTGGCTATATGGTGCCAAAAGGCCAGAAGAACCTCACATTTTATTTTGAGCCTTATGGGAGTGGGTCAGGGGCAACCGTTGCTTTTGACCTCGCTTCGTTACTATAAGTGGTACACTTACATGAAAGGGAGAACGATGAGGAACATACCGAGAATCACTACCGCTCTTGTGAGCTTCATTGCGCTTGGCATTATTGTGTCAGCTGGAGTATTTCTCGCGACCTATAATCCAGAAAAAAAGGCAGATACACTCGCTACTGAACAGCAACCAGCAAAAATATCAACCATATCGTCAACGGGACTTCTTGGCGTCAGCGATACGAAGAATAATATACTTTCGATAGAAGCTAAGCTCGTGCCCGGCAAAAAGATTACTAGCACGGATGCGGAATATACGATTGCTCTAACACTTACAAACGCTACAGAAAGTATTATCCAATTTTCGCCCTCAATAGATTTGTTTGTGAGAGATTCTGACGGCAAGACACATCAAGTTTCTACTGGCAACGATGATCCTCTCGCGCAAGGGCCACTTAAGCCAAATGAAGTGCGTACAGGCACAGTCTCGGTACGATTAGAAGAAGGCAAGGTGCCGAAGGATTTGTATTATCAGCCAAATAATGCTAAAGAAAGTTATCGCATAGCGCTCTAATGTTTGTTTGCTATGGAGCAAAAGACTCAGTTTTGGTCAAATTTTCTCATTGTTTTCATGTAAAACAAGTTACAATTAAGCTAAAGCATGAACACAACAGAAAAAACGATGCCATTTTATCAGCTCACGACGAGTGAGGTGCTCGAAGCACTTCGTGCGTCAAAAGAGGGGTTGACGCAGGCTGAAGCCACACAGCGCCTGGCTGTACAGGGGCCAAACAGTTTAAAGAAACTTCGTACAGAACCTGCCATTGTTAAATATTTTCGGCAGTTCAAAGATTTGATGATTCTGTTGTTGTTAGGGTGCGCTGGTGTTGCGTTTTATCTTGATGATGCCCGCACAGGCGGTATCTTGGTTTCAATTGTGCTCATAAATTCGCTCATAGGTTTTGCGCAAGAGCATAAGGCCGAAAAGGTCATGGAGTCGCTTAAGTCGTTGATGGTGCCTGAAGCAAAGGTACTGAGAGACGGACACATGACAACTATTGATTCGAGTCAGCTCGTAGTGGGCGATATTATCCAGATTGAGGAAGGCGACTCTATTCCTGCGGACGGACGAATATTAGAGGAAAGCGAAGTGGCTACCAATGATTTCGCCCTCACAGGAGAGTCAAACCCTTGCCGTAAGTTTACCCATGCTATTAAGGGTAGGGCGCCTATCGGCGACCAGCGCAATCTAGTTTTTATGGGAACGACAGTCGCCAGCGGAAACGCACTTTGTGTAGTTGTAGGCACCGGGATGCGAACAGAGCTTGGACGTATCGCCTCATTAAGCCAGGAGACGAAGGCAGGGGTGTCGCCTTTGCAGAAAGAGATGAACAACCTCGCATTTCGTATCACTATGGCGACGCTCGTGCTAGTGGTTATTCTAGTTGCTATTTCTTTAGGCGCAGATTTAAGTATTAAAGACGCACTTATATTTGCAATTGGTATCGCAAGTGCCATGATCCCGCAGGGCTTACCGGCGGAAGTGAGTGTCTCGCTAGCGCAGGCAGCAGGGAAGCTAGCTGAAGAAAGAGCGCTCGTAAAAAAACTTAGTGCAGTAGAGACACTCGGCTCGACATCTATTATTTGCACCGACAAAACAGGCACACTGACTAAAAATGAAATGACCGTTGAGCGACTCATTCTTGTTGGGAAGCAATATAGTGTTTCAGGGACGGGGTATGAACCTGTCGGCAAAATCCATGATGAAGGCGGGGCACCATTATCTGAGCAAGAAACGAGAAACTTGCATCAGTTTATTGTGACGGGTTATTTTGCCACAAATGCCAAAATTTCGTCACCGGACGAGCACCACCCAAATTGGTATTGCCTCGGCGACCCAACAGAGGGGGCGCTCGTGACGCTTACCCAAAAAGCAGGGCTAGATACACGTGCGGTTGACGAAGCTTCGCCAGAACTTAAAGAGTTTCCTTTTGACTCAGTACGTAAGCGTATGAGCTCTATTAGACGCTACAATGACAGTCTGACCGTTTTTGTGAAGGGTGCACCAGAATCTGTGCTTGATGTGTGTAGTCGAATATGGCTCCCTGACGGTACCGTACGAAAACTAACGAGTACTGACAAGAAAATGATTCGTGAGCAAAACGACGAGTTTGCGCAAAAAGCCATGCGTAATCTTGCCTATGCCTACAAGACTATTGATGAAAAGGTTGATTACACCATCCATGACCCGGATGTTGTCGAGCATGATCTTATCTATATGGGATTAGTCTCAATGATTGATCCTGTTCGTGATGATGTGGCAGATGCAATGGTAACGGCTCGCAACGCACATATAAAAGTGTCCATTATCACAGGCGATTATGCGCCAACGGCGAAGGCAATTGCTGTACGTGCAAACTTGGCCGAAAAGCCAGAAGACATCATTATTGTCACAGGCGATGAGTTGCCGGCGATGCCAGATGAAAAGGTGCTTGAGCTTGTGCTTCGCGGGAGCATTATATTTTCACGTGTCTCGCCAGAAGATAAGCTACGCATTGTGGGTTTAGTAAAGAGCCATAGCCATGTTGTGGCGGTGACAGGGGATGGCATTAACGATGCACCAGCGCTCAAGCGTGCAGATATTGGAGTAGCGATGGGAAGAACTGGTACAGACGTCGCTAAGCAATCAGCAGAAATTATTTTGCTAGACGATAGTTTCCATACGCTTGTGGGAGCTATTCAGCAGGGACGCACGGTGTATCAGAATATTCGCAAGGCGACCCTATCGTGCCTCACCTCTAATTTTGGTGAGCTTATTACAGTGCTAATTGGACTGGCAGCGCTGAGTCTTGCAGGGATCCCACCGGCTATATCGCCTGTTCTGATACTAGCTATAGACCTCATTGCGGAGCTTTTTCCTATTGCGGCTCTTGGATGGGACAAGCCAGAAGGAAGCCTTATGAGAGATTATCCTCGTGACCCGAAGGACCATATCTATAACACCTCAGCGTTTGTAGACCTGCTTGTAAGTGGGCTTTTGATCGGAGGGCTTGCCTACGGAAACTTCATCTACTTTGCGCATCGCAATGGGATAGAGCCGTCAGCACTAGAAGCAAGTGGACGATACCTCAGTGCAATAACCCTTACCTACACGACCATTGTCTTGTGTCAGTTTGTGAACATCTTGCTCCGTCGTACCAGGGGAACAACCATTAGCAGGTATCTGTTTTCAAATAAACAACTATGGATTGCAATGGGACTATCACTCTTTTGCGTGGTGAGTATTGTCTATATTCCTGTCGTGCAAAAAGTCTTTGGTTCAGACTCACTGAACGTCACAGACTGGTTCTTTGCAGTTGCGAGTGCATGTATCTATTTTGTGATCAGAGAGACGTTGAAGTTGCTCGTGGGCATCCGCCAGCAAAAACACGACAGCACAGTAGCGGTGTAGCTATTTGGTATAATCGACATTATATATGAGTAAAATTAAGCTAATACTAGCTGATATTGATGGCACCATTGTTCCCATAATGGGGACAACTCCATCAGAGAAAGTGAAAGATGCTGTTGTAAAAGTACAAAATCAAGGTGTTGAGCTAGTCGCGGTTACAGGTCGCCCTTACGAGGCGGCAAAAGATTTATTTGAACATATTGGTTTTCGTGATTTAGGTGTTTTTGACTGCGGCGCATCTGTGCGCAAGATTGAGTCGGGCGAAGTAGTATGGAAGAACTGGCTAAGTGTAGACAGAATTAAGGCGATACTTGAGATAGTATTGCCAGTTAGCTCTACCATAGACTTCTTCCCTGAATATCGTGAGGTTGAAGCAAAAGACACATCTGTAGACGATGTTAAGACTGATGCACCATACGTTTTTGCGCTAATAAAAGAAGAGCATGGTAACGAGACTCTAAAGAAACTGGAGGAAATAGGGAATTTGTCCGTAAACGTACATTATGCTCATGAAAGTTGGGAAGGTTTTTTGAATGTGCAGATAACTGACATGAACGCAAGTAAGCATCATGCAGTTGAAGCTTTGAGAGGGCTGGTTCACAGTAATAAAGATGAAACTCTTGCCATCGGTGACAGCGTGAATGATGTACCACTTTTTAAATCTGCAGGAGTTAAGGTTGCAATGGGAAATGCTATAGATGAGCTAAAAGCTCTTGCAGACCATGTTGTAGCGAGTGTAGACGATGATGGCTTTGCCGAAGCAATGGAGAGATTTGTCCTAAGCGATAGTTGAATTTTCCCCTGTAATCCTATAAAATTGTGCAAGTATTGGGAATTGGTCAAGAGTGAAAAAGTTCAGTGAACTTTTGCAAGGAAACCTTCTCTTGAAAACTTGTTTTCAAAGATGAAGTTTCGGGGCCGCGGAACGTGGCAAGGCAACACCTTACCACTTCAGCCGTAGTATTAAAAATCATAATGGGAATTGGCCAAGTGGTAAGGCAACGGGTTCTGGTCCCGTGATCGGGGGTTCGAATCCCTCAT
>CAZHXX010000006.1:0-73566 GCA_964536485.1 uncultured Candidatus Saccharibacteria bacterium
GTATTAACTATCTTACTCCAGCTCAAATGTTGCAAAGGTGCTGAACCCTAGACGTATGTTTACTGCTTTTTCATTTTAAAAAACTGATTGACTAGGCGCTCTCTTCTGTTACTATCAGTTGGAATGTTTATCGCAGTTGCTACAAAAAACCAAACTAAACTTGATGCTGTTACGGCATGTTTCACTAAATGGTACCAACAAGAAGAGATAGATGTTGTTGGATATCCAGTATCATCGGGCGTGCCTGAAACACCGTACAATGATGAAACATACCAGGGTGCATTGCAGAGATGTAAAGGCTTAAAGGAGTTAGTTAAAGCAGACTGCTATGTCGGTCTCGAGAGTGGCCTCGTAACAAGATCAGGGTTACTATATGAAGAGACATGGGCTGTTATCATGGCTGGGTCCAAGACTGTTTCTGCTTATTCAAGTGGTATTTTGGTTTCAGATCGTATCTTGCTTGCAATGAAAGATCAAGCTCTTAGCCACGCAGAAGTAATGAAAATGATGGATAAAGAACTTGAAAGTAGTAGTGGGAGTAATAGTATTGGTAATAACACCTGGCATCACTATACGGGCGGTAAACTCGACAGAGTACTTGGATTTGAAGAAGCGCTAAGAAACACCATTGCATTATTATGAAAAGTATGCTATAATATATAAGATAAAATAGGCTTTTCTTTGATGAGTTATGAATTTTCGTCTGGCCATGACGCTAGCTTGCGTACATCTTCCGCTGTCAGCCATCTTAATGCTTCTGGCGGAGAAAACTATTTGAACGCGATAAATGGTATCCGACCTGAAGATATAATGGATACAAGAAAAAAACTGGCTCCACTTTTGCATGTTCCTCAATTAGATACTGTGGTCGTAGTTGGTGTAGGCAATGGCGCTGAGCCGATTGCGCTTGAGTGGCTCTTAAAAGATATTCCTGAGCGTCAAATCATTGGGTTAGATATTTCAGAAGTAGCGCTAGCTTACTCAGTAGCTAAAACTGCTCGATTTGGTTATGGCAAAATCTCTTATACGGCTGCGTCATGTACTGAGCTACCATTCGCCGACAACTCCTTAAGCGCTCTCACATTCTCTGCAGTCCTTCACGAAGTATATAGTTATATTCCTGATGGTAATAAAGCTGTTAAGGCAACCATGTCGGAAGTTGCTCGCACACTTAAACCTAACGGGGCTGTTCTTATAAGAGATTTTGCCCACCCAGAAATTACTGACGATGTTGTGGTTGAATTTCGGCATAAACGAGGGCAAGAATTTTATGAATATTTTCGTGAGTCCTGGAGACAGTTCTTGTCATGGGACGATAATTTACGTCAAGAGTTCACGAGACCTGAGTTGCTACCTGGAGTTTCTAATGATGGAACAGTGATTTTATCACCTGCTCTAGCTGGAGAAATGTTATTGCACTACAGAAATTTCTACAATGATTGGACAAAGGGGATAACTGATCTTAATGATCAATCCTGGAAAGAAATGCAAGAAGCTTACTTCCCTAAGCTCACAAAGCCAGATGGAACAACAACCGAGACGCAAACTCAGTACATTGCTGAACTCATCGACAGTATGCAGGCATCGACACCAGAAAGCGCCGTAACTGTTACTAGCCACACACTCGCAGGACGTCCAGACACAGCTACATTTTTAGATGAATACTTTACTGTATACAGTACAAATAATGGTAGGACGGTGGATATGAATAATTTTACGAGAAAAACAGAGCTACTTTTGAGCAAAGTACCTTCAAGCGATACTGAAAAATAATACTTTGTAACTGGCGGTATCGTATCCGACTATTGATTCTTTAGTAGTTTGGCGCCGAGGCGAGGGAAACGCTTGAGGATTCCTCGAGCCATAGGTGACATTTGCGCGAATGCACCTTCTGATAAAGTGACGTTTACATCACGTATATCTTCTGGGCCAGCGATAAGTTGCATGTTAGCCGACTTGCGTTCAAGGAGTGTCTTAACTGTCTGAGGGTCGTTATTGGCAAGTGTTGCAAGGCTCTCGGGACTGTGGAGTACAAGAAGCTTTCTGTTGTTTATGTTGAAATAGTCAACAGCTGATGCTTTATTGTCTCTAATTAACTGGTCTACAATTGTTGTACGCTCAGTAATAGCGCTCATGAATACCGCCATCTCATGCTCGGTTTTTGGTGCGGTGGTTGCTAGTTTTTGCCATAATCTGCCAGGCTTTGCTTTGGGGTAATTAAAGCGATATGCCTCGTTGCGGGCAGCAATTTTTTTGCCAAAAGGAAAGCGATATTTGGTGGTAAAGCGATCAAACGGGATGGCGTATCCATGCGTGGCGATTGAGGGGGCAGCTACTACTTGACGGTCTTGCTCGGTTGCAACTGTTTCGCTAGTTGTGTTGGTGCTTTCCTGCTGGTGGTCGGCTCTTTGACGTCTAACGACATCTGCGATGTCTTTTTCGAAGTTTTTTAGTATTTCCTCTCTAGACCCCGGAGACATAGTAACTGATGTTTCCTCAGGGCTCGCTTCAAATAATGGCTGTGTCTCTTCGGCATTTTCAGTGGGTACTTCTTGGACTTCTATGTCATTGGTCGTTTGGGCATTCTTTGCTTCTTCGTCAGCGACTATTCTTTCCGCTAGCCATGCAAATAATGCTTCGTGGGTATAAGGATCTTCATGAGCTACTTTTTGCGGGGTCGGTGTGGCTTTTTCAGCGGGTACTTCCTGCGCTTCTACGTCAATGCTCGTTTGCGCATCCTTGGCCTCATTATCGGCGGCTTCTCTTTCCGCGAGCCAGGCAAATAACTCCTCTGCGGAATAGTCAGGCATTGTTGCGACATTTGCAGTGGCAGCAACAGGAGCTTTAGCTACAGCTTGGGCTATAGGTGTTTTCTCGTTGCTATTATCGCAAGCTACTTCTCCAACCCTTAGAAGCTGTTCTACACGGGTAAGCACGTCTGAAACCTCTGCCGGACCTTTGGAAACCTCAGTGTGTTCTGGAGTAACTATGGTGACTAGTGGTACCGCGTCTCCATCTAAAGAGTGGTCGAGGCCAGGAAGTTGCGGTGGTGCAAATTCTGCAGCCCATCGTAACTCCAAAGCATCAAGAGGTATGTGTCTATCATCGAGCAGTGTCATAAGTATGTATTCGTTCCGTCCTCATATCTGAGCTAAGTATTAAAAAATATAATAACATAAAAAAGAACAAAATGAAAACGCATTCTTAACTATTTTTTGAAATAGCGTCTCATGGCACCAATTGCCGGACTCCCCTGCTCTAAGGAAGCATACGTCTTTGCGAATTCGGTGCGTGCTTTTTGCGGTGTTATGACTTTTTTGCAAATAAAGTATGCGTAATTTGCGAGTAATAAAATTGTTGGCTCATTTTTACACAAAAGCGACATAGTGTGGCGAGTAGCGTTGAAACTGATATTGCCGTTAAATTGCGAGACGGCTTCTCTGGCTTTTGCAGACGCATTAAAATACAGTGTTCCTTCCACGGCGTCTAGATGAGCAATAGGAAATGAATGTTCGATAAATTCTCTGTACACGGTGAGCTCGAGCCAGGGGTCGCGGTTGTACCAGATGAAGCGAGTGGCAGTAACTTCATCTGGCTCACCGTGCGTATCTAGTAATTCTCTGGCAAGATGCCGAGTTTCTTCAGGCCATGCGTCGAGCAGTGTTTCGGCGTCCATAAGATAACACGACCGCTAATCGCGCATGGCGTTAGAGGTAAACATCCGCACTATCATAATGAGTAAAATAGCGCCTCCAAGTGCAATGAGAAAACTGCCTAAGTTAAAACCATTCACATCACCAAGCCCAAATAGGCGCGCGAGAAAACCACCGACAATGGCACCAACAATACCGATTGCAATATTTGCGAGTGCGCCCTGACTTTCGTTAGTGCGCATGATGATTGATGCGACCCAGCCGACAAGAGCGCCAAAAATAATCCACATTAAAACATCCATGCTGTGTCCTCCGTTGCATGATGAGACCCACGCTTTGAGCTAAAAAGCTTTTTTCGCGGTATGTATTCGTAGCCATTCCAGCGCGACGCTGTGGCATTGGTGATGCCATATTTTGAGCGCTTCCGTGACATGAAACACTCGATTTTGTTTGCTAGTACCGGATCTATTACATCGTCCATGAGTTCCTCCTTTTTTAGACACTCTTAGCATAAGGCGGATGGATTCTCTCTGCTGTAAACAAGCCTACTTGCGAGGTGTAAGATAAATTACACATGTGAGGATGGGTATTCGCGTACACTACTGGTAAGAGCCTACTATGTTGCGATATTTAGAACCACTTATGAACCAGCACATGACCCGTTCGTTTCGGCAAGGGTCGATGATTTTGTATCAAGGAGAAGTTCCGCGGGCGGCTTGTATTATAAAAAGTGGTGTGGTGCGCGTGTACAGCATCTCTCCGCAAGGTGACGACCAAATTGTGACGCTTCATATTCGTGGAGAGTTCTTCCCGTCTTCGTGGATATTCCAAAAAACTTCGAGCACGATTTTTTTCTATGAGGCTTTGACGGACTGCGATATCTCATTTGTTCCGCGCAACGAGCTGATTGACTATATGCAAGAAACTCCTGCCCGAATGCGACTGTTGCTTGACTACTTTACAACTAATTACGCGGCATCTCTGATACGGATTAACGCGTTGGAACAGCCTAAGGCGCGGGATAAGCTGGTGTACACGCTTTATTACATGGCCCAGCGATTTGGGAAATATTCTCAACAAAAAAATCGAGTCGAAATACCGATGGCTTTAACACACCAGCACTTTGCAAGTCTTGTGGGAATCACCCGTGAAACAACGGCGGTTGAGTTAAATAAGCTGAAAAAACAGCAGGTAATATCTTACAAGCAACAGCGCTATACGATAAACCTTGAGAAACTTTTTGAGCTTGTGGGCGAAGATTCGTTTAAGGACGTTTCTATCGCGGACTAACAGTTGTGCGCGGAAGAAGTATGGTGATTTCTGTCCCGCGGTGTTCTTTTGAATGAAAAATGATACGGCCGTTATGTGCATCGATAACTTTTTTTGTGAGATAGAGACCAATGCCACTGCCACTCACGCGGTTGGTGAGTTCGTTAGGGATGCGAGAGAATTTTTTGAACAGCAAAGCTTGATCGCGTTTGGACACTCCAACTCCGTTGTCGGCAACTTGGAGAGCTACCACATCGTCGTGTGGAGTGACAGTCACCACAATTTCACCCTTTTCATGGGTGTACTTTGACGCGTTTGAGAGGATATTTTCCAGCGCCATTCGTAGGTAAGGCCGGTCGCCGGGAATATATAGTGGCTCATGCGGAAGCTGTTTTTTTAGTGTTTGTTTACGGTCTTGTAGCGCTGGTTGCTGCTCTTCTAAGACTTCTTTGACTAGAGCAATAATATCGAAAGGCTCACGATCCATCTTTAGCTGGCCGGCGTCGGCTCGTGCAACAAAAAGCATCTCGTTGATGGTGCTAAGCTGACGCTCGTTGCTTTCGTAGGCTTTATTCAGAAGCATCGCTTGCGTGTCGTTTAGTGTGCCTGCAAACCCTTCCCTGAGCATGCCAACGTACTGCTTCACACCAGTTGCAGGAGTTCTAAGTTGATGCGATGCAAGCGCCAGAAGCTCGTCTTTTGCCTCCTGAATACCAGTTCGTTCTTTTTCTGCAAGCGCTTTTGTACGGTTACTGAGGAGGATGTAGACAAAACTAGCAATAACGATACTAAACAGCGTGCCCCCAGCAAGCGTGATAAATGGTTGCGAGCGAGCATCCTGATTCACGACCGCGGGCGTTGCCGTACCTTCAAGACGCCATAGTGCACCAGGTAGTGCGACGTCTGTCGTGCTATGTTGGCTCCCTTCACTGTTGGCTATGTCTTGAAAATTACCTGATTCGTAGAGTAGGCTGGGGCCTTGATCTTGAAGTGTATAGAGACGAAAAGAATAGTGGTTATCTTTAGCGTTGGTTGTGCTTGAAATAAAGTTTTGAATGCGAAATGGGGCGTAGATAAAGCCTCGAGCTTGGCCATTAGGCGCGGGAACATTAAAGTCGAGAACATCTTTGAATAATGGCATATACATTAAGAATCCTGGTTCGTTGCTCCCAGAAAGTTCAACTACATCACTTAGTACTACGCCACCAGTCCTTGAGGCTTCTTCCATTGCGTCGCGACGATTTGTTTCTGAGTACATATCAAAACCTATGACTGTTTGCGAGACTTGCTCTGACGGTTCTACAAAGAGGATGCTGGTGTAGAGATCGCGTATCCCTTCCGGGTATACTTTATATGAATTTGAGATCTGAGCTTGCATGATCGCAGTATGCATAGGGAGTTCTTCAGGCGAAATAATCTGGGCATATCCTAGGCCTTGAATACCTGGATATCGTGATGGGAGCTGTAAGGAACTCACATACTGTTTCCATTCATTTTTATGTAAGCTTTTTGAGAAGGTAAAAAGATTGGTACTGCTACGTAGAATATTTTCGTAAATATCCATTTTTTGGCGTAATGCCACAGCGATTTCTTGGTTTTTTTGTGACAAAATTTGCTTTTGTTCATACTTTAGGGCGTTTACGGTAGACGACCAGCTAAATAGGGTTGCAACAAGAAAGGCAAACAACACAACTATCGTGGGAATGATTTGCAGAAACAAAACTTCACGCCTTCTTATAACCGCTTTGTCGATATAAAACACAGAAACTTCCTTATTGTTGGTACAGTGTACGTCTTTAATGACTTCTCTTGCGTAAGAATTCTTACAGCTAGCGTGTCTAGTGCCTTCTGAAGAAAGAGCCTCGCCAGCGGATAAGGTATACTGAGACTATGCCTGATGAACAAACCCGAAGTTATCTTGCGACCATACTCACAAACATCCATGCGTATATTGATGATGCAACCAACGTGAGCGAGCTCAACCAAAAAATAGTCAATGCACCATTTTTGGACAAGCTTTACGCGACCTCGCTCGACCTCGGTATTGTGGTGCTTTTGCGGGTGAACGAGCACGAAAAAATGATTGATCGCATTGCGCTGTCGGATACGAGCCTTGCCCGTGAAGCGGTGCGTGCTTCTGCAAAACCATTTAAAGAGATTAGAATTCCGCTTGAAGCAAAAGGCAACATTATCGCTGAAGCTATTGCGGAGCACCGGTCTTTTGCGACCGAAGATTGGCAATCGCTCTTCACGCCCGTGCTCACGAGTTCAGAAGCGCGTCGTAACCAGACAAGCGCTGGTATTGAGTGTAGTGTGGTCTACCCGCTGGATACTGTCCCTTCCGGGGCGCTTATTTTTAGTTTTTATCAACCTGAGCTGAACCTCACGCAAGCTCATCAAGATTTTATTGTCGCATTTACTGACATGGTGAGTGCAAGGCTACGCGACTTTTTGCAGTAATGTAAGCAGTGGCCCTTCGGGGCGAATTTCTTGGCACGTACCGTCCCTAAATCTAGCGACAAGTTGCTGACCTTTGTCTGGATTTTCTCGATCGAAGAGGACAAGCGCCGTCGACCACTCTGTCCATTGCTGTGCAAACTCTATCTGATCTATCGGGTGTTCATCTTTGCGTACTTTTCTCACCTGTGTGATTGCGTCGAGAATGAGCTGGTAACGAGCGGTGTCTTGCATATTATCGAAGGTCTGACGACGACGCTCCGGGCTGAGCATATAGTGGACAAAGAATGCCGTTGCTATGTCTGCCGAGTAGTCACCTGGTACCATCTGTATGTCGTAAACTTTGCGCGTGTCTAACCGTTCAGCACCACGGAGACCGGGAGCACTTATGTCTGCAAGTGAAAAGTGTATAGAGTCATTGCTGTCGCGCTCTTGGGTAAATAGACGACGCTGTTTTTTTCTGCGCTGGTCAATAAGCTCAACTGGGAGCTGGCAGGCTTTTCCCCACTTGCTGGCAAGCGGATCGTGCGGATGGAAGAGATCTATGCCGTACGATTCATCAAACGTCCGCCTTCTCGCTTTTTGGAACACCCCGCGAAGCACAGATTTTTCTGACGCAGACCCGCTGTGTAATTTTGGCAAAGGCGGAAGACGCTTGGAGTCGAGTGGAAATTCGCCAGACATAAAGAGGCTTTCTAGCGCGAGACCGGTGTTTGAGCCACAACCAAGGTCAACGTGGCGAAACGGCTGTTCATCTGCTTCCGCAAGAATTCCGGCAAGCAGAAGTGAGGTGTGGTAACGCGTTGGTTTAGAGGTAACAGGATTTAGGTAGACATGACTTATCTCGTACTCACCACGGTAGTAAGGCGACGCGTGTACGTCTGTGAGCAATCTTGCCCAATCTTCTTGGGATGGATAACCAGAGCGGAGATCTGGGTCAATTTCAAGTAAAGCACCTTGGGCCAGATAACGTTTGAGTCGAACTGAGTGCCCGGGGGAAAACGGGCCCATTGCGCGCCTTTTGTCTGAAATGTCAGCTATCCACTGAGCAAAGTCGTGGTTTGTTTGCATGAGCTCAGCATATGCGCCAGAAAGTCCTGCGCTATGGGGGTCGGTCGCGAGCAAATCGACAGACTCGCGACGAAATTCTTGAAATTCTGGTTGTGTGTCAACGTGTGTCATATTTGTCCTTCTGCCAATAAGAAGGAACGGTAATTAATCTGAGAGCATATCATGGACAAGTTTGGTTAATTCTCGGGGAGATGCCCACGCTTTAAGCACATATTTTTCGGCTCCGAGCTCGTAGGCTTGTTGTATCTCGTTATCTGCGTCGAGGTTACTGAACACGACAATTTTGACGGTTGGATGATGCGTAAGTTTTTTGTAATTCTGCAAAAATTCAATCCCGCTCATCTTTGGCATACGTAAATCGAGCAAGATAAGGTCTGGCTCCAGCTCTTTTGTTATGTCGAGTGCTTCTTGGCCGTCGTGAGCGAGAGTAATGTCATAACCTGCACTCTGAAGCACCATCTCATACGCCTCTAAGAGGACTATCTCGTCTTCAACGATAAGTATTTTTTTAGCCATAGTAGTAAGTGTATATAAAAGATAACGAAATTGCGTGTAATATTTCTTACAAAAGATTTGCCGTAAGGGCTTAGTTGCCGAGGCGAAGTGCTCGCTTTGTGTAGCTGTTCCATAGGTGAGAAATATAGCCGTGTTCGGCTTGGCGAACCTGCTCGCTCTGATGTTCTGGTCTTTTGCTCCGAATAGCAAATTGAATCGCAAGACCCGCAACCAGACGCATTGCGCTTTCTGATGTTCGGCGCCGCGCAATTGTCTCTGGTGTGAGCAGACGTTTGTCCAGCTTTTTACGTCGACGTGTAGCTTTTTCTGTAGGGACAACGTTTGTGGTATCTGCGCTGTCATCTTTTTGCGTTAGGCTTAGCTTTTCTTGGAGCGTGGGAGGTTTTACCCCTGGTGGAGCCAACGGAGGTTTTTCTGTAGGCATAAACGGATCAACGGGCGGTGGTGGAGGCGGTGGTGGCATTTCGGGGAGCATATGGTACCTTTCTAGGGTTATAAAATGTAAGTTTTGCCCAGAGGAGTATAAGTAAGTGTCTTATTCAGAAACGTACACTGGATAAAATGATGAATCCAAGCGCTGAATGACACTTACTTATACTATGTGACGTGCCCCACTCTCTTGGGACATAGCGCCAGCCGGGAGTATTGCACGACTGGCTTGTTGCATCATAGGATGAAGTAGTAACTACTCACTATGAATTTTCTTACAGTTCTTATTGCTCCGTCTCTTGTTCGTCATCGTCTTCTTGGGTAAAGTTTTGGAAATTGTCGCGCATTGTTTGAACACTCCTTTCCGCACATATCGTGCAAATGTAGTGTAGAAACTAATAGGAGTTTCTGGCAGTAAGTAATTTCACTCATAAACTTTAGCTCGTATAAAAACTTACAGCGTGCTGACCCGGAGGTGGGTATGCTGTAACAACTATGTAAATGTGGAGAGTTTTTATGAATAAGTCAGAAGACAAGAAAAAAGAAACACGCGGTTTTGCGTCGATGGACAAAGAAAGACAGAAAGAGATTGCCAGTAAAGGTGGCAAAGCCAGTGGTGGCAATTTTAAGAATAACCCAGTACGAGCAAAAGAAGCTGGCAGAAAAGGTGGTAAAAGCTAGCCAAATATAGTCACGTTCACAGCTTAACTTATTGATTTTGGCATAGCACTGTTAGCTTGTCGCAATCTGTGCAATACTTAGCGTATGCACTTTGCTCAAAAAATAGGGCTATGGTTATCGAAACTTCTTATGCACGCTGGTCTCGTGCTAATTGTTGCATCGCTTTCAGTCATTTTTCTCTTTGGTGAAAAGCAAGCGCTAAAAGACGTCTTGATAGAATCTGGTGTCTATAGTTCGTTTGTTGATTCAGTTTTGGTAGACAACGCAAAAACGTCAAGCAATCAGCTATCAAGCTTGCCCTTGCAGGACCCAGAAATCCAGAAGATTGCGAAACAAGCTTTTTCTCCCACGGCACTGAAAAATGCTACAGAGTCGTTTGTCGATAGACTCTACGACTGGCTTAATGGAAGCGCCGATAGTTTAACATTCAGTATTGAGCTTAATCCTCAGAAAGAAGTGTTTATTGAACAAGTCAGTACCTATGGAGCAAATAGACTGGTAGGCCTACCTCCCTGCTCGGAAAATGAAGTTCAGAATACGACTATTTTTGCACTACAATGTCGGCCGGAAAACGTTCCGCTGGAATTTATAAAACAGCAGGTTCACGATGATCTGGAGGCCTCAGAATTTCTCAAAGATATTCGGTTCACTGAAGCTGACTTACCTAAGACAAAAAGTGGCGCCTACATCCATCAAGAGCTAGCATTCGTTCCACCGCTTTTGCGAGCGTTGCGCACATCTGTGTGGACATTCTTAGTTGTTTTTGTGCTGGCGTCACTGCTGTTTATTCTCATGCGGAAGCCTCTGCGAAGGGGCGTCAAACTTTATGGGCGCGACCTGCTCTCAAACGGAGCTACTTTGCTTGGGGCAACTATTGTGTTTGGTTTTGTGCTCCCAAAGCTCACCAACGGCTTTAACATACAAGGGAATGAGACGGTGACGCTCATGAATAAAGTCAGCGACACGTACCTGCGTCATTTTGACATTCTTATTATAAATATTTCTCTACAAGTTGTGGCTTGCGGACTAATTATTGTAATGCTCGAGAAGCTCAGTCGGCCACAAAGTAAGTACAGCCACTTGCAAAAGAAAACTGGGCTTACGACGAGCTATGAACGGTCTAAAGTGGTGATCGGTAAAGTTATCCATAAGCCCATGCCACCAGTGCAGACAAGTGAAGGTTTGAAGCGCAAGAAAAGAACATCGCGCACTCCCAAAAAATATCGTAAAATTGGGTTAGAGTAGCAAGAGTATAACTTGAAGGAGTATCTATGAAAATTGCAGTGATTGGGTCTGGAGAGGTGGGTCAAGCGCTTGCTCGAGGACTTGTTGAAGAGGGTCACAGTGTCATGATTGGGACCCGTGATACGAGTAAAAAAGATTTAAAATGGACCAAAAACCACGATAAAGAAAAACTTCAAGTTGGGTCCTTTGCACAGGCAGCTGATTTTGGCGAAATGGCAATATTGGCAGTGGCATGGCATGCAACGGAGAACGTACTTGCTATTGTACGCCCTGAACTTTCTGGAAAAATTGTTATTGATGTGACTAATCCCCTGCTCTTTTCTGAAGATGAAGCACCTCAGCTTGCAATAGGCCACAATATGAGCGCAGGTGAGATGGTACAGCAAACGCTCACGGATAGTCATGTCGTCAAGACGCTCAATACAGTCAGCTATCGTCATATGGTCCGGCCTGAATTTAAGGGAGGTACTCCTACGATGTTTATGTGTGGCAACAATACGTCGGCCAAAACGCATGTTAAAGAGTTGCTCACCAGCCTTGGGTGGAAAGATATTCAAGACATTGGTACGATTGAAAAAAGCCGTTTACTTGAACCACTCTGTTTGTTGTGGGTTGAGTATGGTGTGGTAAACGACACCTGGGATCATGCTTTTTCAGTTATTCGTTAGATGAGCTTCTAGGATGAACTGCTTCTTGTTTTTTGCTGTTCCGAAGTGAGCTAGAAACTGTGTAGCGGTAGACGGCGTACAAAATAAGAGATGTTGCGACAACAAGTAAACATCCAAGTGCAGGGTTGGTCTGTAGCCAATGAATAATTGAGCTGTTTGACGCATGAGGTTGTGATGTGATGTGGGCGCTGTGTAGCATAGAGTGCACTATTTACCTTTCTTTTTAGAATTGTGTGACAATGTCTTGAACGTCAGGAACGTAGCAAAGATAACGGCGAACCCGCACATAACCGACGGGAGATTACTGTCTGCTCCACCGTGTGCGTCATAGGTTGAAAAGAACATAGAGGGCAAAATAAACGATAAGTAGCCATAGCCTAACGATTGCAGTGCGTAGCGATCTGTCTTAACTTTGGTTTTTTCTGCAAAGAAAAAGGTAATGCACATAGCGATGAACATAAGCGCGTCATAAAAGAAGTAATACGGCACTTCATACATGTCAGGAATATGGAATATGACGTAATTGCCACTGCACACTGAGCCCCTCAGCGCGCTTGCAAACACAAAAACACCAATCCACACCACTGCTAGCAGGTAGGCTACTGGTACTAGAAACGATATTTTTTTCTTTGCCAATACATAAACAAGATGCAGTCCAAAAACAGGAAGTAAGGTAATTGCACAGAAACCAATTTTTGCCCAGACAGCCCCGCTTATCCCCCACGCTTCGCATATGCCGTATTCAGCAAGCTGAAATGTCGCCAGACAAACCAACATTAAAAGGACGAGGGTAGTTGCTGTTTTACGTACCTTAGTGAGAAAGATATAGACAAAATAAGAAAGTTCAATAATGCAGGTTGCAATCATCACCGGTGGCGAAAAACACATAAAGACGTTTTGTTTGAACTTCATCATCCAATGGTAACGGATGGTGCGGTAAAATACTACTGCTTTTCTCGAGGCATGTTTTTAGCGTGGTGAATTTGCTGGTGATCAAGGCCGAAAAAGTGAGCAACTTCGTGCCACAGCGTCTCTTTTATCTGGGCTTTAAGTGCCTTTGGCTCGGTAAAAAGCTCCATCATAGGATGCCTAAATATAGTGATCCTGTCTGGAGGGAGACTTAATGTTGCGCCACCGCGCTTGGGCAATGGCACTCCTTCATAAAGACCGTAGAGTGCATTGCAGGAACGCAAGCCTAGGTGCTGTCTTTGAGCTGGCGTTGGCTCGTCCTCAACGATAATCGCCACATGCTTCATTTTTTCTCGATATTTTGTAGGAATAGCATCGATTGCTTCGGTGACATATTGTTCAAAAAGCTGGTCCATACTAAGTATTGTACAGGCACATCATGAAATATTTTAGTAAATACTTAAATTTAAAAATGACTATTTTTCAATCCTTCCTATGATGCGGTACACTTAGAGCATATGCGCGTTGTAGAACCTCATCACTACCACACTCCTACTGCGAAGAAATCATCCTCTAAGAAGACTCGTGTGCTCACGATTTTGTTGGCATTTGTACTCCTTGGAGCTGGTGGATTTTTTGCAAAAAAAGAGTTTTTTGGCAAAAAAGCGAGTGTCAACGCAGAAGTTCAGTCGCCGAGCCCGGTTCCTGAACAGCCTGTTGCCCAAACACCAGAGCCTGCGCCTGTCGACACTGTTAAGGATACACTGCGGCAGTTTTCTCCGAATGAATTTCGGCTTTTTTATGACAACTTAAACCAGCCAAATCTTGAGCCAGTTGCAAACCCTCCTTCAATAAGTGGCAACGACACCGCAGATGCGCGAATACGAGACATAGCCGAAGGACGTGGCTATAAACTTCGTCATTCTCCTCTCGATGTGACGCTATTTGTTTCTGTTGACGGGCAAAGGCTCCAGAGCGATGCTGCTCAAGCATGGCTGAAGCTTAAAGCAAGAGCATCGAGTGCTGGTCATTCGATGAGCCTTGTGTCGGGCTATCGCTCAGTCAATGATCAGCGAGAACTCTTTCTTGGCCGGCTTTCTGCAACAGGGGCTACTATTCCAGAAGTTGCCAACGGTCAGGCGGATGCAAAAGTCAACCAAGTACTTATCACCTCGTCTATCCCAGGGTATTCAAAACACCATACGGGCTACACGATGGACCTGCAATGTGCTGGCTATGGGTTTGAAGATTTTAAAAACTCTCCATGCCATGACTGGCTGTCTGCCGATAACTTCAAAGTCGCCAAAGAAGTCGGGTTTATTCCAAGCTATCCAGATGGTGCCGATGCACAAGGCCCCGACCCAGAAGCTTGGGAATACGTCTATGTGGGCACTGAGCTTCTTTACGAATAGTTCTTCCCTCTGGTAAAAAAAGTGCTTTTGCGGTACGCTTTATCGTAAGTAGAACACATTATTATGGAACATGTTGCAAAAAAGCTGGATGACATGCAAGCGTTCATTCAGCCTCTCAATATTAACGGCCTCCGTGGCCGTATGTTGCGCTTGAAATCAAGCAAACATCCGGACCGCGAAGTGTTGATGGTGTACGGTCATCATTCCAGTATTGAGCGTATGTATGGCCTGGCAGAAGTTTTTCAGGACTATGGCAATGTGACGATGCCTGATTTACCGGGGTTTGGTGGTATGGACAGTTATCATCGCATTGGGGTGAAACCATCAATCGACAGCCTTGCCGATTATCTTGCAACGTTTGTGAAGTTAAAATATCGCAAAAAGAAAGTAACAATTGTCGCAATGTCACTTGGCTTTGCCGTTACTACTCGCATGCTACAGCGCTATCCAGAACTCCAAAAGAAAGTAACGCTTCTCGTGAGCCTTGTCGGTTTTACGCGAGCTGATGATACTATTTTGCCAAAGAAAATGATGTACACCTACAAGGCGCTCGCTCATATTTTTCGTCGTCGGGTAGCGTCAATGTTTTTTTACAACTTGATTCTGCACCCTTCTGTTATTAGAACTTTTTATGCCAAGACACCCAACGCACGCAAGAAATTTGACCATCTGAGCAGAGACGACAAGCGTCGAGCACTGGATTTTGAGGTGGTCTTGTGGCGTGATAACGATGTGCGTACTTATATGGACATGATTTTAGAAATGATGATGCTCGATAACTGCAACAAACAAGTTAATGTGCCGGTGCATCATGTTGGAGTGGACGGCGACCAATATTTTGATAATGCGGTCGTAGAGCAACACATGCGCGTTATATTCAGCACCTACTCTCAGTCGATGGCTGTACTGCCAAACCATGCGCCAAGCATTGTTGCCACTAAAGAAGAAGCTGCTCCTTTTGTGCCCAAGAAATTAAAAAAGGCGCTGCAAGAAGCGTACGAGGCGAAAAAATGAAAATAGGTATTGTCTGCCCCTACAACATCTTCAAACCAGGAGGCGTCCAGGAGCACGTACAATACCAGGCAGCAGAACTTCGCAAGCGAGGCCATGACGTCACGATAATAACTCCTCGTCCTCGTGGTCACGAAAATGAGCCGACCCCAACTGGAGTTGTGTTTGTTGGCGGTTCGGCCCGAATCAAAACGCCAAGTGCAACCAGCGGAGATGTCTCGGTTACGATTGATGTTGATGCTGTTGACGAAGAGCTTGCAAAGGGTTATGACGTTATTCATGTGCACGAACCGGCTATCCCATTGCTTGCCAGACAGCTTCTTCCAAGAGTAAATTGCTTGCGCGTCGGCACCTATCACGCCGCGCTTCCAGGCAATGCGCTTGGACGTTCACTCATACGTTCTTACCGGGCGTACTTTAAATCCATTATGCCCTATATTGATGTAATTACTGCGGTAAGCCCTGCAGCAATCGGCTATATCGAGAATCTGGTGGAGCCAGATGCGATAACATATATTCCCAACGGTATTTCTCTTGAAAAGATGCAGGCACCTGTTGGTTCAAAGCGCAACCGCAAGCAGATATTCTTTATTGGGAGACTCGAAAAGCGTAAGGGTGCTCTCTATACTATCAAAGCGTTTGAGATTCTTAAAAAAAGAGACCCAGAATTAGAGCTGTGTATTGGTGGCGATGGCCCCTTGCGAGACAACCTGAAAGCATATGTTGATAAAAACGATATTCAAGATGTTAAGTTTATGGGCTTTCTGACCGACGAAGAGAAGTTCCATTATATGAGCACCTGCGGGGTCTACACCTCTCCTGCCCTCTACGGGGAGAGTTTTGGGATCGTTTTGGCTGAAGCAATGGCGTTTGGTGCGCCAACCGTCGCTCACAAAAACGAAGGCTACGAATGGGTGATGCAAGGTACCGGCAGGCTGTCACTTGTCGATGTACATGACATCGAAGCTTACGCTGACCGTTTGCAATTAATGCTCGAAGACGATGAACTGCGTAATGCGTGGCAGAACTGGGCAAAAACCTATGTGAAGCAGTTTGACTACGCCCGCGTCGTTGACCAGTACGAAGCCCTCTACAACCAGCACTTGAAAAACTAATTAACCCAGCAAGCTCCAGGCATAGGCACGTAATGTTTCACGCATTGCACCTTCACGGGCATGAGAACTCGGAACAAGGTGCAAATGGGCTGACGGCCCAATTTTTTCTGCAACATATTTTGCCGTCATTGGCGGGCAGACAAAATCATAGCTTCCCTGCACGATAGTAGTTGGGATAGTTGCCAGCGTCGAAAGCGAGTTCTCAAAATATCCTTCCGGGATGAAGCAGCTATGCGTAAAATAATGAAGCGATAAAATTGTCCCAGAAAGCTCGTCCAATGAAAGAGCTTGCGTGCTCTCAAGCTGGTTTGAGTAGAAGTCACTATCCATGCTTATGAGTGCGGGCTCTATTTTCATAAAAGATACAAGATGGCTTAATCTGTCTTCTTCCGTGCGTGAGCTATCAAGAATGACCGAGCTGTAGTATGCAAGGCAGTCTCCGCGCTTGTCCTCTGGCACTGGCGAAGCATAGTGTTCCCACGCTTCTACCGCAAAGTCTTTCATACCTCCGTTAAATAAGTAATCATTCTCTTCTTTTGTCCCAAGATAGGTACCTCCAAGCAGTAGTTTTGATACCGATGAAGGGTACTTAGTGGCATAATAAAGTGCCAGTGTTGATCCCCATGAGTAGCCAAAAAGGTGTGTGCGCGAGACGCCAAGATGTGCTTTTAGCTTATTAATATCTTCAACTAAATCATCAATCGTGTTGTGTGCCAGAAAATCCGTAGCAGTACTTAGCCCGCATCCTCTTTGGTCAAAGAATATGACATGGTGTTTTGTAGGATCAAAGATATTTTTGTGTTTATTTTTTGTGTGGCTTCCTGGCCCGCCATGAAGCGATAAGATTGGTGTTGTGTCTTTATTTCCCCACTCTTGGTAGTAGATTTCATGGCCATCACCAACTGCGAGAAGGCCACTTTTTATGGTAAATTGATCGTCTTGCATGCTATGCACTATAAACTACCACGTAAAAACGGTAAACTACCTATAATGAAAATAGCTTACGTACTCGATGATACGCTTGATAAAACCGACGGTGTTCAGCAAGCAGTCTTAACGATCGCTCGGTATATGGCTAGCCTCGGCCATGACGTTCACTACATAGTTCCCGAAACTCACCGCACCGATCTGCCAAATGTGCACGTTATTTCACGCTACATCCAGATGAAGTTCAACGGCAACTCTGTCCGTACACCGTTGCCTGCCCCGCGGCGTACGATAAAAAAGCTACTTCTTCAGGAAAAATTTGACGTGCTTCATGTGCAAATGCCGTATAGTCCAGTACTCGCAGGTCGAGTGGTCCGCCTGGCACCGGCATCAACTGTAATTGTTGGAACTTTTCATATTCTTCCCTATAACGCTTTTGCTCGAATTGGGACGCGTCTCCTTGGCTTCTGGTTGCGCGAAAACCTAAAAAAATTTACTCGCTTTTATGCGGTATCAGAACCGGCGCGAGTATTTATGGCGCAGACATGTGGCGTTGATGGAAAAGTGCTCGGCAACCCCCTGAATTATCAGTTTTTTCACTCGTTTGCTAGGAGCAAAGAGACACAGCCAGGCAAAAAGTCGACACTCGTCTACGTTGGTAGGTTTGACGTGCGCAAAGGGGTGCTTCAGCTCATAAAAGCCTATGAGGCTATGGCTGAGCGCGAACAGTGCGAGCTGATAATGTGCGGTAAAGGTCCTCTGCTAGACGAAGCCGTCGCATATGCGCAAGAAAAAGCACTCTCAATTCAGTTTCCAGGCTTTGTGAGTGAAGAAGAAAAGGCAACCTACCTCGCCAATGCAGACATTGCTGTATTCCCTTCACTAAGTGGCGAGAGCTTTGGTATCGTCCTGACGGAAGCGATGGCCTCAGGAGCAGGGATTACCCTTGGCGGGAACAATCCAGGCTATGCGAGCGTGTTGTCTCACTGGCCAGAAACCCTGTTAGACCCAAGCAACATAAAAGTTTTTGCGCAGAAGCTTGACTACTTTGTTCGCAATACAGCATCACGGCGAGAAATTGGTGATGCACAGCACACCTATGTAAAAGAATTTGACATCGCTGTGATAGCAAAGCACCTTCTAGAAGAGGGGTATGTTAAAAAATAGCTATAAGCAACTTGCGAAATCTTAGCTAAAAGTTCATACTAATAACCATGTTAGGGCGAACAAAAAAAACAGAAGTAGAGATTACTATTTCGAACCGCACAATCTTGCGGGTTATACTCATTATACTTGGGACCGTCATTGGGCTTCGTTTTATGGAGAGCATTGTGCACCCACTCACACTTATCTTTGTTTCATTCTTTTTGGCGCTTGCCATTAACCCCATCGTCACACGCCTATCTTCTATGCTAAAAAGCCGTAGTAGAGTTCGTGCTACCGCACTTGCCTACACTGCAGTGGTAAGCGTGTTAATCGCCTTTATTGTGCTCATAATTCCGCCACTCATAAATCAGACAACAGAATTTATTAGAGAAGTACCAACAACGCTTTCAGAAGTAAAGACCAGTGACAGTAGCCTCGGGCGCTTTATACGCCGTTACAACCTAGAGGTGCAAGTCCAGAACTTTGCTAGTGATTGGACGCGCAATCTCGGTGATGTGCAGGGTCCAGTGCTTACCACTGCAAACCGTATATTTGCGAACGTTATCTCCATCATCACTGTTCTGGTGCTCACTTTTATGATGCTTATAGAAGGGCCAAGATGGATGAAGGAAATATGGAAACATGTACCTGCGCGACGGCGAGCGCATGACCAAGATATTGCCCGCCAGATGTATAAAGTGGTGACAAGTTACGTCAACGGACAAGTACTGGTAGCTTCTATCGGTGCAGTGTTTGCCATGGTCGCTCTCATTATAGCCTCCACCATCGTTGGTGTTTCTATCAATGCAGTCGCGTTAGCCGGCATCATATTTATGTTCGCACTTATTCCAAGTATCGGTACTATTCTTGGTTCACTGCTTGTTGCGCTCTTTTGCCTGTTTGCGAGTCCGCTCCTAGCAGGTGTTATGATCGTATACTTTATTATCTACCAGCAGATAGAAAACGCTACTATTCAGCCAATGATACAGTCGAGAGGCAATGAATTGACGCCTATGCTTGTGTTCATCGCTGCAATTTTAGGTATTGGTCTTGGTGGTGTGCTGGGTGGATTTGTCGCCATCCCACTTGCTGGCTGTATCAAGATTTTGTTTGATGACTGGGTCGAAGAACGCGAAGTCCCTGCCAAATAGCTGGTTAGATTCTATACCACACTTGCCCATGCTGAGCATCTCTTAACCCTATTCCCTGTTTTTCAAGCAGGTCACGTATTTCATCAGACGTTACCCAGTCCTTGTTTGAACGAGCCGAGCGACGGTTTTCTAGCAATTCCTTTTGTTCATCAGATATATCCTCTATCTCTGAAAGATGCAACCCAAGTAATGAATCTACCTCAGCTACAAACGTACTAAACAGAGGAATTTCTTCTTGTGACATTCCGTTTTCAACGAGATCAAGGACCTCGTCAACATAAGAGACTGCCTCCGGAGTTGATAGGTTATTAGATAAATAAGCCTTTAATTCTCTTGGGGCTTCTTGAAGAGCAGTTTTCAGAGTTGTGTCAATTGTTGCCGGTTGGTACTTTAGTGCAACGACGCTTTCCCACTTTTTTAGCCGATTCTGCGAAGCTTCAAGGTTTTCCCAGGTAAAATTGCCCTCTGTCGTGTAGTGCTTGCTCAAGACAAAAAGTTTATACGCATCAAGCTCAAAGCCTCTGTCTAAAATATCTTGTAAGGTATAGACATTACCGAGACTTTTGCTCATCTTACCACCGTCAACTTTAAGGTGGTTATTGTGCACCCATACTTGCGCAAATTGCTTGCCCGTGAGTGCTTCTGTTTGGGCAATCTCATTTGTATGATGCACTGGAATATGGTCAACTCCACCAGTATGAATATCTATCTGGTCGCCAAGATTTTCGCGCGCGATAACAGAACACTCTAGGTGCCAGCCAGGAAAACCAACGCCCCAGGGGCTCTGCCACTCCATATCCCGCTGCTGTCCTACGGGACTAAACTTCCACAGTGCAAAATCAGTAGGATTTTTCTTGCCTCCTATATCAACGCGCGCACCTGCTTGCAGGCCTTCTATATCAAGCCGCGCGAGCTTCCCGTAATCATTAAGCTTGCTTGTATCAAAATAGACACCCTCGCCTTCAATCGTGTACGTGTAGCCTTTCTTTTCTAACTCAACGACAAATGCAATCTGCTCTTCAATACATGATGTAGCACGCACAAGTTTCTCTGGCTTTGTCAGCCCGAGCAGCTCATAGGCTTCGTGCTGGGCAATAGCAATGTATTTTTCGGCAACATCCCACGCAGTCACGCCTTCACGTCGGGCGCCCTTTTCCATTTTGTCTTCGCCAGCATCGTCGTCGCTTACCAAGTGGCCGACGTCGGTATAATTTTCTACGTGTGTGACAGTGTAGCCCTCTGCGCGCAAAGTCCGAACCAGCACATCCCAATAGATATATGGCACCCAGTTTCCGATATGAGGCTGGCCATATACCGTGAGACCACACGTGTAGAGCGTGACGTTATTTCTGTCTAAAGGCTTTAGCTCTTCAATACTACGTGACAGCGTATTGTAAAGTTTCATGCTGTATTCTCCGCAAGAGCGTCGAGTAATTCTCGAGCTTTTTGGTCAACCTCTGCTCGAAGTTCGTCAATGTTTCTTGGCTTTAAGATTTTAAACCCAGAGGCATAAGGATGTCCCCCGCCTCCAAAAGCTGTCGCAAGGTCTGAAGCAATCGCTCGCTCAAAATTGCAACGAATTTTCGCCGTTATCTTGCCGTCTTTGTATACTTTGTAGGCTATCGCTATATCAACGCCCACGACCAATCGCATATCATCCATCACAAGCATAGAGGGGTTATACAGTGCACTGTAGCGTTCAATCTCGTCCCAAGGAATCACGACGCTAGCGATGCGTCCACTCTCATCAAAACTGACTCGTTCTAGCAAACTGCCTTTGTAGCCAAGCAACTCAGGTTCTTTTCGCATTAGTTCACGGCGTGCTTGCTCCAGTTTAGGGATGCTCACTCCTCGTTCAATAAGATCTGCCACAATCCGGAAACTCTCTGGTGTGCTTGCTTCTGTCGTAAGCCCAAGACTGTCGCTCATGATAGAGACGCACATCATTTCACAGGCATCAACAGGTAATGGCCACTCCAGCTCGCTCGCAATTCTATGAATAATCTCACTTGTAGCTACCGCTTCCTCTACGTAGCTAAGCGACGCATAAGATAGTCCAGCCGTCTCGGTGTGATGATCAATAACAACAAGTGGCTTTGTCTTAAGCCAAGCAAGCGTTCCGTTGCGCTCATAATATTCAAAGAGCGACTCCGTGCTGGAATCCACCACAATGCTCATATCGCTGTCTCGCGGAATGTCCTTGCCAACTCTATCCCATCCACCGAGGTAATGAAGGTGTTGTGGCATATCAACCGCGCACACAAGACTGACTCGTTTGCCCATCTCATTTAAAATCGCTTCAAGAGCTAGAGAGCTTCCCAGGGAATCTCCGTCTGGATTGTCGGCCTGCACCACGGTAATATGTGAGGCGCTTTCAAGTAGTTTTTGGAGTTCTTCGTACTTCATCTATGAGTGCCAGTATAACACTTCTCACAAACTTTGGCGCCCTTCAAGTGCACGCCCCAAAGTGATTTGGTCAGCGTATTCAAGGTCAACACCAATAGGAAGCCCGCGGGCAAGCCGTGTAATAGTAACTCCAGCGTTCTGGAGCTCTTTCTGTACATAGAGCGCTGTTGTTTCGCCTTCGACGCTGGCATTTGTCGCGAGTATTATCTCAGTAACAGCATCTTGCTTAATCCGCTTTTTCAGCTCGGGAATATGAAGTTGCTCAGGTCCAATGCCGTCAATTGGAGAAATAAGCCCCCCAAGGACATGGTAAGTTCCTCTGTAGAGGCTGGTTTTTTCGAGCGCCAAAATGTCAAACGCATCCGCCACAAGAGCGATGATGGTTTTATCACGTGCTGGGTCACTATAGAGTCGCGATACCTCCTCGTCGGCATTGATAAGCGCAAATGTCACCGGGCAATACGCAACGCCACTATGGACTGCATCAAGAGCCTGTGCTAGTTTTGCCGATTTTGTCCGGTCACTTTTTAGCAAAAAATAGGCATAGCGTTCGGCACTACGTGGTCCAACGCCAGGAAGTTGTCCGAGTGCTTCAATAAGGTCTTGGAGTGCTTTTGGCAGGGTCGACAAAGTAGTCTTTACTCCTTAAAGCCCAAGGTTACCGAGTGCGCCCATCATAGGTTGCATCTTTTCGGCAGCAAGTTTCTGGCTTTGCGAAATAGCAGCTTTCACCGCTTCTTCAACCCATCGCTCAAGTTGTCCAATGTCATCGGTGTCTACAGAATCAGCGTCGATGTGCACTGCTTTAATTTTCATCTCACCGTTAATCTCAATTTTTACTGCACCGTCACCTGCTTCGACTTCAATAATCTCTTTTTGCAATTCTTTCTGTATTTTGCGCATCTTCATGACCATTTTGGCTTGATCGAATCGACTCATGAATGTAGTTCTCCTTAGTTTATCTTTATTGTAGCAGTCTAGGGTCGACTATCAAGTATTCGACTCTCGCTATACACTGCACGAGTTTCTGGTGTTTGTGGCCACACAACAAAAAACCGCGTAAGCTGGTAGTAGCTACTAAAGAGGACAGTGGTAGTCAGGAGCACCACGCTAAAACTTCTTGCCACAGGATTGCGTGGAAAGATGCTTCCCCATTCATCAAGCAGATATTCAATTCCAGCAGCAATGACACTGCACGCAAAAGGGAGCAAAAACACTATCGCAGTGATTGGCGAGCCGAGAGCACCTAAGACGCATCCAACCAAGGCACTCCCTATCATGACCCGAGTGCGATCAAGCCGAAACTTCTGCCGGTAAGCATGAAGTCCTATGAGGAACAAGAATCCGCTTGCCAGATCAAACACCGGAAGTCGCGCAATGGTCAGGTGTGGCTCAACAGGCATGCGGTAGATAAATGCAGATGGAACACGTAAAATGTTCCGCCCAATCGCCGAAACGTCGAGATTTGCTGGTAATAAGAGCCATTCTCGGAAGACGCTAAAGTCCAGCACAAAACTTCGTATAAGGGGCAAAAGTGCTATGAGTGCTACGAGTAGTCCCGCCAGAACGGCTTGGCGTTTGACGTTTTTGAAAAATACTTTAATCCTGTTTCCGTACACCAATGCAAGGATACTGACAAACCACGGAGCTCCCGGCACATACAGCGTAAGCCCGAGACTCACAAACACAATAAAAGGGATGAATTTATTAGACTTACCGTGAAGTTGCCACAGCAGAATACTAGCAAAAATGTAAAAACTCATGAGAGAAATGAGCGGTGTTCCATAACGGCTGACTGCGAGCACCACTGAGTTTGTCGCAAAAATAAAAGTCGTCAGGAGCGATGCTTTAAAAGTGTGCCAGTGACGCAAGGCATAGAACATAGCCACGATAGTAGAAATATAAAACACGAAGCTTACAACCCGGATCATACGGACATTTGGTGTCACACTTGTTGCCAAAAATGATGCGACTTTATACGGGGCATTTAGCGGGTTTTCTAGAATGTTTTTAATGCTTTGCATCTGTGATGCGTTCAAGCGTTCAGTCACAGAAGCTTCCGCGGGGAGCGACGTGACAAAGGTGAGCACTGTTAGCAGTAGAGCGCATATGACGAGAATATAAATTGTTTCTCTTTGCCAGAGGCTACGCATGAGCCATTGAAGTTGTAACCCTATTTTTTTCACTGGATTTTATTATAACAGACCAACGTTTTTGGTGCGCGTAAGTCAGGCGCTACGAATCAAAATCTGGGGTTGAGTGTTTTGTATCGAGACTTTTAATCTTCTGTCGGTCACGGTCAAAGTATAGCTCTACTTTCCCGGTTGGCCCGTTACGATGCTTCCGTATCAATACGTCCATAATGTTTGGCCGGTCACTCTCTTGGTTATAGTAATCTTCACGATAAATAAAGGCCACAACGTCAGCATCCTGCTCAATAGATCCTGACTCACGCAGGTCTGAAAGCTGAGGTATCTGAGGTGAGCGCGATTCAACAGAACGGCTCAGCTGACTCAATGCCAAAATAGGCACGTTAAGCTCACGTGCAATACTCTTAAGACCACGAGAAATCTCCGAAATTTCCTGGACACGGTTGTCGGTACCGCCAAACTTTGCGCCACCACTCATAAGCTGAAGGTAGTCAACCACAATCAGCCCTAGCTCATGTTTGTGCGCTTCTCGGCGAGCTTTGGTACGGAGCTCGCTTACCGTAATACCTGGCGTGTCATCAATATAAAATTTTGCCTCAGACAGCGTTCCCATCGCTTGGCCGATTTTTTCAAAGTCAGAGTCAGAAAGATTGCCGGTGCGCAAATTCCATGAATTCACTCCTGCTTCGCTGGCAAGCAGACGGTCAACCAACTGCTCCTTGCTCATTTCAAGGCTAAACATTAGGACAGACAAGCCAGAGCTTATCGCCACATTTTGCGCAAGGTTAAGTGACAGCGCTGTTTTTCCCATTGAAGGTCGTGCAGCCAAAATTAGTAAGTCACTGCGCTGAAACCCAGCCAGCAAGTTGTCGAGGTCTTTATAGCCTGTCGGTACGCCACGCAATGCACCTTTGTCTTTGTGCAACCCGTCAAGACGCTCAAAACTGTCCGCCAGGATATCTTCCATACTAATAATGTCGTTTTTGACATGGCGTTGCGATACTTCAAACAGCTTTGTCTCTGCTTCTTCTACAAGTTCTGCAATCGTCCGCTTTTCGTCAAAACCAATCTGCGCAATCTCGTTACTCGCTGCAATAAGACGTCGTCGGATAGATTTGGTGGCCACAATACCCGCATACTGCTCTGCATGAGTTGCCGTAGGGACGGTGTTGGTCAGTTGGGTAAGGTACGCCGCACCACCCACTTCACGTAATACGCCCTCTGCTTTCAGCTCTTCACTGAGTGTAATGATATCTATCGGCGAGCCCTGCTCGTACAGGCGTGTACAAGCTTCATAGATATGACGGTGACGCTCATCATAAAAGTCTATTGGTCGGATAAGGTCCGCTACTTTCACGATAGCGTCGGGATCAATCAAAATAGAGCCCAGGAGGCTCGCCTCAACATCGACTGACTGTGGTTGTTCTTTTTTGCCCTCGTCCATAGCTATGATTCTAGCAGTTCGGCGCCACCAAAAATATTGCTTACGCTAGAAATAATTGAAGTATCCGGAGAAGGCGTAGGTTCCTCCGTGGGCACAGGCTCTTTTGGCTGTTTGCTCACCGTCTTGGTCAAGAAGTGTGTAAGACCAAAATGTGTTGCCAAGAAGTCGCGCACAATGGCAGTGTTCTTAGGTGTATCAACTTGCTTCTTATGAAATCCAAAGCCAAATTGTAGTTCTAATCCATCATCGTTCATGACTGGCACGGCCATACGCAAGACGCCGTAAAGAGTGTTGTTGTCCCTTTTTAGCGCGTGCAACATTTCGCTCCACTGTTCTTTAGAAAAGGCCACCACTTCCCTCTTTGGGAGCTTTTTTGTTGCTTGCGCTTCAGCCGGAACGTCTGCTTTAGCTACGGGTGGCTCCTTTATAGTTTTGTCTTCAGAAGCCTCAGACGGAGCTGGTTTCTCAGGTTCGGATTTAGTTTCGGGAACTTCCTTTTTAGGCTTTGGAGAGGTAGGCTCTTTCGTTGCGAGTTGTGTCGGTGCTGGAACGCTCTCCATCGCGAGCGAGTCTAGCAATGCAACTTCAACCCCAAGATAGTCGCCTGTAGAAAGCGTGAGAGGCAAAAGACCTTTAAGGAGTTTTAAGGCCTGCTCATGGGACAGACCCAATGTACCTGCACTTAGGCGAGTTCGTATCGCCTCACTCACCGAGCGAGCAATTCTGCCAGAGTCTACTCCTTGCTCACGAAGTAGTCGCACCGACTCAAAAACAGAGCTTACATCATTTGCCTCAACCGCATGAATGCATTTTTCAATCAACACATCGTCAGGTAAGCCAAGCAGAAGCCGTACTTCTTTTTCTGTCACTGCGTCTGTTGCGATCCCAGCAAGCTGGTCAAGCATACTAATGCTGTCCCGGAAGCTTCCACGCCCATGTTCACCCAGCAGGTGTAGCGCTTCGTCAGTTATGGTAATCCCCTCTTTTTTCGCAATTTCCTTGAGGTGCGCTACCGCATTCCCCGGCTCAATAGGTTTAAACGTAAAGCGTTGAGTTCGGCTGATAATGGTGTCTGGTACTTTATGAGATTCAGTAGTCGCAAGGATAAAGATAGCGTGAGCCGGCGGTTCCTCAAGCGTCTTAAGCAACGCATTAAATGCCTCACGCGTGAGCATATGAACCTCGTCAATGATATAGACCTTATACTTTGCACTTGTTGGCGCAATATGCACCTTGTCACGCAAATCTCTTATCTCATCTATACGCCGGTTGCTGGCCGCATCAATCTCAATAATATCTAAATGTGTGGCTTCCTCGTCATACGGCAGGTCGTTTATCGCATAGGCAAGTATTCTTGCAATCGAAGTTTTCCCTACGCCCCGCGGGCCGGTAAACAAGTAGGCGTGCGAGAGTTTTCCTTTTTTTAAGGCATTTTTAAGCGTGCCGGTAATGTGTTCTTGACCAACAATCTCGTCAAAACTCTTCGAACGATATTTTCGGTATAATGCTTTCCCCATGGCTTTCTTATTATGAAGCATGAGACATAAAAAGCGGAAGTTTTAATCTACAACAATGAGCCCTAACGCACGTAATTAATAGCAACTAGTGGCAGAGAAGATGCTCTGTCAAAGTAGATTACTTCAGCTGTGCAGGAGACGTACTCAGCTGTGACCGAGCCCAAAAATGATCGTCTCTCAGACCCGACTACAGGTAGTCGTGTATCTATACTAAAATCATTTTTAAGAACTCTTGTCTCATTAAATTCTTTGAAGGTTCCTTGCAAAACCTTACCTGTAGATAAAGGGCGAGCATAGTGTGACTTAAAAGGACTACCGTTTACTGCTTTTAGTTCAACACTCCGCCCTTTAAATACTCGCGTCCCTTCTTTGCTCAAGCCATGAAATTTATCAAATAGCTGATCTTGTAAAAGTAGTCGTTCTTCTGCTATTTCAGATAACTGCGGATAAGCCATAACTCTATATTTCTCTAGTTTCTCTGGAGACAAGTCTCTTGGTGAAAATACGGCCTTCTCTATCTCTCGAAGCTCTGCCCTCGCAACATCTAATTGTTGTCCTATGAATTCGCGTTCATTAAGGAACTGCATGAAATCATAAGACATATCTTCAGGACTAGGGGAAAAACTACTCATTACTATAAATTATAGAATAATAAAGATAAATAGTAAATACTATTGTCTGGTATACTCAAGTAAGTAGCAATTCCCGCATAAACTCTCATAGGTCACTTCATTCTCACCATCTATGGCCACCTGCGAGCCGTCAAAAACATATTCCCCGTTCACCTTGCGCCCAACAAACAACGCCTTCTTTCCACAGCGACAAATAGTTTTTAGCTCTTCTAGACTGTGCGCGAGTTCAAACAGTCTTCTACTTCCAGGAAATAAGTTTCGCTGAAAATCTGTTCTCAGCCCAAAACAAAGCACAGGAATGTCGTCCATCACTGCCAGCTCAAAGAGTTCATCAATATGTATCGCAGAAAGAAATTGTGCCTCATCCACGAGGATGCAATCAATTTTCTCAACGTCTTTATGCCACTGCATAATCTCTGTGCGCAAGTTTAAGCCGTCTTCAGCAAGGATATCTACTTTTCGCTCAATCCCAATACGTGCCACAATGTGCTGGGCACCTTTTGTGTCGAGCTTTGGCTTTAGCAACAAGACATGCATACCTCGCTCTTCATAATTATGCGCAACTTGTAGGAGAGCCGTGCTCTTCCCACTGTTCATTGCCCCATACCTGAAATACAACTTCGCCATATGATTAGAGTATAGATTATTGATGTTTGATTTTTGCTTAAAAAACTATAATAACAACAAAAGTTGTTCATCAATATAAATAAGAAAGATTACTTAAATAGAAAACCGTAACTTAAAAGACTGTCGTACCAAAAAGAGCTAGCCTCTCAATAATCGACCATCGACCATCGACCATCGACCATCGACCATCGACCATCGACCATCGACCATCGACCATCAATAATCAAACATCAATTTTATAGTGCTGCTTCGAGCGCTGCCCATTCGGCATCAACAGATTCGTCTTCAGGGACGTTAATGCTGACTTGGTCACCCGGTTTTGCCTTAAAGTAAGTAACACTGGCAAGTAGTACCCGGTACTCTTTTTTGCCCACAGCAACGAAGTAATGACCTTCTTTCTGCTCAAGCGCTCCAACAAGCTGTTTACGCGGAATAGGTCCAATCTGCTTGTACATAAACGAGCCATCCTCAGCGATAGAAAGTTTTAGTATGTCACCTTGCACAAGTTTAGATTTACTTGCATAGTTCGCAGGCACTGGGTAAGTTTTGCCGTCCCCGCCAACCATATTTTGGCCGTCAAAAACGCCTTCAATAACTTTCCCAATATTTTCTTCTTTTACTGTGGCGGTTACTGTAGGGTCGTCACCAACTAGGCTTATAAGCAACTCTTTTGCCGCAGCCAAAGATGTCTCGGCTTCTTCTATTAGTAACTTTAATCGTTTCGCTTGTTTGTCTGGTAGATCTGGCATCTCGCACTGCCCTCTCTTTACTCTTTTGTCTCTCTTTTTAATACAAAGTTCACCCTCACCTTACCACGAGAAGTAATGCATGTCAAAAAATCAACAGGAATATTTCATAAATCTGTGGATAAAGTCGAAAAGGAGGACGTGTAGCAAGAAGATTTATTAAAGGTTTTTTAGAAGCACAAAGCCAGCACCGCGCATTGCTTGCACATATGGTGAAATGTTTTCACCTAGTTTTCTCCGGAGATTTGACATGTGAGTGCTAACGGTTGTCTTGGTCGCCACTCCGTCCCAAACCTCATCAATGAGTCTTTGCCTTTCGCAAACAGTTCCCTCCGACAAAGCAAGAGTAAGAAGTAGCCCATTTTCTCTTCTCGTAAGAATTTCGCCCCTATCTTCCCGAGGCATTAAACACTGCCGTAATGCAGGCGTAAACAATAAACCGCCTTCAGCGAGGGTAAATACCTCTTCTGGGTAGCCTACGGCGTCAGGAGATAGTGGATGACGACCGATCAAAGTTGCCTCGAGCGGAAGCTGAGCAAGAGCGCGTATAGTTTCCCCCACCGTCGCGCCTGGCCGAATTTCAACAGGAAACCTTTGAAATCCAATTCCGTACTCTAGCCTACTATTAATCATCTCCAAATTATAGAATAAAATTGCTTAAAATACAAAGAGAGCCCCTGTTTTCACTAAAGGCTCTCTTTCGTAAAATCGCTATAATTACGCGAGTTCTACAGTTGCACCAGCATCTTCCAATGCCTTCTTTGCAGCTTCAGCGTCTTCCTTCTTTGCCTTTTCCAAGACAGTCTTAGGAGCGCCGTCAACGATAGCCTTAGCTTCGCCAAGACCTAGTCCGGTAACATCTTTAACAGCCTTGATAACTGCTACTTTCTGTGCACCCGCATCCTTCAAGACAACATCGTATTCGCTCTTAGCTTCTTCAGCTGGAGCGTCGCCGCCTGCAGCAGGACCAGCAACAGCAACTGCAGTAGCAGCTGGCTCAATGCCGTATTCTTCTTTTAGGATTGTTTGTAGTTCGTTAACCTCTAGAACGGTCAAACCGACTAGTTGTTCTGCAAATTTTTTCAAATCAGCCATGGGTATAGTTCCTTTATTATTACTTAATTAGTTAGCTTTTGCAGCAACTGCGTCAAGCAGCCCATGCAAATTGCCTTTTAGACCGCTCATGACACCATTGACTGGTGATTTCAACGTATTGATAACGGTTGCAATCATAACCTCGCGTGACGGAAGTACAGCTAAAGCTTTTACCTCTTCAGCACTCATCATTTTGCCGGTTGCATCAAATGCAGCCACAAATTCAAGTTGCTTCTCTGTCTTTGCAAGCTCATGAATAACCTGAGCAGGTGCGACCTCGTCAGTACCGTTGAAGGCGTACATAAGCATACCTTGCAAAGCACTGGTGTCGGCTTCTTTGTGTGAGTCGCTTGCTGCAAAGGCTTTTTCAACCAAGCGGTTTTTGACCACTTTTACGACAGTGCCGTTTTCTTCTGCTTTTCGGCGAAGTTCTTGCAATGCAGCGACGGTTGTACCTTCGTACTTCACGACAACAGTCATCTTAGCGTTGCCGAGTAACTCAACAAGCTCTTTGACGATTTCATTTTTCTTATCTTTAGTAAGAGCCACGGATTAGTCCTTTCGTTAGCGTCTTATTTATCAGTCGTATCGACCATTTAACTGACTTGTTACCGAGAATTAAAAAACGTCTCTCGATTACTCGTGAGACGCATTCTTATGCTCAAAAACAATATTTTCATATCGCCTCGACGGCACGATTAAGTGATTTCTCACAGCCGTTGTCTACGGTAACTAAGTCAGTATATCATTCTCTCTGTTAATTGTCTAGCCAAGAGGCAACAAGATAATTATTCTGTTCAAGGGGTCAATCCCTTTAACTCATTAAAATCTATCAAAAATGGTGCATCTGGGACAAGTACCCTACCAACCGGTTTTAGTCCCAACTGTTTTCCTGATTCAGGCTTTGCTTCTTCGGCGATCCCGAAATAGCTTCGCATTCCATCCACAAAATCGAGTTGCGCATTCACTAATCTTTGTAAATGTTCTACAAACTGGCCGTCTTCTTGATGCTCTAATTGCCCAACAACATATCTATTTATCGCAATCTCACTCGCACGCCGTACACGCTCAAAACGTCCTAACGGTGTTGTTACGTCATAAGCCTCTAGTGCATCTCTCTCTTCGTCAGTTATTGGCGTAAGTCTGTTTTCAGGTGGCTTTCCGCCAAAGTATGCATTATCAGGAGGGGTTTTTATTGACCTTCCCTGTTCTTGAATAGTACTAATTCTATCGCCGTAACTCATAAATTATCTCCTTTAAAATTAAAAACTTCCCCAGTTGGAAGTCTTCTTTGTTTTAGAGCTGTGATCGTCAGCGTTTTTTAAACGCGAGACTCCAACCGTGCAACGCACAGCTCCTGGAGACTGAGGAGGAGGTGTTGTCGATTGTTCATCCGTTTATAGTAGCTTATATACATAAATAACACAAATTTATAAATACCCTAAAAAAGTGATACAGTAATCAACTGTCTTTACCGGCACAGTTCAGGCCATACGTTGAAATGCTATCTTCGTTAAGTACGAAAGCCAGTCAAAAACATGCTACTTACCTATCCACCGCTATGTTTTCCTCTCGCTGTCAATACGCATTGCGACGGCTCCATAGTAGTACCTTAGTCTAACTTCGTCGCAGAGTCTCAGAGCCATTACGTAGATATTGACAAAACAGTATAAACTGTGATATTATATATAATAATGAGTAACTTTGACCCTTTAGCTGAGCGGTGGGAGCTTCTGCAACGTCAGCCCGAGATCGTGTTGCCTGAACAACTTGGTTTGACTTCAGACAATCCAGCACTGTTCGCAGTACAAGACTTTTCTTTGCGCGTGCACGAACCCCGAGCTCTTGATCATCCTCTAAGAGTTGCAAAAATTCTTCATGACTTTGCTGGTACTATGCTTCCACAAGAAGCGTTTGAAGCAACATTACTTCACGACGTGGTCGAGCGAGCTGAAGCAAAAGAGGGTTTGCAAACAAAAAATGCCAAACAAGTATTACTCGGGTACTTTGATGGAATGAAAGGCGAAGAAGACAAAAGTATCTACGTCTCATCTCTTCTAGCAGATATGAGCCTGGTCGAAGAAGCCGCTGAAACATACCGAACAGCAGAAAACGAAGATCCTCATCTTAAAGAAATTCTAAGTGGTAACACAACAGATCAAGCCATTAAAGTTCAGCACTGGATGGAGAAAAGCAGAGTTATTAATGTTGAAACGATGCATGAGTTGCTTGAACAAGTAAACCTCGAATCGGTACTCATTAAAGCAGCAGAACTTCTCGACAACCTTACTTATGTTCCACCAAAAGACCGCTCACTTATTCAAGACATCTTTGAAGCGGAGTCTTTTTATGCTCCGTTGTGTGAAATTCTCGGCTTTGACGGTCTTTCTATGGCACTGCGTGATGCTGCTGCTCGTAATAGATCTGAAAAATCCGGAAATACGCTTATACAAGCACAGGCGCTTGAGATGCGAGATAACGTGATTGATGCTGGCTCAATTGATTCAGTTGTTGAAGCTATTTTTGGAGACAATGCGCTCACAGCACCAGTACTTGGACAACTATCTGACCACGGCGTACGCATTGACGAAGTTATCGCCTCATTAAATGGCGCAGAATTAGCGGGGGTTGCTCGCGTCAAGAGTGTTGGGTCGCTTGCCCTAAAACTTGCTAGAGGCGCAGGCGAGCGTCCAATGGATATTGTTGGCATGACGTTTGTAGCAAATGATGTTACAGAAGCAAGTATCTTCTTCCATGCATTACTTGCACGCTTAAAAAATATTGATGTAGCTCAGCTTCAGCCCGCACCATCTCGTAAAGAAGCGGTACACATAAGAGGTGACAGCTCTTATATCTCCGAGTATACAAAACATATGGATCCAGACATAGAAGTGGACGAAAAACCCGAAGAGCCTGGTGCTTATCAAGTCGCCAAAGTCACGGCCCTATTTTTTGGAGTCATACCTGTCGAAATTCAAGTACAGACGAAAGATGACCGTAAAAATGGTCGTATAGGCACGGCTTCACATACGACATTTAAAGACGGAGGCACTGGTCTACGCACAGAATTACTTGGCTCAATCTATGACAGAAAACGACGTCTTGCAAGAGATAGAATTAATGTTAACGGTCAGTCAATTGCACGTGGGCTCACATTACTACAAGGTTTGCGCTAAAAATAGTTTATTCCAATACTGGCAAGTACTCTTTTCTTAAAATAGTTTAAGCAGTCGTCAATGTTGTTGCCGGGATCGAAAAGTCTCTTCGTAGATTTTCTACAAGCTCAGGAAGCGTGCTGTCCTTAAAAGTAGTAAGTGGCTCGGCACGACGCCAATCAACATGCGGATATTTTTCTCTGTCGCCATCTCGCTCTACCATGCCTCTCACGCTCGCGAGTATCTGTCTACCGTAGCGTCTTCCGCGACTATCATTAGCGTAGGCATTGCTACGGTCTCGCCCATCGTTTATTCGTGCACTGATGACGCCATTTCCAAATATATTATTCGCAAGTATATCTTGCTTTTTTCTATACTTCGCAAGCCGGGCATTAAACTGCTCAGCAGACTCGCCTTCTTTTTGCCGGGGCTCAGGGAGCCTGTCTATTTGGTAATTATGGTAGCTGTCTCCGGCCGGTTTGACAATTGCTGAAAGAAAGTTACTTACGAGTCGTGCAACATACTCTTCGTAGGTGTGCATCCAGGGCTGACCCTTTTCGTGCGTCATCAGCCTTGTTGCGTTTGCCACATATGCTGGTAGCGTCCCACGAAGACCTGCTTTTTGAAGCAATGTTTTTATAACTAAAGGAGAAATAACCTGTATATTTTCGTCGAGCGAGTAGTGGTCGGTGTGCTTTACCCAATCTTCAACAGAATCATGCATCAAGCACGTGGCAAGCAAGGCAGCAACTTCCTTTTTTGGGACACGCACACTCCCTTCCTGTGCTCGTTTTATGGCCTCGTAGAGAATTGCCGTCGCTTCAAGCGGATGTTGACTAAAAGGCGTTGCAGCATCTTTTTTCTATATTTGCCAGCCACAGACACTTCACAAGTTCGCCACGAAGCTTGCATAACCTGTGCTTCCCATTCCGCCTCTGTATCCACAACAGAGAAAAGTGATTGAGTCATCGCTACAGCTCGTCGAGCGGGGACTAACAATCGTTCTCTTGTAGAAGCTGGGAGCAAACGATGTTCTATCCCTATAGGTAATGTCTGGTCATAACTTGTATAAGCGCTCCCGTTGTCAACTACCACTATCGCATCAACACCATCGGCTAAAATACAATCTACAAGCAGTTGTGCCGGCTCAAGCTTAAGCTCTTCTGCCAGTGATTCTACGAAAGAATACCTGACATTGTGCAGGTACTCTCGCATATCTCCATTACGGGATCGACGTGAAGGATCGTATAAATGGAATACCGTATTTTGTGCAAGCGAAGCGCCGACAACACCAGTTTCAAATAGTTGCAAACAAAACTCCCAATACTTTTAACTACACTATAACAATTTGTGCTTTAATGCAACCTACTGTTGTTTATAATCGACTCAACTTAAACTGCGTGTACCGCTCAGCGGCCAATCGGGTCAGTTCTGGGTCTTCGTCTTCGTTTACAAACTTCATAGCTTCACCCAAAAGTGGGTGCTTGCTGGCAAGTACCTCGTGCATTTCACGTACTAATTTACGGTAGCCCGGGTGGCCATGTGGCGTGGTGCGGAGTTCGTGGAAGTGGAAGGCTTGGCGAGCATTATAGGTAATCTTCCAGCGCATTTTATGCCCGAGTAAGGTTGCGTATTGGGCCTCTTTTTCGTAGCCAGCAGCTACTAAAATGCTGTGGAGTTTAAGGCTCATATCAAAACAATGCTGGAATTGTTCGGTAAGGCCAGCTCGGTCCACAAGCTCGGGGACATCATAGCCGTAACGTGGGGTCAAATCTTGCCAGGTTAGGTCGTCAACCAAGCGGTGTCTTTGCAAATCTCTAAAAATACCATAATCACACACCAAGTCCCAGCTGTAGTGAGCTTTTTCAAGCGCTCTACCTGGTTTGTGTCGTCTGTTGAGGCGCTCACCCATATAAGCGTGAAACACTTCAGCCTTTTCATCATACGACCATGTTTCAACCGCGCTCTGTATTTCGCGTAAGCTCATGGTGCTGTGTTCGTACAGCATGTCAGCCACCAAATCGAGCTCATTCTTTGGCCAGTAGCTGACGAGGTCGACAGCTTTCTGGCTCGATGAATTCATAGACGGTAACATAGTGTCGGCAAGTTGTTTCACCGCATCGCGTGTATTTGCTCGGTAGGCAATGTTCGCACCACCCCGTTCCGGCTTGTCGGCTCTCTCTAAGAAAGTTGGCATAACCTTACGAGATTCACGCAACAGTTTTTCACCAGTCTCGCGCGCTTCTGGGAGCTCGTCCGCTAGCAAGTGCATAATCAGGCTTTCAAGAGCCTGTCCAGAGGCAAAAATTCCCACAGTAGCCTTTGTTGATACAGGCAACACTGCCCGAACAGCATCGCATGCTTGGGCCCGAGTTGCTCCTTGCCACGCAATATCCCGCTCAGCTTTTGGCGTGGTTGACTCTGCACGCACAAAGTCGGTGAGTTTGTGCACCATATCAGAGTAGGTATCAAAAATCTGGTCGGTAATGTCTACATACATTTTCTTTGTCTTGTCGTCAAAATGTTGCGGCACCACATAGCGGTAAGCACCATTTTCATCACGCTGGTCAAAGTAAATGTAGCGCGTTGACTGCTCAAGATAGGCAGCCAGTCGTCCCCATTCAAGCTTTTTGGTAAGCAAATTGCTCGCTCCTTCCACCACGACATGTTGCCCGACGAGCTGCTGGACAGAATCGTCCCCATAAGCAGTAATAACTCTTTGCAAGAGCTTTTCGTCTTTTCGTGTTGCCGCCCCAGCAAACTCATCCAAAATAGTAATGCGCATGTCATCTGCACGCCTACTCAAACGAGCCATAGCAGCCGCAATCGTAATCGGGCTCATCTTGTCGCTAAAAGCATACACATTGCCTTCGGTATCGGTTACGGACTCAGACAGGTACTGCTTGCCCGCCTCAGTCATGACAGTTTGGCCGTCTTTATTTTTTGCCACGTATGGTTCATGTATATCAACACCGCGGGTAACCGTCCCTTTTTCAGCTGAACCTGCCGGTGGCAGAAGTGGCTCTATGTCACCCCATAAGAGTTCATGCACTTGTTCCACAGTAAGCAAGTTTTTGTTACGCACACAGTCGATTCGTATAAAATCCTTCGGAAACAGTGCACACAAATCATCATACACATCAACAGATCGGCGTAAGTGGTCCGCGTCGGCCTCATGAATATCGCTCGAACGTTCAGGGTTCTGGCTCGCTCGCTCGTCAAGCAGTCGTTTACTGGTTTCCGCATCAACTCGCAACACAAAGCTTGCAGTAGGTCGTGGGATGGCAAGCATCTGGTATTCGAGGTTATCGAGCCAGATAAAGTATCCACGTCGCTCTTCAGGGTGCGCAAATTTTGTGCCTTGATGTGCCATATTGCTTCCAGTAAAGCGGTTTGCCAGCACTATCTTTCCTTCAAGTAATGAGCGTTGAATCGCCTCACGCGCAGAGAAGCGGTCTAGTGCATAAAAGACGCTTGCCGTGTAAGGCCCTACTTGGTCAGCCTGCCCATAGTTGCCTTTCAAATATTCGCGCACATAAAAGCTTGAATCCAAATCATATTGTGGAAAATCAAAGGTGACGACATCATAACCCTCGCTTGCTAGTCGCTTTGCAAGCTTTTGGAACTGCGTCGTCTTACCCGAAGCATCAGTTCCTTCTATGACAAAAAACCGCCCACTCGTATTATGCTGCTTCACTGGCAAATAGCTCCTCTCTTGATATATCGTAGCTTCTACAAATTTGGCCTACTGCTGTTTGACTAATGTGGGTTACTCTCTCAGCATCGAGTAGCCAGCTTGAAACTCTTTCAATAATTGGAAAATGTCTTCCCACAACACGTCGTGCCATCAATCGCGACTGGGATCTTTCAGTGTCGGTGAGGCCATCAGTTTCAAAAGCCGCAGTTGCTGCACGCAAGCCACTGTGTAAATAGCCTATTCTCTCGCCAATATCCCATACTCTAGCAAGATATCGTTGAGATGCTTGCTCGCTCGTAAATAAATCCACAAACCTAAAATACCTACGAGTACCCTCAGAGTCTCCGTACATCTCTCTATGAATTGCCTTCCACAGCGCTTGCTCCTGCTCTTTGTTCTCGGCCGTATTCTGTCTATGAGGTACATCGCGATCGGTATTTTGAGTTCGAGCATGCTCTCCTTCATGATCGTCGTGTTGAACGTGATAAGCAACATAATGATCGCCAACTCCATTATCAAAAAGCGTACTTTTAGACGCGAGTTGCGCTGTCACTAATGGAATTGCGACGGTGCGCGCTTGGTATGACCCGTGCGCGACGGGGTCTACGTCTGGTCCAAAAAACTCTGCAAACTTTTCAAGATCTGGCCACCAGTAGGTTGAAAAGCGTGGCTTTAATGCTCTCTGCGCATCAGCGTAAGGTGAATCTAAAAATTTTGCGCGCAAATCATCAATTGAATATACTCCCCCATAAACTTGGAGTTCACGCTCTAAGGGATGGTCAACGGGTGCATTTTCAAAACTTCGGCTCATCATAATGGCAATGGTTTCCTTCTCGAATCTTTATATCCGCGCGGCAACATGTGTTCTGGACGCCATTCCTGCATCAATTTCGGCAAATCTGCGTCAGTCCCTGTCTGGTATTTGCCGCTAATCTTCTTATACTGTCCCTCAACTGGACCAGTGTGATAAAACACAATTTGTGCAATTCGCTCGCCCACAGGCAATACCACGCTATGGTGCTGGTTCATGTTATAAATCTCCATCGTCCAGCGGTTGATGTAGCCTGGGTCGCCCCAGCCTGCATCAAGACACACCGCCACACCGTTTCGGCCCCAAGTGCTACGTGCTTGCATGGTGCTAGTTCCGGGTGCCTTTATGCCAATAAACTCATGCGTATGCGCCAGAATGCGCTCACCCGGGGCGAGTACAATGATGGGCTGGTCGGCAGGTATGCCCGCAAACAGTTTTCGGCCGTTCGCCTCTGCCCACAATTCATGCGTTTCCGCAGAAAATGGCCCATCAAAATATTTATGTACATCACCCTCGTCAAAAGGATTATAAAAGCCTCCATTGGTATTACGCTCAGTTCGGAAATACCAATGTCCAAGCGTTACGTCAACGCTACTCCCAGCAATATGTTCTTCAATATAGGGATGAAACACAATATGACCGCGCTCTATTGCGGCTTTTATCTGTGTATTGCTGTACACGCCAGCAGTATCTGCCCCTTGGGTTGGTGGCATCTGTGGTGGCATGAAAGCTTGCGAGCTCCCCTCATCCATAGCTCTTAGTGTAGAGGCAGAGACTTGTCAACATCAAGCATAAGTGGTAAAAAAACGAAGTAGTTTTTACATATGGTGGGTATAAATCCACTCACAAATATCCAGAACAGACCCATCAAGAACTTCATCGGCAAACATCTTCCGGATTTCTTCAATCGTAAACCACCCAATTTGTGCCGACTCACCCTTTGCTGGCTGTAGCTTCTCAGCCTTTGACTTAATAATATACGGCATGTCGATGTGCTTATGTGGTGTATCGCCGTAGTTGTAGATGATAACACTGAAGGGGCTAGGAATAACTCTGGCTGTCCGTGGCGAAGGACCCTTAGCCGTTTCCAGAATCTCATACTCTCCTGGCTGTAAGCCAGCTTCTTCTGCTAGCTCACGCGCGAGCGCCTCCATAGGCTCTTCATCGAGTTCTATATGGCCTCCAAGTTGGTTCCAAAACCCCAGTTTCTTATGAAAATGCAAGCAAAACTTCTTCTCTGTCGGGTGCAAGATAAAGAAGCTTACCGTAAAATCATACAGCTCGTGGATATGCGCCATAGTATTCTCCTGGTTCGTATCTTCTCATATAAAGTCCAAGCACAATGTTTGTCTCTACTGCCAGCCTATTGTCAGGCATCTCTGAGGCTTGCGCGTACAAAAGTTCTTGAGCATCAGCTAATGGCACCCAAACACCCTCTCCTCTAAAATAATTAAAATTACGTTTTAAGGTGTAGTCCTCAGACGGATGCCTAGGCCGTACAAACATAGGGATGGACGTCACATTTACTGTCTGAGTTGGGGTATCTGCTGCATAGGATTTTTAGACGCCAACTGGTCGTATGTATGCACCTCCAACCCCTGCGCTAGTATCTTGCCGGAACATGCGTTCTCTCATGTGGCGTTTCACGAGTGCGCTAAGTGTTTGGTCAGGAAACACACCATCTCTCTTTACTGCAGGGAGTGTTATGCAGGCATTAGGACTAGGGTCTTTAGAAGTACGTATATCATGCAATAGTATACGCTTTGTTCTTTTCGTAGTGCCATCATCTCTGTCGGTCGCAACCACCACAAGAGGTAGTCTCAGACGGTGTTTTCTGCGTGGTAGCGCAGAAGCTCCCTCTTCGGCAACTTGTTGAAATCTCATAAGCAATTCTTCGCCGCCGTGTTGTGGTAATACTTCAAACTCAGTCATAAGCAAAGTATACAGTATCTAAGGGCGCGCTCGCCGCAAAAGACATGGGACTAGCACACTTAGAATGATATGGTCTAATTCAGCTTCGGGGGACCCAATACCACTTGCAAGCGTCCTCGCCTCGTCGAGGTTTACCCATTGAGTGCCTCTTTTTTCACCCGCAGGTCCAATTGCACTTTCTAAAGCCCTATCGTCAGAAGTAGCGTTCATAAAAACTCCCATTGGTAGGTGCAAAGTTCTCACAGGCTGTTCTCTACCAGTGACATCAGCAGTCCGAAGATGTCGAGCAGATTCAGTATCAATCGGCGTTTTTCTTCCACCCTTGAAGGTGTACTTAGCAACCACTCCAGGTATCTGAGAAATATCTCTCAGATTTGTTGTCGGCCATCGAGGGAACTCTTCATAAGGGAGCCCAAGTCTTCCAGTAGCTTCATCTGGCATGAGTGCCACTTGGTCATCAAGCGACACAAAAGCTACTGGTACTCGGAGCACCTGTTTCTGGCCAGCAAAGTCAGGCATACGTGTATGCTCGGAAATCACAACCTCAACTGGCTTTTTAGCCTCATCAATGGCAAACATAATGGGTGTGTCTAATGCTTACAGTTCAGAGTTTGCAATCTTCACGCTTGGGCCCATAGAGGTTGAAGCATAAAGAGAGATAACGTAGTTGCCCTTGATAGACGCAGGCTTAGCAGCTTTTACTGCAGTAAACACTGCTTCAACGTTTTGCATAAGTTTATCAGTGCCAAAGCTTACTTTTCCAACGCTCAAGTGCACAATACCACTTTCGTCAACGCGGAGTTCAACTTTACCAGCCTTAGATTGTTCAATAGCCTTTGCAACGTCTTTAGTGACTGTACCGCTCTTAGGGTTTGGCATAAGGCCTTTTGGCCCAAGAAGTCGTGCATATTTACCAAGTTTTGGCATGACAGCAGGAGTTGCTACAAGCACATCAAAGTTTACAATGCCTTTTTCAAGCTGTTGCAAGAACTCATCAGCACCAGCAATGTCGGCACCAGCCTTTTTTGCAACTGCAACATCATCTGCTTCACCAAAGACAGCGACTTTTACATCACGTCCGGTTCCAGCAGGCAGTACAATGTTCTCACGGATATTTTGGTCGGCATACTTAGGGTCAACACCAAGGCGTAGGTGTAGCTCAACACTGCTGTCAAACTTAGTCGTAGCTGTTTTTGCAGCCAGTTCAATAGCATCGCGAGTTGAATATTCTTTGCCCTTCTCAACAAGTTCACTTGCTTTTCGGAGCTTCTTACCAGCTCGCTCCAAGCGTGAACGTGCAGGTTTTTGTGCAGGCTTCTGGATATGTACAGCTTCTTCATTTGCTTCTGCTTTGCGTTCTTCTTTCGCTGCTTTTTCTTCAGCTTCTGCAAGTGCTTTTGCACTTCTCTTGCCTGCTTTAGCAACAACTGCCTCGTGCTCTTCAGTAGGAAGTGCTTCTTTGTCGTGCTTTTTTGGTTCTGCAGCTGCAATAGCTTCACGGAGCTCTGCCATCGTGTTATTTGAGTTGACGTGCTCAATGCCAAGAGACTGAGCTTTTTTGATTAAATCGGCCTTTGTTTCAGCCATGATTGTGTCCTTCCGTGGTGCAAACGCTGGAGTTTTCTCAACAGCTCCCACAAATTAATAATTAGTACATATTATAACACGACCGCTCCCCAAAGTGAAGACCATCTCTCGATAATGCGCTTGTCTATAGAGCATGGCTACGTCTAACCATTTTGTGCAGAATTCTTGAGTAATTCTGTAATATTTTGTGCTATTTCTCGCTCTCGTTTCAACTGCTCTGGTGGGTATTCGCGTGATACAAATTTTTCTGCATTAGGATCAACTCTTCGGTTTGCTCGGTATAGCTTTCCATAGCCAACCGCATCTATGGTTGCTTCTGTTGCAGGAGCGACTCGTTGGGTTGCTTGTACCGTAGTCACAGCGACGCTGTTCTGTTCTAAAGCCGAAGCCCCTTCTTGTATATCCGTATTGGAGAAATTTTGGGTAACCCAATTTATAGCCTGACGCGCAGTAGAAATTAAACGCTCCAGCCGACTATCAGCTGGAGCGTTAAAAAGAGTTTCAAGACTCATTATGACTATTGTTCGATTTCAACGCCCATGCTTCGAGCGGTGCCTGCCACCATTTTCTTTACAGACTCGATGCGGTTAGTGTTCATATCGGCAGCTTTTTCTTCTGCAATCTGTTGCAACTGTGCCTGAGTAAGCTTCTTAGAAACTTTCTCTTTGTTTGGCACGCCAGAACCTTTTGGCACACCAAGAGCCTTCAAAATACGTACGTCAGTAGGAGTACTAATAGTTCTCCATGACATGGTGCGGTCTTCGTGAATAAAGATATGAACAGTGATGTCCTGTCCCATGCGGTCTTTGGTTTGTTCGTTAAATGGGGTGATGAAATCCATCATGTTTACCCCGTATTGTCCAAGGGTAGAACCAACTGGAGGTGCAGCAGATGCTTGTCCTGCTTTTAGTTTCATTTTTAGTGATGCTTTGATTGGTTTTCCGGCCATAATATTCCGCTTCGCTATTTGAGGACAACCTACGGTTTTCCTCAACGCGCGGGAGAGTCGAATAAATCGTCTCTTCCGGCTGCTCTTTTCCCTAAGCTGCAAGAGCTACAGGCGAAGCATCCTTTCGATGTCTAAAATTAATAATTGTAAATTGTGTTTGAAGCGTAATTTACAAGTGCGTAACTAAACAAATTATACTACAAATCAGATATAAATAAAAGAGCTATCTATATCAACTGACTGCGTGATTGTTACAAACACCAGGACTCTCATCCACGACGTTTAAGCCATGAATACCCATGCCTCTCAGTAAGAAAGAGGTAGATTCAATAGGATGTGTAGTATCACCAGGCAAAACGCATGCACCAAGTGGGAGTACTAGATCAGCGTCAATGTCCCTAAAGAGTCTCTGAACATAAGCTAGATTAGCACTTCCTGATTGCCAATACACATCTGTTGGGAACTAATCTATTGTGGTTATTTTTAAACCAAGAGCAAGTAAAACAGCTCCATAATAGGGCACATCTATCTGGGGTCGTAATCTTGGGTACTGCTCAAGAGTTATAATATGAGCAGGAGCTCTCCTCCCAACGCTTAATCCTGCAACTGGATGTTAGAGCGACTCAGACAAGGCTTCTTACGCCTTCTTTACCTGCAAGCCATCAAGCTCAACTGGTGTTTCACGTCCAAACATGTTGACCAAAACTTTAAGCTTGCCCTTAGCCGGGTCAATTTCGTTAATAGTTCCGTCAAAGCCCTTGAACGGGCCGTCAATGATGTTGACCACTTCACCAATAGTAAAGTCAATCTTGTGCTTAGGATCTTCCTTGCCCATTCGTTTCATAATCTTTTCAATTTCGTCTTCTTCAACTGGGCTTGGGTCGTTTCCAGAGCCAACAAAGCCGGTGACAGATGGTGTGTTGCGCACGATGTACCAAGCATCTTCGCTCAATTTCATCTGTACAAGCACATAGCCCTGGAAGATTTTCTTCTCAACAACTTTTCGCTTGCCGTTCTTAATCTCAATCATCTTTTCTTTTGGCACCAATACCTGAAATATCTTATCCTTCATATCAAGCGACTCGGCACGCTGGCGGATAGACTCAGCTACCTTTTCCTCGTAGCCACTGTAGGTGTGGATTGCGTACCATTGTTTACTTGCGTCGTAGCGTTTGCTCATAATTCTCTCTTCTCTCCTTATAAAATAACGTCTCTAAATAACTTATCGAGGCCAAAGTCCAAAAGTGCGATAGCAAGTCCTAGTCCAAGCGCAAAGATGTAGACAGCAAATACAAGCTTCCAAGTTTCCTTGCGTCCTGGCCAAGACACTTGTTTTAACTCCTGCCATGCTTTCACAAAATAAGAAGGAGTGATTCGACGACTCTTAGAGAAAAAGCCGGGTGTTTCTTTCTGAGGGAGTACATGGTATTCGGTTTTCAGTGCAGTGCGAATTTTCCCTACTGGGCGTGCAGCAGTCTCTGCCACTTTTCGAATCCGTTTTGGTTTGTCATGCGCCTCAGCAGCCTTCTGATTCCGCTGACGAAACGTCGTTTTGGTCTTTTTTACTGATTCTTCTTTCTTCTTTGCCATCTGTTCTAGCCTCCTAAAACTAAAAAAGTCTACGATAAAACGTAGACTGCGAACAAAGTCAAGTATAGCGTACCTCAGAAGAACAAGTCAAGATAACAACATAAAAGTGCGCTTCTTGTCCCTATTGTGCCCCTGCCGGTTCTGCTATAGTTATGTGTAATGAACGCGGTTATGTATACCATCTTCGTGCTTTCGCTCTTAGCTGAGTTGGCGCTTATCATCCGTCCGCCACAAGCAAAAGTGGCAAAAAGTATCTTCGCCGGTCTCAGTAGTATTCTCATCGGCTTTAGCGCTTCTAGTCTGCTTGTTACTCGCCCAAGCATCGCTACGCTACTGTGTAGTGCGGTGGGTTTTGCACGGCTTATCAACCCTTTGCGCATTGCAGAAGCTCGTATGCACCCAAACGAACTCAAGCGTCGCACGCTGAGAACGTTCATAACACTAGCGCCTGTATCCACCGCACTCTATCTCTATACAATCTTCTTGGACAAAAATGTGGCCATTTCACTTTATATATACCTCATCCTTCAGCTAGTGCTCGCTCTTGCCCTCGCCTCGTCGGTCCTTGTTGCTCGCACACTCCACCGCTATCGTCAGGACAAAACGCTCTCAGGCTCTCTGCCAACAGTTTCTGTGTGCGTCCCTGCCCGTAACGAAACAGCCGACTTGCCCGGATGTATAGAGTCAATACTGGCAAGCACCTACCCAAAGTTAGAAATTATAGTGCTAGACGACTGTTCACATGACAAAACCCCCGAAGTTATCAAAAAATACGCTCACGACGGTGTTCGCTTTGTAAACGGCAAAGAGCCCCGTGAAGATTGGCTTGCCAAAAATGCCGCCTACGACAGGCTAGCAGACGAAGCACGTGGCGATATTCTTCTTTTTGTTGGTGTCGACGTGCGTATGGAGCCAAACACTATCAACGAGCTTGTTCGTCAGATGGACGGCGACGACATGCTATCGCTGTTACCTAAGCGTTACGCAGAGTCTGAAGGAGCATTTTTTATTCAGCCAATTCGTTATTGGTGGGAGTTAGGGCTTTGGCGCTTCGTTTTTCAGCACCCACCTGTTTTAAGCACCTGTTGGATGATACGTCGCAGGACACTCGAGCGACTTGGCACCTTTGAAAGTGTCAAAAAAGCTGTCGAGCCAGAAGCAATCTTTGCTCGCAAACTGCTCAAAGAAAAGAGCTACGCGTTTCTTGTCGCAAACAATACCGTCGGACTCACAAGTAGAAAGAGCCCAAGAGACCAATACCTTACCGCTCTTCGTAAGCGTTACTCGCAAGTCCATCGTCGTCCAGAAAGCGCGCTCATTGCGCTAGGAGTCGAGCTCTTTGTGTTCGTACTTCCCTGGGTAATCGCAGTCTATGCGTTTTCACAGCACCTTCCGGCTGTGTTTATTTTTTCACTTCTTCATATTGTCATCGTGGCCTTTGCCAATGCAGAAGTCTACAAGCTGGCGCTACAACGCTTGTGGCCTCTTGGGTTTGTTAGTGCACCTCTTCTCGCCCTTACCGATGTCGTGCTTATGACACGCTCTCTCTACGCATACGAATTCGGGAAAGTCATCTGGAAAGAGCGAAATATCTGCCTCCCACTCCTCACCGTCGAGAAATCATTGCCAAAATTATAGAATTGTAGTATTCTATAGCGCTATGTCACGTATAGATATTCACGTTCCAGTTGATGTGCGCGAACAGCACGAACAATTCCAGGAAGGAGTTCATGTCGGGCTTGTTTCAGGCTTCCTCACCGTCATAAATGCTGTCGTGCTTAAATCTAATGATTTTCAGATAGGCTTTAGTAACCCAGCCGAAATAGCTACAACAGCACTAAGCACGACATTATCTTTAGCAACACTCGCAGGTGCATGCAGATCGGCACGTGCGTTTATCGGGGTACAACGCTTTAAAAACCTTCAAGCAGAACAGCAGTACACTCAGTCCTTCGTCTCAACTGACGCATTAATGACTGAAAACGTATAAATTCTTAGCTAAAAAACAAAAGTCATAAGGAAAAAGTTGACTAAAATACCTAACTATGATATACTATATAGTATGTATTCATTTATACAAGAGCAGAATGAATCTCTCATAAATCAGCCAGAACAGGATACGATGTTGGTTCGTAATAGACGTGTCGTCGCAGGAATTGGGTTCCTGGCAGCAGGTATTTGCGAACTTATGCGTTTCTTTGACGTAGGAAAGACTATCCCAGACGGTACTAGTGCTATAGAAACTATAGGGTCCACAGCACAATTTGCTCTTGAGTGTGCTATCATAGGTGTATCGTTAGCTGTTCTAAACAAAAACCACCCAAAGCAACCATAACTTACAATAGAATGCTTACTTGACGGCTGGAAGGAAGATTAAGAAGGTTATGTCTTGGCACAGCTCAGCATCGATAAGGCATAGTATTTAAAAGTAGACAGCATTATAAAATAGTGATATAATAAATTTTATGAATACCCCACTTTCACCTGAAGCAGAAACGCAAGAAGCATCATTAACCATTGATGATGCTATACGACACCATCAAACTGAGGCTAAAAAAAGCCGTAAATTTAAAGTGATGAACTACCTTGCTGCTTCATCTTTTGGTACTTCCATAGTTGCGCCCATTGTTTATAAGTTAGAAAATGATTTTAGCTTTCAAGCAAAAGATGTAATCCTCTACGCGGTCAGTGGAGTTTTTGCAAGTTTTTTTGTCGCTCGTGCTAATAGTCACAGTTCGGACGCTAAATTGCACGAACAGGTTGCTGCAGGATTAATTGTTCAGCAAACTCTTGCAAACCAACAGCTACAAGTACCACCTGTACAGTAGAGTCCCTGCTTAATTACTTCAGATTTGGGAAGAAAATAGTGAAGGTAGAGCCTTTGCTCAGCTCTGATTCTGCATGTATTTCTGCATGAGCAAGCTGTGCGAGCTTTCGCGTCACATGCAAGCCAAGTCCGGTGCCGTTTTGTTGGCGTGTGCGGTAATCTTCAGAACGGAAAAACTTATCAAAGACTCGGGCCAGGTCACCCTTGCTAATTCCAATCCCTGTGTCAGACACGGCAAACTGCACGCCATTTTTCATTTGTTTGGCATGAATCGTCACACTTCCCGCTTCTGTGTACTTTATGGCGTTGGTAATAAAATTCTGCATTATCTCCTGAACGTAGAGTTTAGAGCTGTGCAAGAGCTCTAGCGTTGGGTCAAGCTCTGTTTTAAGCTCCAAGCCTTTCTTCTGAGCGTCTGGTTCGTACATTGCCTGCAAGGATTCAACAAAATCGTGTGCATTTATATCCTCAAGATTTTCTTCCAGCACTCCACGTTCTGCTCGAGAAAGAGTTGAGAGGTCGTTTATCATATCTTCTAGATACAAAGCCTGTTTGTGTGCGTTTTCGAGAGCTTCTTTTATCTTTTCAATATCGCCAGTCTTTTCAGCCAAAAAGAGCGCGTTCCCTACAGCCCCCTCGGTAATCGCTACCGGAGTGCGTAGCTCGTGGCTGATAACGCTAATAAATTCATCGCGTTCTTCTTCAAGCGACTTTTCTCGTGTAATATCACGAATGATAATCACAAACCCGCTGTCGCCTTTTTTGCCGTAGCCCAAATGCACAGGAGAAACGCTCAGGTAGAGACTCGCCACACTACTGTCGTTGTAGCGAATTTTGTAATCACGGCTGATGAGTTGTATTTTCGCACCAAGAACAATGCTTCGTGTATCAAGCGGGTCGCCATTTTCGTTGGTGAGTTTGAGTACCTTTTCAATCGGGTCACCCTTCTGGATAGCGTTCACATCGAGAACGTCCAATGCCGCCGCGTTATAGAGTGCAATTGCCCCATTCATATCCGTGGCGATAACACCGTCAGACATGCTGTTAATCAAACTCTCAAGTCGCTGGTGTTCAAGCTGGGCATCTGCCACTGCTTGCTTTGTCATTTTGGGAATTTTTGTTGCCATTAGCTGTATTGTAGCATGATTCGATAATAGATGATTGATGTTAGAAAATCGTAAAAAGGAAGCAGATGTAACTCTTTAAACCCCCTACTTTCTGTGCCAAAATGCATCGAGCGTCAAAAGTCGCTACTCACACATCACCTAAACAACACTGGTTTGCTTCGTTTTTAATATTTTTCGAGCATTCTTGTAGGTAGGATAGAGTTTTTCAACAAGCTCCCAAAAAGACGGCTGATGATGGTGATGAAGTGTATGCGCCAGTTCGTGACAGATAACGTAGTCAATGAGCTCCCACTCAAGCTGTATGAGATACGAATTAAAACTGAGGTTGTTTCTGTTGTCGCAAGCCCCCCACCGGCTTTTGAGTTTCTTTATTGTCACGCTTGCACAGCCAATCCCACTTTTTTCACTTATCATAGCCACGCGTTGTGGGATAAGTCGCTCCGCTTCCGAAAGTAGGGCTTTTTCGCAGGCTTTTCGCAGTGTTTTCTGCGCTTCGGTACTACTTGCCCTCACTCCCTCCGGTAGGGTCACGCGTATTTCTGTATCGGTCACTTTTGTATGTGAGCGAGTGCTAGAGCCCTGTATCACCAACAAGCGGTGATTTTTCCCGATGTGCTGTCCACTTGTAAGTATGTTGACAGGCTTTATGTGTTCAAGAATCCAGTCTCGTTTTTGCAGGACGAACCGCTTCGCAAGCATTTCAGGAATGCCATAGGGGACGCTCACCCGCAACGTCCCATCACCTTTCATAGACAAGCGAATACTGCGTGTTCCTTTACGTTTTGCAAACACGATAGGGACATCAATTCCGTCAATAACAACATGTTTCTGCATAGACTAATAATACAGGCGCAGGGGTGATTATAACGTGTAAGACTTAGCGGATATTGATATTGCGTCGTGACATATCAACACGACCTTGAAGCGTATTGCGTGGCACAAGATTCACGAGCCCCGGCATAGCTACTTTGTCTTGGGCCTGAATCGTCTGAATATATCCAAGTTCCATTAACTTCTTAAAGAAAGACGTTTGCTGGCTTGGGTACGTATGGCGCCCACTCACTACAACATAATCTTCAGTAGACTCTGGGTGTTGCATATGAGTAATGTAGCGCTTAAACATATCGTAGCTGTATTCCATGGCATACTTGTCGTCTGCCTTGCGTCGGTCACGCTTCTGGGTACGGTCATAAGCCGTCTCTGCATCCATCTGGAACCACACAGTTATCGTCTTGGCACCTTTCTTGCGGGCCATTTCGCGGAGTTGTGCACGCGTACTTTTGCGCATCGCATTGGTGTCATAAATAACATTAATACCCGCAGACAAAAATTCTTCGCTCATATACTGCATCAGTTGCGTTACAATGCCATTCTCTTGGCGGTCATAACGAGGCTCTTCAAACAGTTCAAAACGGATTTTATCACCATGCACATGAGCACATGCCAAATTTTCTGAGAGGTTTCGTGCAAAGTGTGTTTTCCCTGCACCAGGAAACCCATACAAGAGAATAAACAGGGGTTTGTTAGTCTGCACTTTCATGTCTATTAGTTATAACAGATACAACCCTATGTTTCAATCATTGTCACTGACATTATTGTGCTGGCTCCTTGCAAGCACGGCAAATACGCTATTAGTCCAGCCAAAGCCCGTTTGCGAGGGGTAGACACCGCTCAGTGGAGGTCTCGTTGGGCTAACGACATTATATTTTCCCAGAAATGTCCCATGGGCAAGAAACCACTCCAAGTTTGTTTTGATCCACTTTTCAGAGATACGTTTGGCGACATCATGGTATCCATAGTTTCGCAAACCAGTAATAACAATATAATGCAGTGGCGCCCATCCGTTAGGGTAAGCCCACTAACGTCCCGCTATCTTCCGTTACTCGTCTACGCAACGTGTCCCAATAAGTATCAATGTAGCTTAGCGCGCGCTGGATATTTTCTGCCGTGGCAGATTCGTAAGGCTTTTTGTAGAGAGAAGGTAGCTTTGGCATACTATAGTACTCTATCAAAACTATTCTTTAGTGTGTGTAGAATTTTGTACAGACGTGCGCTACCAGTGCATGGCATCGTCTATATCGCTTTGCACTTGCCGAATCGCCTCGTCAACTTCCTGTCCATCGGCCACCCTGTCTTCAACTTGTTCGGCAAAGTTATGTTGTTGGGCAATGTTCGTGTTGTTTTGAAGCTCTTTCATTTGCTCTCCAAGCAAATCACACAGTCTCTTAACCAAATTGAGCTTTTTGATGTCTTCACCAGCTTGTTTTGCATTGTCCATATAGTCTATAGCGCTCTGATTCATCACCAGCATCTGTTGAATGGTCTCAACCTTATAAGGGTCATCTGCAGGGTGAGACTGTAGCGCTTTAAGCGTAGAGAATCTTGTCTCAGACGCATCAAGGTAGGCGTTCGCCTTATCGACGTCAGTTTTTGCGTGCCTAATCTTCTGGCTTTCTAAGAGCCTGCCTAGCGGATCTTTTTCTAGGCTGTAGCGTAGTGACGTTTTGTGTACCACTACCGCGCTGAGAGCTGTCAAGCTCACCACAACAAGGACAGCCACAAATGCCGAGCGGAACGGATGACTAGTAATAGCGTGTAAAAAGGCAAGGTGTTTCTTTTTGGGGCTCTTTTCTGCGGATTCAGTACTCATCTCACATCACTTTCGTATTACGTCTATGACTTTAAGTATACGCCCTGCTAAATACTTTTTAAAAGCTCATCATTCAAGCAATAAAGCTCGTGATTATTTTGTCATAAAATGCTATAATAAAATTCTTATGAGCCTCGATTACTTACCAGAATCGTTAGAAAGAGCAAAGCCAGTGACCTGTGATAACTGTGCTACTTGTTGCAAGGCCGGTCGTTTCATTATCGGTTTAACAGATGCAGAGGTAAAAGAGTTAGAAGCTAAGGGAGCTCTTCTAACGCCTCAAGGAAGGAAAAAGAGGCACATTCTTCTGGGAGTAGTAAGTCGCCGAGCCGCTACTGAGATCCGCCAAGACTACGTAATGGCCAATGACTGTCCGAATCTAGTTGACGATAGGTGTGTCGTGTACGGTCAAGAGTCGCCAGTACGTCCTGGTGCATGCCAAGAGTTTACACCTGGATCCATAAACTGTCTGGAAGCAAGATTCAAAGAAGGTATCGGAGACGTCGAAGATTATTACTTACCTCTCATTGATAGCGGGCAAGACTCGCCAGAAGGCCAACTTGCAATCTACAAAAGCCTTGTAGCTTATCGAGCCCAGCAACAGGCCGGAACAAAAGTAGCTTAATCACAGAGCGCAACAACTGTGCACTTACCACAAATGAAATGGTATCGGTACCAAGTCTGTGAGCCATTGCTTCGGGCAATCGTCAGAATATATCTTTGCAACCGTTTCAACACCCTCGCCAAGCGGTGAATTTTTCTGAAGTTCAATATAGTAGTCGCATTGAGAAAAAGCCTCGCCGGCTTTCGGTTCAACTATATGGTAAAAATAGTTGCTGTCAGAAGAAGTCCTAAATTCCTCGCGCAATGTATCTCCGTTAATGAGTTCGTCAAGGCTTGTTCCCCACGAAGGCAAAGAGGCCTTATCTTCTTTGTAGGTACGAGCAATAGTTTTTGCATCAGCACGGAAGTCGCTGAGTAGCGCTTTGTTTCTTTGTTCAAAAATAATGTGCCCAACAACCCCAGGAAGCAAAAAGAGTAAATAGACCGCCAAAAGAACGAGTGTTGCTATCCCAAAGCCTTTCACGTATCTGTTTTTGCCAAAATATGTCCCTTTTCCTTGTGCGTTTGACTTGCTCATTGGATAAAAGCCCCTATCTTTAAAGCATCATGCGTGTCTAGCCAACGATAAGGACAATGTGTGCAGGTGTCAATAATTTGGTCAGAGCTATTGTAGGCCAGAAGCTCCATGGTGTTTCCGCACGATGGGCATTGCAGGGCCTGAGTTCTCTCCGGCGCCACACCAGTATCTGCCAAGTTCAGCTTCAGCTTATTATTTCTAAGGTCGTTAAGGTTTTTGCCACTCAGCAGTATTCCGTCATTGTTTGGGCATGCAAAATGCGTTCCTATATTCTTCATGCTTTCATGACACAGAGGGCACAATAAATCATTTCGTACATCAGTCCCATAGCTCGCAGCGAGTTGTTGCTCCTGCTTGGTTAATGGAATTTCTATAGACGGTCGTATCTCTTTAATAAAGTTAGGCAGTATAGTCTTAAACTCAGGTGCGCTTACCGTCTGCACAAAATAGAGCTCATTGCCCAGAATCTCCCAGCTATACGCTCGGCAGAACTGCACGGTATAACTCATTGCCTTCGGGTCGAGCACATATCTCGATTGGGTTTGTTGGCCCCTTTCTGCATAGAGAGCAAAGTATGTCTCATAGTCTCCCTCAAGATGGACTTTCTCCATGATACTTCGTATATTCGCAGGATTAAGTTGGGTCGTGTCGCTATCCTTTGGTATTCCCAGCAAATGCACCTTTGTCGCAAACGGTAACTGGACACGATATATAAGCGTGCTAGCATCATTTGTTGCAAAGGCGCCATAAGAAAAGTTCTCAAGCGTCCCAGATTTTAAGTTCAAAAGCTCTTTTCCTTCAGTGTAATAAGAAAGAAGCACCGATGTATCGGCAAGTGTTATGCCTCTCTTTTTTCTGCTATATTTGAGAAAAACATCAACAACTTTTGCAATAATTATGATGATCGAATAAGTAGCAAGCATCGGAACGCTGAGCAGTGTCGTAGAAATACTTCTGGCAAAAATCATTACAAGTATAGTAGTACGAAACAAGACAACTTACAATCAAGCTTACACCTATACAAAAGAACCTGCTTAGGAATATTCTATAGCATAAGCATGGGCTCAGCCACTTTACGGGAGAGCGATGAGAAGTTCCGTGGCCCACTTCAAGGCTAAATTTTATAAGAATTTTTTGTCGGTATTGCCAAAAAACATTTTAAAACCACAGCAAATATGTTTATATTAAGCCAATGTTTAGACGCAAACCCGACCCAAGACAGCCAAGACGAACTACTCGCCCTGTAGACCCCAACGCTATAGTACTTGAAGGCATAGGTGGCGATGTACACATCGCTGGCCCAGACAAAAGTAAGACCCAAGCCAATTTCTTGCGTCTTCTCCATGGCTTACCCCTACTTGGTACAGAAGAGTACGATGAAAGCGCACAGCCTCCCAACACGGTACCTCCCCATATAACCATCGAGTCAACTGTTGAGGGAGGCGGACCACATCGTATCACAGTGTTCCCTTTTATCCGCCCAAACAGAAACCCAACCCAGGACTAGCTACTAAATTAGGACAAAATACTGCAAATAGGTTTAAAATTTTGCCTGGTGTTCAAGCGGTTACGCTCTCGGAAGATTATTTCGTCGTTGCTCCTCTTCCCTAACGAGGTGTTGTGTTTCTTCGATGATTTTTTCATCTTGCGTGTCATAAGCTTCGTCCTCTATACCGCCACCACCCATCGCCGCTGGTTTAGGATAAAGGTTGTAGGCCAACGCAATAGCAACTGTTGCAGTTTTCACGTCTCCACGTTTCAACGCTTCAGCAGGTATAAAATCTATGTAATTGTCCCATCGCATTCGTTCCATGTCTTTATCCTCGATGCCTGAAGTTTCAGGATTTGGGACAAGCTCCTGGACAAGCTCAAGCGCTCTTTTTGGCCCCCCATCTGTAGCACAAGTTTTTCTTACGAGCCCTCTTAGTGCTCGCTGGTAGCCAGAATTATCAAGAGTTTCAAAATTGGTTCGATTTCTAATCATTGCCTCAGCTTCTTCAAGTCTACCAGCTTCTATGAGACCTCTTAGTATATGGAGGTCCATATCGTAAGTAGGGCTTTCAACCCGTGTGAAGAAATCTTTTGCAACTTCAATCTGGCCTAGTCCTACCGCTTTTATACCCAACCACGCCATAGGGCCATTCTTATCTGGGCCAAACGGAGTCTCTCTGATTATCGGGTCACTGGCCAATACCTCAGCTTCATTCCATAAAGAAAGTCTTGCAGCGAGCCCAACGAATTTTACTGCTTTTAGACCTTGTTCTTCGGGAGTGTGTTCTGCGATGAGCGTCCAGTAGTGCTCAGGGCCAAAGGCGCCTCCTTCTATAAGATGGTCAACAATAGAGTCTCTTGCAACACGTATGTTCATTGTCATCCAGTACCTCCCAAAAATCTATCCTTGATACGTCACTTGTATCATTCTTTTTAAGCTTACTAAGCTTGGCGTAACTTCAATCCTTTATCTATGGTAAGTTATGCACTCTTTACTTGTTAATAGAAACATATTGAATTAAATTATTGCAACTTTATCTAAATTAAGCAAAATCTTCACGAGTGAATAAGTGCGCAACTGGTAACCAGAAATTAATCCCTGCTTCTCGTAACCCTCTCAGTAAAAACTCTCTATCAGTAAGTTTTTACGTCATATAATGTAATTAGTATGTTTACAAGACTTATATAATGCAAGTTATTGTTACTACTAACTTCTCAACGACAAACTTAATCTTGCGAAGAACTCTATAGTTGCTACTATGCCGCCATACGCAATCTCAATTGCTTTTCCTTGCTCTACGCTTCCGTCGTCTGCATATGAAATACCAAGTAGCCTTGAAAGCTCCATGATCTCTTCGGGCATACCAGGCACCCCAAATAAGGCCGTACATCCAATTGGCGCGCTTAAATTCTCAAACGCAAAGCTAAGCGTCTCAAATACTTCACGAACCTCTTCAATACTAGGCTGTCTGAGCCCAAAAACTTCGCTAAATGTCGGATCCTGCTCATTTCCTGCCATAACCTCGAGTATCTCACAAGAAAGTTCTATTGCAAGCATAAGCACACAAGTATATCTACTGAAATGCACAATTGAATTCAGATAAAATGCTGATACTATGTTGTTATGGTTAAAAAATCAAAAATTACTCAACGACAGAAAGAAAACATAGTACTTCTTGTAGCTAGTGTCGCTTTCTCTGCAGGATTGATATACGTTTCAACACAAGACCCAAATCAACTTGCTTTAGCGTTCTGGACAGTCGCTGGCGCTATCGTTCTTTTACGTTATGCCGAAAATCGTACAGAAGAAACTCCTAAAAAAGGAGCTAAAAGCTCAAAAGCAAAAAACAATAGGACAGACTTTAGACTTTCAAAACTTCTGACAAAGATTCTGTTGGGGTGTTTGTTACTTTTTGGAATATGGGCAACAGCTGGAATTATCATTTTTGTCACACAGTAACGAGACCCTAGCTTCTTATGTAGCCTTCTCTTCCAGTATTAAACTAATAAAGGCTTCTACAATTAAGTAATTTTAGACGCCTTTGAAATTTACAATTACAACTGTTAGTTAAAGTGAGGCCTCTAGGCAAGGATCTGGCATAGCTTGTGGTTGCACCGTATAGCCACATGTATCATCAAGAACTATACGGCCAAGCTCTAACTCATTTCTAGATTCAAGGTATTCTATATCATCAATCAACTCGGGTAGTGTACAAACACGATTTATAGTGCCGACTGCACTTAAAGAGAAGGCTATGCTGAATCGATGAGTTAGTTTTCCCGGCGAAAAGCAAACTACATTTTCACCCAGAAAAACTTCTACGCTACGTGGCCGTAACTCCGTAGCACAGGAGCCGTCACCCAATCTCACTTCAGAGAGCGTGACGCTATTGCCGTTGCTTAGTTCTATCACTCGGCTGTCGCTACAGTCCGGAGGTGCTTCGTTCACACGCCTACCTAAGCTGTTGTCAGAGTTTCCTGAGTCATCTGAATTATGGGCTGTTACAGAAAATAATAATACTGCTAAACTGGCAACAGGTATAGCGCGTCTCCCCAAGAATGCTAGCTTATCCCGCAGTCTTTCTTCGTCGCTTCTGTTTTTTAGTTTTTCCGCCATGCAACAAATGTAACATGCCAGCTGAATACTTTATAAGTTAATTATTATAAAAAACATATTTTTAATACAGATTAAACTTATATCAGCCAAAACCAGGCAATTCTTTTGTGCAAGTTCAAACTAAAGAACTATAAAAGAGACCTATTAAAGCGCTGCAATTTTTTCTCTTGCTGGGGCTTTCCCAGGTTTTTTTCTAGCTTTAAGTTAAATCTCGTGTTTCTTGTGCAAGCACAAGCACTGGGTCTGCCTGAGCAATGAGCTTGTTAACTATAAAGCCCAAAGCCGGCGCAACTTCCATATATGACTTAACGCATTGTTGCTGTCTAGAGCCTTCAATGGTGACATCTGGCCATAGGTTTGCTTCCGAGATTGACAGAAAAGATATTTCAAGCGGGTTTCTGAAGGGTGACATAGCTGTGAATATTGTTTTTGCGTCATCTCCTGGAGCTTCCTTGAGTATGCCCATCGACTCTTTACCTCTCGAAGTGTCAGGGTTAACCCAAACTACACTTCTTTCAGCAGGCTTTTTAGCCTGCGCGGGCAGAAGCGACTCTATCAGTGCGTCAAGTACCATCGGTGCGTGTGACATAGCAGTATCTAAGCGGGGCCGAAACAAATACATTTCTTCTAAAAACTCCGCAGGAGTATTCCGATGCTCAATATAAGGTGTATCCAGCCGTCTTACCAAAGCTTTAGGTGTTCTCTTAAACATGCACTAATATGTATCATTCGCGTGAGTGATACGCAAGCAGTAGCGTATTGTATCGTCGTTAATTACATAAGTTCGTCACGCATATTCACTCGACAACCTGCAAGCACGCTCGCTCAGCCAAGCAAGGATTCCTCAATATGCCACCGGCGTGTCTCGCCCATCGGTTCAAGTCCTGCGGCTACAGTCAAAATAAAAAGCCCAGATAAAACTGGACTTCTTATTTTGGCAGGAGTGACAGGACTTGAACCTGCAACCAACGGTTTTGGAGACCGCTACTCTACCAATTGAGCTACACTCCTATGAAACACTTTGTTAATAATACCAGGTTCAAGCCAGGACTTGCGCCTTATTTGCTCCTCGAAGTGCAAGCACTCTCGTCGGCCAAGCTTGGAAAACTCAGAAGTTCACAGAACTTCTTCGCCAGTGCAACCAACGGTTTTGGAGACCGCTACTCTACCAATTGAGCTACACTCCTATAGCAATGCTTAATTATAACTTATAAGGTTCAAATCTGACAGGAATTGTGTCTTGGTAGCCCAAGACCGCTACTCTGGCAAGCTTTGCCTGCCCACAGAACTTTCATGTATGAAACAAGTTTCATCCTAAAAGGTTCTCTTGCGAAATGCGCTAATGGCATTTCTCACAATTGAGCTACACTCCTATGGTTCGACACATTATACCTTAAAACTATTAATTTCTGTAGCTCCTCGTTCAGAAAACACAGCCACCTTCTGATACACTAAAGGCAATGAAAATCACTGTTTGTTCGTGGAATATTCTTAACGACGGCTATGTGCCAAAACATTTTCCCCAGGCAGAACGCTTGCCAAGAATGATAGAAGAAATACGCAACGTCGTGTCGGGCAAAAAAAACGTCACGCTCTTTCTCTGTGAAGTCATAGACCCAGAGCACTTTGACCAAATCGCCAAAGCAACGGGGCTCCATGTTGCTGGGAAACCCGTCTATTACCGCGGTGGACAAAAAGAATATTGTGGCTTCTTGGTAAGCAAATCACTAAAAAACAGCGCAAAACAAGTTCAAAAAGTAATTGGCGACGGCAACCACAACTCAATCATGCTTTTAAAACTTGGCGACAAAACAATTGCTGGCATGCATCTCCCGGTAAAAGTTCTCAAAGAATGGACATCACGTAAAAACCACGTCGTCAGTATGCTCACCCAAGACACCGACATCTTCTCCGGCGACTTCAACGCCACCTTCTTTTTCCCTCTTCGTTGGCGCATCAGGCGTGCTGGCTACAAAGAAGCGCATGCAAGCTTTCGCCCGCCCTTTCCGTTTCCTACCTACCGTGGCAAGAACTTGCCGTGGTGGCTCCCGGTCATATCAATAGACGCAATTTTCTATAAACCCTCGGTAAATGTTTCCGACTTCGGTCACTCGCTCAACCCAGGCTCAGACCATCCACTCATCTGGGCAGACTGCGAGCTCTAATGCTACATATTGTAGGACACTTGCTTTTTGCCCTCGGACTGCTTCGCTGGTTAACGTGGGAATATAAGAAGTCTTTTGAGCGAACTAAATATGTTATCTGGCTTTTTCTTACCTTATTCTTTGCAATCCTTGGTCTATTGCTTTCAGAGTTATCTACGAGTGGTTTAGGAATAGGCAATTTCTTAATGCACGCTGTTGGTGGTGGCGTGGCCACGGCCTGCACCTACGAATATCTTAGGAGAAACCTCGGCTTAAAGCTCAGCTGGCGCGTTGAACTTGCCTTTTTCTTTATGTTCGTGAGCGCTTTTGGTGTGCTTAATGAGCTACTAGAATATGTTGCAGAACTTAGCGGTTACGGCATATTTAGTCTCGACAGCCAAGATACATGGCGCGATTTTGTTGCCAATTCAAGTGGCGCATTCGTTGCTCTGCTGGGTATCTATGTACAAAGAGCTTTATCTGGAAAGGATAGTAAAAAATGAAAATACTTCTCGCTTCGCAGTCACCACGCAGGAAAGAACTGCTCGCAATGATGGGGCTTCAGTTTGAAGCAGTCCCAAGTGACTTCGACGAGTACTTTGATGATGCCCGTAGTCCGGAGGAAGTAGTAAAAGAACTAGGTCTTGGCAAAGCCCGTGCTGTAGCTACTCAGCACCCAGGTACAATCGTGATAGGGAGCGACCTTATGGTTGTGCTAGACGGGAAACAGTTGGGCAAGCCAGAAACCGAGGCAGAAGCTATCAAGATGTTGCAAAACTTCAGCAACCGCACACACGAAATCATTACTTCAGTCGCAGTGGTGCATAAAGACTCAGGCTATGAGAAAGTGCTCACCGAAACGTCATACGTTACTTTTGACGAGCTCCCAGAAAGTACTATTCTCGAATACGTCGCAACCGGCAACCCCTACGACAAAGGTGGAGCTTACGCTATCCAAAACCCACTAATCAAACCACACGTCACCATAGAAGGCCGTATAGATACCGTCCTCGGCCTCCCCACAAATCTCGTCGCTAAACTTCTCGCTGATTTTGGCTTTAATCTGGAATCGGTTGACACAACTAATTAGTCGTAATGCTCAAAAATTATCTTATCTGTACCTTTTCAGAATACTGACAGGTAGAACATCTTCTCGATGAGAACGTTAAATATTTCTTGATTCTCTTGTGTCATAGTATATTGGGCTGTCCGTGACGATATTCTTATAGAGAAAATTACCGTTTCTCTCACGCCTGGCAACTCGAATCGCTGTACTTAGACTACTTAGCGCGACATCCTTTGCGAATAAACCAAATTTACGTTCTTTTAACACCTGTTTCTCTCCGTCGGTGACCGCTACGGGTCTTCCTGCAAGATAAGACATCCAGTCTGTCAAAGTAGCCTCTTCATAGGATCTTACTTTTGCAGCTACCGCTGACTCAAATTTTGGCTGACCCTCTACCACTGTAAGAATCTTAGTATCGGTAACTTCGCCCGTCTGGAGTAGTGTCGTCCCGGTTAAATTACCCATCGCTTCAACAACATCTTCTCTTCTTATCCCAGGGTATCTACCTGAAGCATCGGTTTCAATTGGTATCGTTACAGACACATCGGTGCTATCTAGGCCTAGCAATCTTCTCCCAATAAAACCGCCTGCTAATAATGTTCTTCCGTTAAAGCCTGTTAAATCGCTTATATCGTCGCGCGGAGTAATTTCATCACTAAAAAAATCTGACATAATTACTCATTATACAATATTTTAATTTTAAAGTAAATGCGCTTTTCTCTTCGACTTCTTACCATAACTTATAAGTAGGTATGTTACTATACGTGATAAGTAATCGGGAGTTTATATGGGTGATTTAAGTGAAAGCCAGCAAGAAAGACTTACAATTATTGAAGGTCATGTTGATGTGGGAGCACTTTCTCTACCCGATGCCGATGTCTATGCACTGTTAGCAGGCACCGACGCATCACGTGATGTTGTACGAGCGACCTTTGAATTTCATGGTGTACTTGCAGGGGCTAGGGTCGCACTAGAATCAGACCTTGAGGCTATTGAAATAGCCGAAAAAATGGAAGCAGCAAACTTGGCAGAAAGTTGCGGCGACATATCAGATGTTACAGATTTAAAATTAACCTTAAAGGCTATGGCCCAGACATACAAAACTGCGCGAAGCAAAGTTCCTATCAGAGAGTAGTTTTTTAGTATTCACGAACTCAAAAAACTGAAAAATCAATCTTTTCTAAATTCCGCCCGCGGTCTATACTTATACATAAGTTGTGTGAGGGCTTTCATCGGCGACGATTAATTCCTCCTCGCAGACTCTATCGCATTTGTAGCCATCTGCCTATCTTTTAGCCGGATGCCTACTTCAAGCAAGCTAGCTATATATCGTTGACAGTGTGAGCGTTAAACTGATCAAAAAAGATGCAATAAACAGATTGACGTCTACTTTTTTGCACCCTTTGACTCTCTTTATAAAGCTAAATCTTGAGGTAGAATACTATGAAAATTTATTACTTTGGCGAACTTATCGAAGACACAAACGAGACAAAGAATGACACAAAAAAATCACAAGAAATAGCCCAGCTTGCGTTGAATCTTGGCGAACAAGAGCCTGCAGAAGAACCGAAGAAGACGGGGATGGAGTCTATCGGCGATATTCTGAAAGATCTTGATCTAAACATCGACATCTACCGCCCCCTCCAGCTCTCTAACTAACCCGCCTCTGCTCCTTAAAATTTATATATTTTGCTTATGGCTAGCATGAGCCATGCACTAGAAGGACGATGCCTGCCCTTTACCCAGCCTTACTTTTGCCTGCAGGTGCAAAAGTAAGCAAAAACCCCGCAGCCTACAATAAGAACATGATTGCCATACAGAGAAATGACAGCGTTCCTTGCGGAACACAAGCGGTCAAAAGTAGTTATTAAATAAGAAGACTTTTGACTAGTCCTCGGAAATGATTCGTTGTCATTTCTCTGTATGGCATCAGTCTTATTGTTAAAGGCTGGTTAGGCTACAGTAGCTCTGTAGCTAGTCAGCACCGCAAGAAAACCGATGGTCTCAGCTAAAGATTCTATTGAATCACTTCCGAGGACTAGCCGAGTTACTCTACTTTAGTAACTAACGAGGCCGCTCGCCGTTCCGCAGGAACGATAGAATCTTTAGCTGAGCCAATAGTGCTTTTCTTGCATGTTGCGGACTTTTTGCATACTTTTGAGACTGCAGTCAAAAGTATGGCGTGGGGTAAAAGGGGCTGGCACTAGCCCCTCAGAGCTTTTTGACTGTCAAAAAATAAGAGCCGTCTGTCGCGCGAAAAGCCACATTAAGAGTCGAAGACTCTTTCAAAAATACGGCTAAAGAAGGCATTGGAAAGCAAAAATATATTTAAAGAATTTAATAAAACTAGAAAAGGAATCTATCTTATGCGTGAAGGACTACACGAACCCGTCTCCGTTCTCTCAATCTACTCAGAAAAAGTAAAAATCTTTAAGCCCGCCATACTCACCTGGCACGGCATCGACTACCGTCTCGGCAAGGTCGACTTCTACCACAAAACAAAAAAGGGTTTTACCACCCTGCATCACTTCTCAATCTCAGCCAAAGACGAATCCGTCTACTTCAAGCTTCTCTTTGACGCCAGCACGCTCAACTGGACGCTAGAAGAATATCAAATGGCCGGAGAAACTCAGGCTCACTATGGGTAAATTACCTCCATAGTCCTTGAGCACTTATACAGTTAGCATTTTTCTTAGCGCAGTAGTAAATTAAATTTAGGTAGAAGTAACCATGTATAAAACTTCAGTTACAAGAAATCCAGGAACGTCCTATGGGGAACTTATGAAAAGTGCTCGTAAGACTTTTCATAGAATTCAGAAGATGACACCTCGTAGGCAGGCCTATATAAGATCTGCTTACTTTAAAAAGAATAAGGTTTTTGTAACGCTTTTCTGGCATCATCTTGCTCAGAAGCACCCTGCGGAGCAGGCAAAAAGGCTAAAGTTCTACGATGCGGCGATTGAGCTCATAAGACATACATCTCAGACTCCAGAGACAATTTTTGATAAAGGTAACCTGGAGATACTATTGCATCGTTTTCAGGGAGAAACAAAAGAGGGCTTCAAGTTCAGTGTACAGATAAAAGAGCAAAAAAGAACCGGAAGAAAAGACTTCATGTCGGTATTTCCCAAAAAATAAAGAACTCCCGCTGATGTGGCGTTGAAACCACGGTGCCGGAGATCTTGTTTAAATAGTAGCAAATCATATGCACATTGTCAATCTGCCTATGGTTAAGCTGATGGAAACCTGTAAATAATAAACTATATTTCTAAAACCGCAGGAACAAACGTCCCAGCAAGAAGAGCTTCACGGTTGCTCTTCATTACACAGGCGCCACTTTCGTTTGCAATAGAACCAAAGAGGCCACTTTGTATGGTGCGGAGACAGCCCGGGATGCGACACGTCGTATTTTTGCCAGCAGGCGGCATTGGCGCTGTTTCAGCACAAGGAACTACTTCGGTAGGCAAGATTTCTACTGACTCAGGGGAAGCTTGTCTTACGAAAACTGGAGTATTCATAATATTATATTATAACAAATTATGAACAATATGTCAATACACTCATCTGTTTTAGGGCCTTGTCTACAGCATCGTCTTGAAACTGATGAATCATGGTTTGAAAATGACCGAATCATTGCCGAGGACCAGTCCGGCTACTCCTTTTCAGTAACTAGCCGGATCGCTTGCGTCCCGAGATCGTGTTACCTTTCACACACAAGCAATCTTGTATTGCTTGCTGTCGGAAAGGTTGCTTGTCGGGCACGGTCAGTTTTGAGCCATGTTCAATCATGTTTTCAAGAGGGCTGCGGCTCTTTTGCTAACTTTTCCAGCTGCTGGGAAAAGTTAGTCCTGGGTCAAGGGACGAAGTCGCCCTTGCAGAAAAGGCCTTTATGAACAATCTTCCGCTCAACAAACAACTTCCCTATACGATGCACATCGACCTCAATTCGTGTTTTGCTATTATCGAGCAACAAGCAAATCGGCTTTTGCGAGGCAAACCAGTCGGCATCGCCGCCTATGACACGCCCAGAGGCTTCGTACTTGCAGCCAGCTATGAAGCTAAAGCCAAGGGGGTGAAGCTTGGGGTAAACGTAGAGCAGTCGCGAGCATTGTGCCCAGGGATCATCATTCTTACGCCTGACCCCGCTAAATATCGTGAAGCCCACAAACGCTTCAAAGAGTTATTGCTAGAGTACACGCCAAATGTAGTGCCAAAGAGCATCGATGAGTTCGTATTAGACATGAGCTCTTCACCAGAGCTCAGAAGAGTGAAGGATGAATTACGGATGAAGAACAACACCCCCGCAGCATCTCATAACTCATCATTCATAACTCGTCACTCAGAGCCCCCTCAACTATCAACTGTCGATCCTCAAGCCTCAGAATCAGACCGGCTTCTTCACAACGAGGCCATGAAATTAATTGGCCTAAGTATGAAGGCGAAGATTCGTGAGCGTCTCGGCGAATGGGTGACGGTCAACGTAGGGATTAGCACTAATCGCTTCTTGGCTAAATATGCCGCCGGCTTTGGCAAGCCAGACGGCATGACACTCATCGACCATACTAACCTTAGAGATTACTACCGATGTCGCACGCCTCAGACTTGTGCTAGTTTTAATTCTGCTCAAAAGCCGGTCGATCGCTGTGAGTCGTGCGGGGGGATGAAGTTGGTGGACTTGCCAGGTATCAACGTCCGTTACCGAGCCCGACTCCGCATGGCTCAGATTTATACCCCGCTCGACTTCCTAGAGGCTGACCTAAACGTATTACGTAAGCAAGTATTTAAAAGCATCGTGGGCTACTATTGGTATCTGCGCCTTCGTGGGCATGAAATAGACAAAGTAGAATTTAGTCGCAAAAGTATTGGGCACCAGTACGCCCTAAGCGACAAAACTACTGATATGGAGAAGCTGGAGCGTTTACTCCTGAAATTGTGTGAAAAAACCGGCCGGCGCTTGCGTAAAAACAACCTCTACGCTCTGGGCATCCATCTTTACCTTGGTTTTGTATCTGACTATCCGTCGTGGGATGGCCCTGCCAGTTTTGAAAATATGCAAAATATTCGCTCATGGCATCATGGTCATAAGGTAGATCATCGCCTCTACTCAACCTCCGACATATACGAAGCAGCCAAAAAACTCCTGCATCAAGCAGAGATACCTAACCGTGTAAAAATTATGTCCGTCCATGTCTTTGAGCTTCGCGATTGGGATCCAGAGCAGCTCACCATCTTTGATATAGAAAAACCTGTTGAAGCAGACAGTGGGACAAAGCATCGTTTGCAAACGGTCGCCACAGGTATACGAAGTGTCGGCTCCCGCAAGCGCGTCTCAGACGCCGTAGATGCTATTAATAATCGTTACGGTGAGTTTGTAGTTACTCCTGCAGCCATGATGGACATGTCCAGCGAAATCCTCGACCGCATCGCCTTCGGCCAAGTCAAAGATATGTAAAATAGGAGGTAAGAGGTAAAGAAAAAGGCTACAATAGAGAGAACTTTCGATAAAAAGAACGAACTAATGGTTCCCCATCTTGGATATCTGCAGAGCGATGGAGTAGTAACCCGGCATCACCTCTTGCAATGGTAAAGGGTTCCAGCTGTTCGAGAAAAGTAACCTCAATGTCAAGACCCGCTCGGACAATTCCTCCTCTTCTGCAAGCCTCCTCTACCCACTCTGTTCCGAGATGGCGGTCTAAATAATTGGCTGGCTTATCCTCAATATATAGATGATTATACTCTGGTATTTTTTCGTAATTAACCACAACTCCAGCAACAAAAGGTGGAGTAGAGCTAGCAGCAAGTTCTACGATGAAGCAACCCGGACTATTCTCGTCTGTATGCCAACAACGAGCAGACGAAGATCTAAAAGTATTCCTAGAGAGGCGATCAGCAGTCTCACGAAACACATTGGGGTGTCCCTTTGAATTTAGCGCAATTCTTGTGAGCATCAAGCTCTTAATTTCTTCAGTTGCAGGCTCAATAGTAGGTTGTGGAAAGACAATGGTATAATTTATTTTATCAATACCCATAACATTAATTATTTTGCAGCGCGTTTGCGCTTGTTGTGGTCAAGTTCTCGCTTGCGTAGGCGCAAGTTCTTAGGAGTCACTTCAAGGAGTTCATCATTCTCAATAAAATCAAGGCACTGCTCGAGACTCATGATCGTATGAGGGGTAAGCTGAACAACACCGTCAGAACTCTTACTTCGCATGTTTGTGAGGTGCTTTTCTTTGCAGATGTTCACTTCAAGGTCATCTTGCCTTTGGTTCAAGCCCACGACTTGCCCTGCATAGATTTGCTCACCCGGGCCAACATACAAAATACCTCGTTCCCATGCATTTTCAAGTGCATAAGGCGTGCTTACACCGGCTTCCCAAGCAATCAAAACCCCATTTCTAATCTGTTCTAGCGCAGTACCAACCGGCGCATAGCTATCCAGTAGCGTGTTCATGATTACAGTACCTTTTGTGGCGGTAAGCAAGATGTTGCGGGCGCCCAAAAGTGAACGAGTAGGCAATTTATATACGAGCTTAGTTACACCTTTGTTACTGCTAAATTGGTCAATCAACTCAGCTCGTCGCTTGCCAAATTCCATCTGAATTGCTCCAACGTGTTCTGCTGGCACTTCTACGATAACTTCTTCAATCGGTTCTACTTCAACGCCATTTTCAACATGCGTAACCACTTGTGGGCGTCCTACTTCAAACTCGAACCCCTCACGTCGCATAGTTTCAATCAGTACAGATAGGTGTAATTCGCCACGTCCAGCAACAAGAAATCCAATTCCTTCTTCTTCAACACGGAGTCCAACGTTCGTTTCAAGTTCTTGTTTGAGGCGGTCACTAATCTGACGGCTCGTCGTAAACTCACCTTCCTTACCCTTTAGTGGGCTGGTGTTTGGCCCAAGATAGATTTTGAGCGTCGGTGCTTCAACTTCGATTCGTGGCAAGCTTTCTGGTGCATCAGCATCGGCAATAGTATCGCCAATTTGGCTATCAGAAATGCCAGAAACAGAGACGATGTCTCCTGCGCTAGCTGAATCTATCTCGATAAACTGCAAGCCAACAGTTCTATAAATGCGGTCAATTTTTCCCTTCTTGCTGCCATTTTCTTGACACAGTACAACCGGTTGACCCTTCTTTACTGTGCCACGCTCAACGCGCCCAACAGAATACTTTCCTTGGAAAGAGTCATAACGCAGTGCAGAAACAAGAAGCTGGAATGTTCCTTCGCTTGAGACTTGAGGTGCAGAAATGTCGTTGATAATCGCATCAAAGATAGGCGTGAGGTCGGCATCTGCGGTTGCGTCAGCCGGTACGCTTTCCCAAGCCTTTGCTTCCCTTCCAATCGCGTAGTAAGTTGGGTAATGAAGCTGATCTTCATGAATTGCAAGTTCCAAGAATAGGTCTGCAAGCTCATCCTCAACTTCTCCAAGCCGTCGAGCAGGCTTATCTATCTTATTTATCACCACAATTGGTTTTAGACCTAAGCCAAGCGCTTTGCTCAAAACAAACTTCGTTTGTGGCATCGGGCCTTCTTGAGCATCAACAACCAAAATAACACCGTCAGCCATGCGAAGTGTTCTTTCTACCTCACCACTAAAGTCAGCGTGCCCCGGTGTGTCGATAATATTAATTCGGAAACCTTGGTAGTCAACAGCAGTAATCTTAGCGGTAATCGTAATACCACGTTCGCGCTCCTGGTCGCCACTGTCCATGATGAGCTCTTGGCCCATCTCTGCTTGGTTATCACGAAATGTCTGCGACTGTTTTAAAAGCCCGTCAACCAGGGTAGTTTTGCCATGATCAACGTGAGCGATAATGGCTATATTTCTAATCTTATCTTGCATGAATAGTTCCGTTTCTTCATTAAAAAATCTGGGAATTACAGCCCAGATAGTAATTTATGTATATTTTAGCACATTTCAATAAAAAATACACCTCTCATTGTACTTGTGCTTGTTTCGCATAAGCACTATACTTAAATGTGTATGTCGTATAAGGGTTCGCAGAACCAGTTCTATGCTCTATGTATATCGAATTGTTCAGCCACCCGAAGAAATCGAAGTAGAGACCAAACGCATAAAATCAAAACGAGGGTGTAACTATATGAAGGTGTTAATGCTGGGATGGGAACTACCGCCACATCATGCGGGTGGCATGGGTATTGCTTGCTACCAGATGTGCCAAGGGTTGTCAGCCCAAGGTATAGACATTGAATTTATCCTTCCCTACACCGCCGAATTTAATATCCCTTTCATGAAGGTAACGCCAGCACATCATCAAAGTGTTGACCATATCAAATTTGCGGGTGGTGTCTACGACACTGCTTCCTACGGGATTACTCAAACGCACACTATTGTTGGCCAACTAGATTTGCGTCAACAACATGATTTATATGCTCATAACGTCGCAAAAATTGCGAGTTCAACAGAGTTTGACATCATCCATGCGCACGATTGGCTCACCTTCAAAGCCGCGATTCTAGCCAAGCAAGTATCCGGAAAGCCGTTGATTGCGCACGTTCATGCAACACAGTTTGACCAATCTGCTGGTGGTCACGGCAACCCAGAAGTGAGAGAAATAGAATACGCAGCGCTCATGATGGCAGACCAGGTGTTTGCCGTCAGTCAATACACCAAGGACGTTATAGTCAGAGAATACGGCATTAACCCGGATAAAATCCATGTCGTCCACAACTCAATGGATATAAGCTACGACATCGATGAGACATACAACCTTCACCGTTATCTCGAAAAAATGAAGGCACATGGCTATAAAGTAGTGGTAAACGCAGGCCGTAAAACGATTCAAAAAGGCCTCACACAGCTCCTCGAATCTGCAAAAAAAGTCGTCGAGAAAGATAATAAAGTGTTGTTTTTGCTTGCAGGAGGTGGCGAGCAAGAAGAAGAACTCATGATGCTCGCCGCTCAGTATGGTATTTCGCAGAATGTTATCTTTGAAGGCTGGATGAACGGAACGGGTAAGCCATGGCGAGATACCTTCCGTATTGCAGATGTGTTTATTATGCCCAGTGTGAGCGAGCCATTCGGTCTCGTAGCACTAGAAGCGATAGGTTATGGTGCACCAGTAATTGTCTCTAAGCAGTCTGGTGTTAGCGAAGTATTGCGTAATGCCTATAAAGTAGATTTCTGGGACACAGATCAAATGGCAGATATGATTTTGTCACTTTGTCAGCATCCGTCACTCGCCAGAACAATGTGGCAAGAAAGCTACAAAGAGTACGAACAGCAGTCATGGGAAAAATCAGTTGGCATCATGAAGCACCGCTACCACCATGCAGTTGGAGTAGCCGTATGAGTAAGTCGGTCGTCTTATACTTACATGCCCACCAGCCGTGGCGCGTCAAGCCTTACTCAATATTTAACGCAGGCCACGACCACCAGTACTTCAATGACGAAACAGAGTACAAAGACACCAATAACCGCTTTATCATAGACAAAGTTGCTGAAAAATCTTATATCCCAACAAACACAGTGCTCAAAGAACTTCTGCTAAAGCATCCTGAGTTCAAAATTAGTCTCTCTATCACAGGCACTTTAATAGAGCAACTTGAAATGTGGCGTCCAGATGTCTTGCAGTCATTCAAAGAAATCGTTGCAACCGGCAAAGTTGAGATTGTTGCAGAAACGTACTACCACAGCCTCGCGTTTTTCTACTCGCGTGCCGAATTCGTCAAACAGGTTGCTATGCATGCAAACAAAGTCCGTGAAGTTTTTGGTGTCAGTCCTACCGCCTTCCGCAACACCGAGTTAAGTTACAATAACGACCTCGCATATTGGGCAGACGAAGCCGGCTACAAGGCTATCATTACAGAGGGATGGGATCCGATTCTTGGCTGGCGTTCACCAAACTACGTCTACCGTCCTTCTTACACTGAAAATATCCGTTTACTCATGAAGAACTATCGTTTGAGTGACGATGTTGCATTCCGTTTCTCCGACAAGAACTGGTCAGAGTGGCCACTCACCACAGAAAAATATTGCCAGTGGCTCAACGAAACCGAAGTAAACGGCGATGTTATTAACCTCTTTATGGACTATGAGACCTTTGGTGAACACCAATGGGCAGACACCGGTATTTTTGACTTCCTTCGTGCTTTTCCAAACGAATGGCTAAAGGGCGATGGCCACGATTTCAAGACTATCACCGAGGCAGCAGAAGCCTACGAAGCAAAGGATTATGTTGACGTTCCGCAAACAATCACGTGGGCTGACACTGAGCGTGACTTGACAGCTTGGTTAGGTAACCCAATGCAACATGACGCAATACTGGGGCTCTACGCGCTTGAAAAGAAGATGATAGAAAGCGACGATTCGTCACTTGTTGGAGATTGGCGAAAACTGCAAACAAGCGACCATTTTTATTACATGTGCACAAAATGGTTCTCAGACGGCGATGTACACGCATATTTTAGCCCGTATACATCGCCTTACGAGGCATTCCGTTATTTTATGAATGCATGGAGAGACGTACAATCAAGATTACTATCATCAGGTGGGGGTGAAGAATGGCGCGAAGTGTAATTTTAGGAAATTCGGGTCTGACAGTTGGCCTCGACGAGCATGGGTTTGTCCATGATTTTTATTATCCTTACGTTGGGTTAGAGAACCTTACCACCTCACGCATGCAGCCACACCATGTCGGTGTTTGGGTGGACGGAGCCTTTAGCTGGCTCGATGATGGGAGCTGGAGTGGTATTGTCGACTTCGAAGACAAAAAGCTTATAAGTACCATTGCCCTTCACAACGAAAGCCTAGGTCTTCGCTTGCACATAAGTGATTTTGTTGATGCAAATCATGACATCTTTGCTCGAGAACTTACCTTCACCAATCTAAAAGACACGGCACGAGATGTGCGCGTATTCTTTCATCAAGTCTTTCAGATAAGCGCGCTTGGGAGAGCCGATACAGTCATGTATGTCCCAGAAGGCCCGTACATGCTTGACTATAAAGGACGCTGTAGCATTCTCGCCTACGCAGAGACACAAGACGGCACCCCGTTTGACCAATATGCCGCAGGTAATGCTGGTATAGAAGGCAAAGAAGGTACCTTTAGGGATGCAGAGGACGGCGAACTCTCGATGTCAGCCGTAGAGCATGGTGGCGTAGACTCAACGATTCGGGTAATGACATCCTTAGCACCACAAGAAAGTACCGTCGTTCGCTACTGGCTCGCGATATCTGACAGTCAGTCACGCCTCGAAAAAATGCATGAACTTATGGTCGACGGTGGGTTTGCACGCCGTAAGCACGCCACGGCGCAACACTGGCACGACTGGCTAGAAATAAGCGCGTCAAAGCTCAATACGCTTCCAGATGACTATGCAATTGCCGTCCGTAAATCGCTCATGGTGATTAAAGCACACACAGACGAACACGGTGGAATCATTGCATCGTGTGACTCATCTATCTATAACTATGGCCGTGACTATTACAGCTATGTCTGGCCGAGAGACGGCGCATACGTTATGTGGCCTCTTATTAAGCTTGGCTATGAGCACGAGCCCAAAGCATTCTTTAATTTTTGTCGCAGTATCATTACTCCAGACGGTTATTTGATGCACAAATACCAGCCAGATAGAGCGATAGGAAGTACCTGGCACCCACTTGTTCACGGAAAGCGCAAAGAACTAGCTATTCAAGAGGACGAAACCGCAATAGTCGTCTTCATGATGGCAGAATACTACCTAAAATCGGGTGATGACGAATACATCAAAGAGCTGATGGACGATTTCATCCGTCCAGCCTGTGACTTTATGGTGCGATTTATCGATGAGGGCTATGGCCTTACTCATGCCAGCTATGATCTTTGGGAAGAGAAGTTTCTTAGCACTACGTACACCACAGCCATTACCTATCGAGCACTTATAGAGGCTGTCACCCTTGCAACTAAGATTCAGTACGACTACAGCGGTATTAAGGCGTGGCATGAGACAGCTCAAAAGCTAAAGCAAAACAGCTTTATGTATTTTGACCGTGATAAAAAGTCACTTATTAAAGGCTTCCTTATTAAAGACGGCACGGTAAGCTTTGATGCAACACTAGATGTCTCTTCCTTCTATGGTGGCTGGCGATTCAATTATTCTTCTGAGACCGACCTAAAGAGCACCCTTGCAAGAATAGAAAATGAGCTCCTCGATGCCTCTCCATCGGGCGGGTCTCCTCGTTACGAAAACGACAATTATTTTAAATCAGATCCAGCCTATAAAGGCAATCCGTGGTTCGTAACTACCCTATGGCTAGCGCAGTATTATTCAGCAAGTGGCGAAAATGAGCGCGCAAAAAAGTATATAGACTGGTCTCTGGCCCATACACTACCTAGTGGCGTGCTTTCAGAACAGGTCACGCCTAAAGATGGACATATAGTTGGAGTCACTCCTCTCGTCTGGAGTCACGCAGAGCTGATAAACGCAATTCTAGACAGCAAAGCTATATAGTTTACATCTGGCTTGCTTCTGAACGGCATCGTCCAAGCACAATACCGCCGAGTGCAGATACTGCTCCAACATATCCTCCAGCGATATGTCCAAGCGTTTCAAATGCCTGAGTTGGCATTGGAATAGTTGCTATTTCTAGATGTAGAGCGCTAGCCCTCTCCCCAAGATTTCTCCCTAGCTCACCAAAAGCAAAAGCACTCCCTGTAATGACAGCGGAGTGCCTAATGATATTACCCACTTACCTAGCCTTTTCGAGGTTTGACTTCGTTTCGTCCAAGGTTTTTCTTGGTTTCAACATACCATGTGTGCTTGCGTAGTACTGGGTTGTACTTCTTTAGACGCAATTTATCTGGTGTGTTCTGCGTGTTCTTCATTGTGTAGTAATGACGATGTCCAGACTCTTCGCAGACCAAGCCGATAATTCGTCGTTTTTCAGATTTCTTTGCCATATTACCGCTATTCTAACAGATTACAGTTATAAACTCAAGCTAATTATCGATAAGCCCGAAGTAAGCCCACATACCTATCAGGACAACAATAAGTAGTGGCACAAGAACACCATATAGGTGCTTCGCTCTTTTGGTAAGGAAAACACTCTTCACCGATAAATCTTTATGAAGAACTTTGCCTGAGATAAATAATAATAACGAGACGACTATATAGAGGGCAAACAGGCACATCGCAACATACCAGAAAAACAAGAGGCCCATAAACAGCCATTCAGGAGCGGTAGGAGAGTAAAAGTTCGCAGAAATATTCATTATATGGAGCCCGAAACGAGATTTGAACTCGTGACCTCAACTTTACCATAGTTGCGCTCTACCGACTGAGCTATCCGGGCTTATTCAGAGATGTATTTAACACCATTTGCAGGTAGTGCGTCAACCAATAAATTTCTTAGTTTTACATTTGGATAATACAATGTCAAAACTCCATACTTACTCTTCTTACGATAGGTTCCGTTTCTATTTAGTACTGTAATACGGGTTTTGTAGAATTGTGCAAGTGGATACCCCAGTTCATTAGACCAATATTCTTCAGCTTCTTTAGTATCTATGTCGTTAAATAGTTGAAGAGCAAATCTAAGCTTTGATTCCTGGATGTTATAAATTGTCTTCAAGAAAAGTATAAATTTTTTAATAAGTTCTACGTCGCTATTTCCGAGCCGCACATTATGCTTATCTGATTTCGTTCCTTCACCCCAGTATAGGCCAATCCCTTCGCCGTAAAGAATGGCCCTTTCCAAAGTGTCTATATCGCTTACCTTAAAAGGATCCCCTAGCGGATTATGTTTAACATAGGAGGCGTCACTGCGAGTTCTAACTGGAATGTGGTGCTTGTGCAACCACCAAGAAACCCTATTAACACTACAACCGTTCAGTAAAGATATTTCTTTCATTGATAACTTTTCATTTAGGTATAGCTTTTTAAGATACGACTTATCCATAGAACTAGTATAGCATTGTACGAGCCAAACAAATAACCAGCACTACTTTATCTCCTTATGCGATTGATGTTACGAAAGATTTCTGTTAAAATTCATGCAATTGCCACCTTAGCTCAGTTGGTTAGAGCATCTGTTCTGTCAAGCAGAGGTCGTCCTGGCGAGGTGTGCCAGTGGCACAGCGAGTTTTCCTTGCTTGGCCGAGTGAGATGCGTCTACGCTCTCGAACGAGCATTTAAGTAGCGAATCTTGATTCGAACCTTTATAATAAAGCAACAATGTGCCACCTTAGCTCAGTTGGTTAGAGCATCTGTTTTGTAAACAGAGGGTCGTCGGTTCGAATCCGACAGGTGGCTCCAACAAAATATGAGTGAAGTTAAATTACTACGAAGAGACACTAACAACGCAATCATTGGCGGTGTTTGTGCGGGTATAGCAAAATACTTTTCTATAGACCCTACCCTAGTCAGAGTTATAACTGTTATCTCGGGAGTTGGACTCTTTACCTACATTTTAGCCTGGATAATCATCCCCGCTGAAAACAATGTGCAGGGTTAGTGAAGCGGTCAAACACGACAGACTGTAAATCTGTTGGCATTCGC
>CAZHXX010000007.1:0-67239 GCA_964536485.1 uncultured Candidatus Saccharibacteria bacterium
CCTCGCACTCCTCACCCAAGGTGGAGGAGCAGCTTCTGTGGAGTTTGATGCGATACAGACATTGCCTCCAGCTTTATAAGAGAAGAAAGGACATTTTTAATAGTGTTAAAAATAACCATATGCAGTATAATAGGCTAAGTTATGGGCATTCTATCGGTAGGATCTGATTTTTTCGGACTCGATATCGGTACATCTGCAATACGGGTGGTACAGATGCGAGGTGGGCGAAACAAAGTTCTCGTTAACTACGGGTTTATTGACATTGATCCTAAGATTTCTCGCAGTGATGCAAATATAGACGTGCAGCGTTTAGCTGAAGCGGTGAAGCAAGTGGTGGCACAAAGTGGTATCTCAACACCTAATGTAGCCGTTGGGCTACCTTCTCAAAAAGTTTTTAGTACCGTGGTGGACGTTGATCGGCTTAGCCCGGTAGAGCTAGAAAAGACTATTCGATTTCAGGCAGATTCTTTAATCCCAACACCTCTCTCTGAGTCAAAAATAGACTGGGCTCTGCTTGGAGATTCACCAAAAGAAGCAAGCAAGGTAGAGCTGTTACTCTCCAGCGTAAGCAACGGTTTTGTTGAGCAGCGGCTCGACATGCTTGAATCTATAGGTCTTAACGTGATTGCTTTTGAACCAGATAGCCTCGCAGTGACACGTGCACTTCTCGCACCAGACAACATGGTGGCGACTTTGCTACTTGATATGGGAGATATTGCAACTGACCTCGTCATCACTCTAAATGGTGCTCCTCGGCTGGTGCGCTCGATACCAGTCGGCATTGACGGTATTATTAAGTCTGCCGTGCAAGGGCTCGGTATTGACGAAAAGCAGGCACAGCAGTTTGTATTTAAGTTTGGTGTAAGCAAGGACAAGCTGGAAGGCCAAATTTATAATGCTATTAGCGGAACGGTAGACATTCTGATTAGCGAAATAGACAAGTCGATTAAGTTCTTTACGACTCGCTATCCGACGAACAAGCTTGAACGACTTGTTGTTACCGGCGGAGCATCGACTCTTCCTGAATTTCCTCTGACACTTGCCAACAAGTTTGCAATGACTGTTGAGATAGGAAATTCTTGGCGTAATGTCAGCTTTCCTGCGCAAAAGCAAAATGATTTGTTGGCTATATCGAGTAAATTTGCTGTTGCTGCTGGGCTTGCGGAGAGGATTGAATAACGATGTTGCAGTTTAACCTTCTCCCAGACGTCAAGAAAGAATACGTTAAGACAAAGCGGACAAAGCGCCTGATTATGAGTGCTTCATTTTTGGTCTCTGCAATTTCTATTGGCGTTGTGGCTTTGTTGTTTAGCGTGGTACAAATAGCCCAAAAACAACACATCTCTGACCTAACCGAAGACATCAGTAATGCAGAAAAGCGCATTCAGTCGGTAGAGAATATTGATAAGATGCTCACGGTGCAGAATCAGCTCTCGTTACTTCCTTCGCTCCATGAAGGGAAGCCAGAAACGTCTCGGTTGTTTGATTTTATAAAATTTTTGAGCCCTGAAAAAGTGAAAGTATCTATGCTGAACTTTGATGCTGTTTCGGGCACCATACTGATGCAGGGAAACGCAGACAGTATTGCGACAGTTAATAAGTTTGTCGATAATCTTAAGGCCGTACGTTACCGAGTTGAAGTTGCTGAAGGTGAAACACCTGGGGAACTAGCCGGGCCGTTTAGCCAAGTCGCAACAGAGCTTAGCAGTGATAATAGCCTAGCCTCATTTAAAGTACAAATGAATTTTGACAAGGTTATCTTTGATAATACGAAAGATGTAGTGCTGATCTTGCAAGATCAGAAGATTTCGACAAAACCAGCCACGACAGCTACACCGGGGGGCCAATAATATGCCGGGCAAAGTGATAAATACGCACAAGTCAGTTAAGCACGACATCATTGATAGGACTAACAGCAAAATGCTTGTTACGGTGGGTGTGGCTACTTTCATGTTTGTGTTTTCTGTGTTTGCAAGCAGGGCACTCATAAGCCAGAGTTTGTATCATGGGCGTGTTATTCGCGAGAAAGAGCTTGCGTTGCGCCTGTTGAAAGAGAATGAGACCACAGTGGCCGATCTGAAGAAGTCTTATGACGCGTTCCAGTCTGCAGACAAGAATATCTTGGGAGGGAACCCAGCTGGCACAGGTGAACTCGATGGCAATAACGCCAAGATAGTGTTGGACGCGCTTCCTAGTAAGTACGATTTCCCGGCATTGTCGAGCAGTATAGAAAAGATTTTACGCGATGGTGGGTATGAGATTGTCTCTATTGGAGGTATCGAAGATAGCGCGCTTGCCGAGTCAAGCACGACGGCAAGTGGAACTGTTGCGCCAGTTGAGATGCCGTACCAGTTTGCGGTGAATGCAGATACTGAGGGAATTAAGCGACTTCTGCAGACGCTTGAAAAATCTATTCGTCCTATTTATGTTGATTCTATTCAGGTGCAGTCTGGAGAAACTGTTTTGCAAGCGCAGGTTAATCTGAGAACATTCTTTACCCAGCCAAAGACATTCCAGCTTGGTAGTCAGGAGGTGCAGTAATGAAGAAGAAAGATATTAGTATTATTGTGACGGTTGCGCTTGGAAGTGCAGTGTTTTCTTTTGTATTATCTGGACTCTTATTTTCTTCTAAGAAAGACCGCTCCCAGACCGTTGAAGTTGTAGAGCAAATTAGCACTGAATTTAAGACTCCAGATCCTACCTACTTCAATCGAGAATCAAAGAATCCATCACAAAATATTCAGATTGGGACAGACCAGAATAGCAATCCATTTGGATCACAATAGGGGCATAGAAACTATGAGCGTGTTGTCCGTTGCTACCCAAAAACTTGTCGAAAAAGCGATTGTTGAGCAGGGTGTATTGACACCTGAAAAGATGCTTGAAGCACGAGGACGAGCTGAGCAAAAAAATAGTCCACTTTTTAGCACAATGGTTACGGATGGGTATATTACCAATGAAGTTTTGACGAAGATGATTGCTAGTGTGACAAAGATGCCATACGTTAATTTGTCGAGCGCGATCATTGATCCAAAACTACTATCTACGTTGCCAAAAGACATTGCCGAGCGTTATATGGCGGTTCCTCTGGGAGAAATGAACAACCGCCTTGTTGTTGCGATGCTTGATGCTGACAATGTCCAGGCAGTAGACTTTCTGAGCAATAAAATAGGACGGCCACTAAAGGTTTATGCTGCCAGTGAAGAGGGGATTCGCAACGTCTTACAGCAATACAAGGATGATATATCACAGGACGTGACTAGTGCACTTGATTCGCAAATAAAAGAGCAACTGGCCGAAGACGAAGCGAAGGAGCAACGTGATGTAAAGGTTATCAAGAATGACTCTCCGATTAGTAAGGCACTCTCGTCTATTTTGGAGTATGCGGCGGCTAATAAAGCGAGTGATATTCATATTGAGCCTCTTGAAAAGATGTTGAAAATTCGTGCCCGCGTTGATGGCGTGTTACGAGAAGTTATGCAACTTCCTAAATCAACCGAGGCACCACTGGTTTCTCGTATAAAGATTTTGTCTAACCTGAAGATAGATGAACATCGTGTGCCACAGGATGGTCAGTTTTCGATTGCACTTGGAAAGTCGGCAATAGATTTACGTATTGCTATCTCTCCGGTGGTATGGGGGGAGCAAGTGGTTATTCGTTTGCTAGATAAGTCCGGGACCTCTCTTATGCTGGAAGACATGGGTTATGTGGGAAGAGCACTGCACACTATCCGCCGTGGATTAAAGCGACCAAACGGTATGATACTGACGTCTGGGCCGACCGGGTCAGGAAAATCTACCTCGCTTTACGCACTCCTGCAAGAGATTAAGAGCGATGAAATAAACATCGTTACTCTTGAAGATCCTGTTGAGTATAAGATGGCCGGTATTAACCAGATTCAGGTTAACGCTGAAGTTGGGCTAACATTTGCCTCTGGTTTGCGTTCTATTTTGCGCCAGGACCCTGACGTCGTGATGGTGGGAGAAATCCGAGACAAAGAAACAGCGACGCTGGCGGTACAGGCTGCGCTTACGGGACACTTAGTGTTTAGCACCCTTCACACCAATTCGGCGGCAGGTATCTTGCCTCGTCTGCTTGATATGGGTATTGAGCCATTTTTGATTGCGAGTACAGTACACACGGTCATTGGGCAGCGACTGGTGCGACGAAATATTGAGGAGCGCGAGGCGTACAAATCATCACAGGCAGAAACTGACGCGATTCGACAGACGCTGGGGGCTCATTTACCGAAGACACAAGAAGAGATAGCGACAATTTCTCGGGAACTTGGCTATTCTAACTTGCCTCTTGCTAATCAAAACGCTTATACTTTGTTTAAGGGAAAGAGTAAACCCGAAAACCCAGAAGGCTACAAGGGTCGAATGGGGCTGTACGAGGTCTTTGAAATTTCAGATGCAATTCAATCGCTTATTCTAAAACGGGCGACAAGCTCTGAGATTCAGAAGGTGGCACAAGCCGAAGGCATGATAACCATGCGAGAAGATGGCTACCTGAAAGCCTTAAGTGGGATGACAACCTTAGCAGAGATTAACAGAGTCGCTGCCGAGGGTGCAGTATAAATAAATAGGAGACACGGGTGGCAACAGCAGGATCACAACCAAGAATTGAACTTCTACTTGAAGAAGTCGTGAAGAAAAAAGCATCAGATTTGCATTTGCAAATTGGGTTGCCTCCGATGTTGCGTGTAGACGGTTCTTTGCGCCCGGTGTCTGGCGCAGATGTTTTAACCGAAGAAGCACTGGAATCTTTAGTGTTTGCGATTCTTGATGATGACCAAAAGCAAATACTGCTAAAGGACAAAGAGTTTGATTTTAGCTTTGCGTTTGGCGACCTGGGAAGATTCCGTGTGAATGCGTTCCATGAGCGAGGTAATTTGGCTGCAGCTCTGCGTCTTATACCTAACGAAATCCTCACCCCAGAACAACTTGGCTTGCCAGAAATTGTAAAGAAATTCGCCGAGTATCCGAGAGGTCTCGTGCTAGTAACGGGACCGACAGGTTCTGGTAAGTCTACAACGCTTGCCTCGCTGGTAGACAAAATAAATACCGAGAAGGCAACGCACATTATTACCATTGAAGACCCAATCGAGTTTACTCATAAATCAAAGAAATCGGTGCTTGTACAACGAGAAGTTCACTACGATACGTTCTCTTTTTCGGCGGCGCTTCGTAGTTCGCTACGCCAAGATCCAGATGTTGTCTTGATTGGAGAAATGCGAGATCTTGAGACGATAGCGAGCGCGATAACGATTGCTGAAACAGGTCACCTTGTTTTTGCAACCCTTCACACCAACTCAGCGGCGCAAAGTATTGACCGTATGATTGACGTTTTTCCTCCCCATCAACAGCCACAAATTCGTTCCCAGCTGAGCAATATATTGATGGCTATCTGTTCGCAACGCCTTATTCCTTCAATTGGTGGCGGACGAGTAGTGGCTGCAGAAGTGCTAGTGGCTACTCCGGCTGTACGAAACATAATTCGCGAAGGCAAGACGCATCAGCTTGATGCGGTGATTCAGACCGGTGCGGATTATGGCATGCAGTCTATGGATAAAACGCTTGTGTCACTTATACACTCTGGCACTATTAGCTATGACGAAGCTCGTAACTACGCAGTTGATATTGAAGAGCTCGATAGATTGATGAGAGGATAACGACAATGGTGATGTTTTCTTATGTAGCACGAGACCCAGCGACAGGGAAGAAGGTCGAAGGTGCTTTGCAGGCAGAAGACGAAAAGACCGTAGCCAAGATATTGAAGCAACAAGGATATGCACTTTTAGAGGCATCCGTACAGGAAGATACTAACCCACTGGCTGCGCTTATGGGACGAGTGAAAGGAAAAGATAAGGTCATCTTTTCGCGTCAGCTCTCAACACTCATAAATGCAGGACTTCCTCTCGTGCAAAGTTTGCGCTCAGTATTGAGTCAGACAACAAACAAGCGTATGCAAAGTATTTTAACTGATGTGATTGGAAGCGTAGAGGGGGGGAAGTCTTTTTCCGATAGTCTTGCTGAGCATCCCAAGGTGTTTGACCAAATCTTCGTGAGCCTTGTTTCTGCGGGAGAAGCTTCCGGAACGCTTGATGTTGCACTTGAGCGAATCGCGAATCAGCAAGAAAAAGATAGTGAGCTTGCTGGAAAAGTAAGAGGAGCGATGATATATCCAGTTATTGTGGTGCTGGTGATGGTTGCGGTAGTAACCTTTATGCTCGTCAGTGTGCTACCTCAAGTAGAAGAGTTGTATAGTGGTATACCGGGCGCAAGATTACCGTTTGTTACTCGTGCATTGCTCGCGCTCTCTGCTTTTATGGTGTCTTTCTGGTGGGTTATTTTAATAGTTGTTGGTGTACTCGTTTTTGCCACAACAAAATACGCGCGTACTGCAGGGGGCAAGCAAATAATCGATACGTTGAAGTTGAAGCTGTGGCCGATTGGCCCGCTCTTTACAAAAATGTATATGGCACGTTTCTCGCGGACAGGCACAACGCTTGTTTCGAGCGGGGTTCCGCTTATACAGGTGTTGGATATTACTGCCAAAGCTATTAATAACGTCCATGTTGAAGCATCTATTCACCGCGCAACCGAAAAAGTTAAAGGCGGGCGGGCGCTCTCTGAATCGTTGATGGGCGACCCATACTTTTTAGACCTCGTACCAAATATGTTAAAGATTGGTGAGGATTCTGGTGCTCTTGAAAAGATGATGGAGAAGACAGCTGACTACTTTGAAAAAGAAGTTGATAATCAGATAAAGTCTATCTCTACTATCATTGAACCGGTACTCATGGTTATCTTGGGGGTCGTGGCTATTACGATTGTAAGCGCGATTCTGTTGCCAATTTACGGGCTGGTTGGGCAGAACTTAGGAAAATAGTATCTAGAAAGAGTTTGTCATAACGCTTGCGCTTTTGAAAAAATAAGCTTAAGATGTAGTGGTAAAAACACTAACATTCGCACGCATTAAGGGGGAAAGAATGTCTAGAATAAAAACAATATTAAAAAAAAGTTCGCAAGGGTTCACGATTATTGAAGTAATGATCGTGCTTGCTATTGCTGGACTGATATTGGGAGTCGTGCTTGTCGCCATTCCACAATTGCAAAAAAACCAGCGAAACGAGTCGCGTAAAAGCGTCCTCGCGCGTATTTCAGCAGAAGTCGATAACTACATTGGCAACAATGAAGGTGTGGTGCCAACTGCTGGTACGAACGCTACAACAGGGTTCACGACAGGATTTAAGACTCGTTACATAAATACAGCTACTGGTAAGACCTTTGACAAGCCAGGTGGTGGTGCATACGTTTATGAAGATTTTAGTGCTAGCGCAACTTCTATCGTAAAAGACCACATTGCCTATAAGGCAGGTGGAAAGTGCGTTGGTGAGTTACCAAGTGGTACTGGTGCAAGCGCAACACGAAACTTTGCGATTGCAGTTGGTCTTGAAGGTGGGTCTTCCTACTGCGTTGACAATGAATAACTAGCATATTTCTTAAGAAATTTTAAGGAGCCTGTTGATTCGTCATGAAACACTAGGCTCCTTTTGCTTTGTTTGTTACCATTAGAGTAATGGAAGCGCTATTCACTGGATATCTGTTTTTTCTTGGGCTTATTTTTGGGAGTTTTGCCTTAGTTCTTGCAGACAGAATGAAACAAAAGCGCGACTGGGTGAGGGGGCGATCTGCCTGCGAGTTTTGCAAACACACCTTATCTATGCACGATTTAGTACCTCTGTTTAGCTGGCTGTCAACAGGGGGAAAGTGTCGTTATTGTAAAAAAAAGCTCTCCTTTTCTTATCCTTTAACAGAGCTAGGGCTCGGTCTTGCATTTGCGGGGAGTTATGTATGGTGGCCTCGTGATTTTGATGGAGCGGGACGCTTGTTGTTCGCTACGTGGTTGTTAGCGCTGGTTGTCGCTACGGCATTATTCGTCTATGATCTTCGTTGGTATTTGCTGCCAAATAAACTGGTGTATCCGCTTATCGCTATCGCCAGCTTTCACCGTGCAGTAGTAATTGCTTCTAACGGAGTAGGTATGTCAAAAGATATGCTTGCTGTAGGGCTTTCTGTGCTGGTCGGTGCGGGAGTTTTTTATGTGTTGCATGAATATTCTAAAGGCAAATGGATTGGAGATGGTGACGTACGGCTTGGTGTGGCGATGGGTCTGTTTTTGCCTGGTCCGTTTGAAGCTTGGTTTGCTATCTGTGTTGCCTCAATAATTGGGATTATTATTGCGTTGCCAAAGCTGATTCAATCGCGTAAAAATCTCAAGATGAAACTGCCTTTTGGTCCTCTGCTTTTGGTGGGACTATACGTTGCTTATTTATTCGCCGAACCCGTGCTTCACTGGTACACTACGACATTTCTCTATCTCTAGAAATACAGAGGTTAAAAATAATGCTTATGGTATACTGAGTCTATGAAAGTGAGTGGTGGTTATACAATCATCGAGGTTATGGTTGTGATAGGAATTTCTGCTGTCATATTTTTCTCTGCTATGACTGCTATTGGCGGTCGTCAAGAGTCAGTACAATTTTCTCAGGCTGTCCGTGAATTTGACGCAAAGATGAGAGATATTATGAATGACGTCACGACTGGCTACTTTCCTACAAACAGCACTATTACTTGCACTCTTTTAGCGGGCACTCCCCAGATTAGCGTTGATAATGATGCGAAGTTGGGTACTAATAACAACTGTATCTTTATAGGGAAGGCAATACAATTTTTGCCAGATGGCGTAGGTGAGAGAATGGACATCTATTCTTTGGCTGGATTGCGCTATCAAGATAACGACCAAACACCAACTACTACGATCGCAAAAGCTCAGCCAGTTCCGTTGGCTCGTCCTGGTGATGATCCAAATTTTAAGGATGCGACCGAGAGCTACCAGCTCCTCTATGGCTTACGAGTAAAAAAGGTAATAAAGCCTCTTGGCACAACTCCTCCTGAGTACGGAAGCGTTGGAATTATTAGTAATTTTGGTGCAGCGGGAGTGTCTGAGGCACAGAGCCTGCAGATTGGGGGCATAATTGGTTCGCAGACTGGGGCAAATGAATCGACGACGCTTCGTATTCTTGATGCGCTGACTGACGACCCGGCACGATCTCGTAATGACGGCTATATAGACAAAAATACTGCCGAAGGACTTGTTATCTGCCTTGAAAATCAAACAGGTAAAAAGGCATCCGTAACTTTTGGTGCTAAGGGTTCTTCAACAACAAAGCTAGACATAGATTCATACGATAGGAAGTGCGACATATGAGAAAGTTACAGCGTGGCGACACTATTATTGAGGTAATGCTCGCGATGTCAATTATTGGTATTGTGCTTGGTGCTGCATTTGGCATAGCAAACCGTAGCGTGAGCGTGGGACAAGATGCGCAGGAAAGAACTGAGGCGTTAAAGCTTGCGGAAACACAGCTTGAAATTTTTAAAACACAGTTTGTGAAGTCTAGTATTGTGCGTGCTCGTAATGAACTGCAACCTTTTTGCTTTGATGCGACTACGACGCCACCTACGCTTCATGATTCTACTGACGATCAGTGCGATAAGGTGGACGCAACAAGTGCAGACGGTATCTACTCGATAAAGATTCTTCCGCCATCACGGTTTGGCGCCACTGGAAGTTACACAATAGAGGTTCATTGGGAACGACTCGGTGCTACCGCTACAGAAAATGCAGAGAATAAACTGATCTTGTACTACAAGCCGGGGACTGTATGAGCAGGCAACATAAGAACGGGTTTACTATTATTGAGCTGATGATAGCGACAACAGTATTTTCGCTTGTTTTGATGGTGTGTCTCGGCGGGATTATGCAGATAACAAAAATGTATTACCGTGCGGTGACGCAAACCAAAACAAGAGAAGCTACTCGTTCAGTGGTAGATGAAATTGCTGAAGCGATTCGTTTTTCGAACCAAGATATCATACTTGCCCCAGGAGTCGCCGGCCCGCAAATTGCTGTGGGTAATACGACGACAAGCTATATCTGTATCGGTCAGCGACGATATACGTATGCTATAGACAGGCAAGTGAAAAGCTCGCCACAGGCAAATACGAAACAACAGCGACATGCGCTTTGGCTTGACCAGCCAACAACATGTAACGGGGCAAGTGACCTGACCCAGGTATCCCCGAGCGCGGACGGTAAAAGCTTGTTGGGCGAGAACATGCGTCTCTACGAATTCAGCGTGAAATTGGTTGACCCAGTTGAACGTATTTATGAAATACGTGTTGGAGTGGCATATGGAGATGAAGATTTGTTGCGGGTAAAAACAACTGATGCACGTCAGCTGACCTGCGAAGGAGCTTTTGTCGGAGTAGAGTTCTGCGCCACGACAAACTTCTTGGTAACGGTGCAAAAGAGGCTATAATATGCTTATGACAAAACGTACCCACACGCAAGAACAAGGCTTCATCGCTATTGTTGTGGCTGCTCTTATCATGGTTATTTTGTCGCTCATTACGATTGGCTTTACACGTATGATGCAACGAGAACAGCAACAAGCGCTAGACAGGCAACTGACACGACAGGCACTTTATGCTGCGGAGTCGGGTATTAATGATGTCTATGAAGGCTTGCGCCAAGGCACACTAACAGAGATAGAAAAAACAGATTGTGATGTTGGAGACCTCCCAAATGATGGGGTTATTAGTGATAGCACCAATATTGCTTACACTTGCGCTTTGTATGACAAAACACCAGCTCAGCTTGCGTACAGCATTAGCACGTCCGATTCTAAGATATCTCCTCTGATAACAGAGAGTGGTCGCAACTTCTCGACGATAACTATTCAGTGGGGGCAAGAAAAAGGACTCAACAATGTCGCAACGCTTCCTGATTGTGGCTCGGCAGGGATTTTCCCGCGTTCTCGTGCAGGGAATGTGCCACTTTTGAAGGTAGATTTTACTAACACGTCGACACTGAGCAGAGATAGCCTTATTAACTCTACTGACTATCTCTATGTTTCTCCCTGCAAAGGAGCTGGTACTACTACTTATCGCTACGTTGGGGGAGCAAAGGGGACGGTCGTAGGGGTGAGTTGCAACGCAAGCGCAACGCTTCCATGTTCGCTGACTATTAATGGGCTCGCATCAAATCGTTACGTTGCCCGAATACACAGTGTCTATGACAGCTCGCAGGTAGTCATCGATGGTTCTGAGCAGTTGGGCGGGGGTGCCACAGGCCCTGTAGAGTTTGCTCAATCACAGACAAGCATTGACGTGACCGCTCGGGCAACCGATGTCGTGAGAAGATTGCGCGTGTCTATCCCTCTTGGCCAGCCAGATAACCCACCTGAGTCGGTGTTTCAGTCTTTTGACGGCGTATGTAAGCTTTTGTCTATAGACACAGTAAGCTCTCCAGCACGCATTACCGACGACTGTACGTACTAAGAAGCGCGACTACTGCGAGGTATCGGGCTCTTCGTGTGAGCGATGAAATTTTTGGTGTACCGCTTTGAGATGTGGGTCGGTAACGTGCGTATATATTTGGGTTGTCGATATGTTGCTATGGCCAAGCATTGCTTGCACCGAACGTAAGTCTGCGCCGTTCATAAGTAAATCTGTGGCAAAGCTATGGCGAAGGGTGTGCGGACTGGCATGTTTTGTGATCCCGGCAAGGAGGGCGTAGCGCGCAACCAGGCGTTGGACACTGCGCGCGGTGAGGCGGTAGTAATTGCCGGAAACTGAAACTTGCTTCGTGCCACTATAACGAATGAAGAGAGGGGCACTATTGTCTTGCCGTTTATCGAGGTACTGCTGGACCCACCAGGCCGCAGCGTCGCTTATAAAGATAGGCCTGTCTTTTTGCCCCTTACCGCGCACCATGAATTCTTTACGTTTGAGGTTGATGTGGTCTTTGTTCAAGCCCACAAGCTCTGATACACGTAAGCCACTAGAGAAGAGAAGCTCTAAGATCGCGCGGTCGCGAAGCCCCTGCAAGGTCTCTAGCTTTGGTCCTGCAAAGAGTCGCTCAAGCTCTTCTTGGTTGAGGAAAGTTACTTGTTTGCGGGTGGCTTTAGCAAGCTCTATTTTGTCTGCAGAGATAACTTGCATGTCACGTTTGGTACAGAATTTTACAAAACTACGGAGTGCTATGAGGTGATAGTTGAGGGTATTTTTTTGTAGCTCATCCGAAGTATTTGTCCCAAGCCGGTTGAGCCAGAGACGCCATTTTCTGATAAGCTCGGCGTCTATGTCAGTGACTTGTATATCACCTGCAAAGTCTATGAGACGAGTGAGGTAGTGGTCGTAGTTCTGGATGGTTTTTTGGGAACGACCTTGTTCTATTTCGAGATATTCTAGAAAATCTGTTTTTGTTTTTGAAAAGAGCATAGATTTAGTATAGCACTGAAAGTTATGAGTGTTTTTGAAAAGAAACCCTGCGTTTCTGACTACGACTTAGGCAGAAGTGAGCAGTTTTCTCTCAAGAGTAATTTTGTTATACTGAGGGTAATTTACAAGAAAAAAGAATAGGATTATTACATGGAGCGAACACTTATTATTCTCAAGCCAGATGCAGTTCAACGAGGGCTCTCGGGTGAGATTATAAAGCGATTTGAACGAAAAGGCTTGAAGATTATTGGCTTAAAAATGATGACGCTTGATAGTGCAATGTTGCAAGCACACTATGCGCATCTAACAGATAAGCCGTTCTATAAGGGTCTTGAAGAGTTTATGAAAAGCTCACCTGTTATCGTGATGGCACTTGAAGGATATGAGTGCGTTAACTCTATTCGCATTATTCTTGGTGCAACAAACCCGCGTGAAGCAGATGCTGGGACGATACGTGGCGACTTAGCGATTGGAACGGGCAGAAATCTTGTGCATGCTTCGGACAGTAAAGAGAACGGTGAAATTGAAGTTGGACGATTCTTTAGTGATGAAGAACTATTCTTGTACGACAAGTCTGAGTATTTGCAGGTCTACGAAACTCACGAACGCGAGTAAATAGTTTACAGATGAGACTTAACAGGCTACAGTAGTACCGAGTAAGCCCCTGTAGTTCAATGGATAAAACAATTCTGCACCTCAAGGAAAAGCTCTACTGGCGAACACAGCCAGTGGCTGTGTGAGTTTTCCTTGCTTGGCTGAGCGAAATGCCCTTGGCATTTTTGCGAACAAAATGGCGCGACTCTTTAGAGTCGAACCTGTTATCATGGATAGTGTTGGAGATGCCCCTGTAGTTCAATGGATAAAACAATTCCGTCCTAAGGAAAAGCTCTAGGTTCGACTCCTGGCGGGGGCACCAACATATTAGAACTTCAGTTAGCTTTAGCGTAATATAGAGAGTATGGCAACGAACGCCTTTAAGGGCCAATACGACGAAGAAGAAGTCTTGCTGATGTTTCGTAAGCATCCTGTCGTGATGCGTCGTGGTCTTATTTATTTTATGTTTGCGATATTGCTGGGAACGGTTCCCTCGTTCATTAAGCCTGAGCTTTCTTATTTTTATGCAGGGATAGGTGGCGGATTTATTCTGGGTATTATCGTGATGTTTCCCTCTTGGGTATATTGGTACTTTAGCGTCAATATAATGACTGACCAACGGTTTATACAGATTGTACAGAAAGGCTTTTTTAAGAAGCGATATTCAGATATTGCACTTAAACAAATACAATCGGTGAATTATGAGGTGGTTGGGGTGCAGGAGACATTGCTGGGGTTTGGTACAATTATCATACAGACGTATCTTGGTGATATTGTCATAAACGATGTGCACAAACCGCAAGAGACCACAAAAGAACTGTCACTTATACTGCGGGATCATGGAAACATCAGCGACACAGCTGACGAAGCAGAAAAAGTAAGCCACGAAAGATTGAGGCAATAGTGAAGAAGAAACTGCAACAATTACGAGAGAAACGACTGGCAAAAAAAGAGCTTGCTGAGTCGGGCGTGATTCCGCGCATAACAAACGAGAATGTGGCTGAGCACCGTGAGGAAATATTGTCTGGTGCACGCAAGTACATTTATCCCCTGCAACACTCTAAGCACCGCATTATACTGCTCACTACTTCTCTTGTTATTGCGACAATTTTAATTTTTACTTCTAGTACGGTGTATTTTCTCTATCGCAAGCAGTCGTCTTCTAGCTTTATGTACCAAGTGACTAAGGTGCTTCCTTTTCCGGTAGCGAGAACTGGCAATACTTTTGTTGCGTACGAAAACTATCTCTTTGAGCTACGTCACTACATCCACTATTACGAAACTCAGCAGAAGTTAAGCTTTGAGACAGAGGCGGGGCAGGACCAACTGTCTGCTTATAAAAAGCGTGCACTCGATGATGTGGTGAACATGGCATATACAAAAATGATTGCCAAGGAACGCGGAGTAAGTGTGACTGAGCAAGAGATTGATGAGCAAATACGAATTGCTAAAGAGCAAAAAAGACTTGGGAGCAACGAGGCGATTTTTGAAGATGTGTTGCGAGAGTATTGGGACTGGACGATAACCGATTTTCGACGAAGTTTACGCGATGAATTGCTGATTCAAAAAGTGACTCGCTCTCTTGATGAGGAGGCTGACAAGCGAGCAAGCGAAGCGCTTGCAAAGCTTGCTGGAGGCGAAGACTTTGGTGCAGTTGCAAAGCAATATTCTGATGAGGAATCGACGAGGGATGCGGGGGGTGAATTCGGTGAAGTAGACCCATCTAACCGCAACGTTTCGCAACAAACTGTTGATACCTTGTTGCGACTGAACGTGGGGCAATACTCGGATGTAAAAGTGATCCCTTATGAGACAGGATATGCACTCGAGATTGTGAAGAATCTAGAGAAGAAGGGGAGTGGGGCACGAGGTGCTCGTATCATTTTCCGATTGAAGGATTTGGAAGCTACGTTGAATGATCGTAAGGATAAGCAACCTTATCGGATGTATATTTCTTTGCCTAATTGATAAATTAGAGATATTTACGTAGCTTTTAAAAGCTATTGGTAAAAACTTCTTCTCGCTTCATTTTCGGCAGTGCTTATCAGCACTTTGCACGAGTTGCAGTGGGCGATGCCTGCCCCCACCCAGCCATACTTTTGTTTGCAGGTGCAAAAGTATGCAAAAACCCCGCAGCATGCAAGAAAAGCACGATTGGCTTCTTTACAGAAATGAAGCGTTCCTTGCGGAACGCTCTAAAGAGCGGTCAGAATAGTTACTGAAAGAGAGTATTCTGACAAGTCCTCGGAAATGACTCCCTTCATTTCTGCAAAGAAGCCATCGGTTTTCTTGCGGTGCTGGAGAGCTACAGAGCTACTGTAGCCTAACCAGCCTTTAACAATAAGACTGATGCCATACAGAGAAATGACAACGAATCATTTCCGAGGACTAGTCAAAAGTCTTCTTATTTAATAACTACTTTTGACCGCTTGTGTTCCGCAAGGAACGCTGTCATTTCTCTGTATGGCAATCATGTTCTTATTGTAGGCTGCGGGGCGTTTTGGGTACTTTTGGACCTGTAGCTAAAAGTACCGCTGGGTTAAAGGGCAGCAAAGCCCTTTTTCTTGATGAAGCTGACAACAGCTTTTCACGGGGTCTTGTAATTAACACCTTAGGATGGTACTATTATTCGAGTTTCAAGATGTAGTTTCTGTACTATATCTCGCAACAATAAACGCGGGCTCGTGGTGTAGTGGCCTAACATGCCTCCCTGTCACGGAGGAGATCGCCGGTTCAAATCCGGTCGGGCCCGCCAAGACAAAAGTCTCATGCATTGCATGGGGCTTTTTTCTTGGGCAGACACTCGTCTGCGATTTGAACCGAAAGTCGGCGTAGCCGCGGTTCATAATTCTCGATTAGAGAATTATATGCAGAGCCTGAGAAATCCTTCAGTAAGTAATTAAAGATTTCCCAGCGCGAAGCCATACATCCGGTCGGGCCCGCTAAGTGGACAAAAATTACTATACATGGTACTATATTTTTTTTATGAGTTATATAGAGGTTGTTGGTTTTGTGCCTGAGTCGCTTCGATCTGTTATGTCGCAGCCTTTGCCCAATTGGACGATAAGCGCCGAGAATCCTCTGTTAAAATTGTACTCAGGCGTATATCACAGTAACGATGAATTGAGAAATGGGCAACGAGCGGGACGGTATGAAGATGAGTTGGGCGGAGAGTATGTTGATTTATTTAACTCAGTAGCTAACATTGGACATATTTCTTGTTCTCGAGCAGCATATGTACAGATCGACCTTGTGCAAGGACCAGCAAGTGAAATTGGTAATCAGCTTGGATGGCATACAGACGAGGGGCTACATTACCAAAGATTAGTAGTGTGTGACAAGTATGGAACACTGTACGGTTCAAGAGAAGCGCCAATCACAACACCGGACTATGGCATTTTGAGTTTTGACGACGAAGCTCTGCATAAACCAAATTTAGGGCCTGAACACGAAGTAAAAACAAGATTACAGGTGACATCAGTGCCTAGATCGCCTAGCAGATTATTTGAAACCAGATTTAGTATGGACTAGAGCATTGTTGCCTATGACGAAATAGCTGTAGACTTCTTTTCTTACAGCTCGTCTATTACGGAGCTTGAGGCGTGGGGTAGCTGGTCGAGCATGAAGGCTTGGTCAAACCAGATGCTCGAAGCGGGATCTCTCAAGAAGCGTTCGGCATCCTCTATGATTTCTAGCTGAGGGCCTGCATAGTTTCTTAGTGCCGTAAATTCTTCTGCACAGGTGCTGAGGTTTGTCCACGCGAGCTGGACTACCGGCATTTCCTCGCCCGTACTATCGTCAAAAACAGTCGTTAGACATTCTCTCGCCAAAGGGAAAAAGTAATTAGGGCTGTCTCGGAAAAGAGTTACGTAGCGACGGACCCTTTGGACTTCTTCAGTAGCAGATTTAACTCCACGTTTATGACGACGACATGGATCTACATTCGCATAATTTGCGATGAACGAGAAGACATATTCTTCTGCCATTGCGTGTGGTGGCAAACCTTGGTCACCAGCATACCAGTGAACGAGCTCTCGGTCAGATTGACTCAATGTGGCAAAATAGGACGTTGCCTCTCCGTGCTCGCTCGCATCTGGGTATTCACCAAGAGGATTAGCATGAATAAGAGTTTCATATGAAGGGAAGTGACTGTCAACTATAGAACTCATTTATGCATAATAGCTATATAGTTGCTAGCTTGTCAAACATAAGCTATTTAAAGGAGCTTATGTGGGAAAAGTCTCTACCATTCTGAAGCACGCCCGAAGGCGGTATAAGCGATAATTGTTGCATTACCAAATGGCTCGGTAGGCAAAATGCCATATGCTGTAGGTCGGATAAAATCATCTGCTTGAAGATCGTTACGAGGTGCTTGGGCAATGTAGGCAAGAACTGTCACTCCACTTGCAACTGCTGAATGTGTCATGTTTTCTGGGACATGGAAATAAGTGTCTTCTTGACCTTCACTCAGGTCGGCAACAGCAGCTTGAACAGCTCCTCTGCCGCTCAATAGAACTGCTGCCCCGTAGACTGTGTGCCCGAGCCCGGATTGAGTCGTATCAGTCTTGATGTTCAGATTAAGGACATCGATGTTCCGACGCGCGAGAAGGTATAGTTCTGCAGGGTCGGTGTTTGGTGCAAATGCGTATTGTTCGTGTGGTGCTTCTTCCGGTTGAAGAGCAACCATTGGCTCTCCTGAAAGATGCTCAAGCGCGACTGTTGCTACTTGCAAAATGTGCGCTGTTTGTTCAGGGCGAAGCTGTCTTAGCGATTCTGACGTTCTCCATCGTCTGGAATCTAGTGAAGTAAGCGTGTCTTGCAAGCTCGGGTCAACGAGACTAGCCGAGTTCAAAAAAGGGTTTGCATCAAGCAGTGCCATTGGTAGTTCTCGCCCAAGTTTTGCAAAAACTTCTGCTGGGTTCTCTCCAGGCAGTTGTTGGTTGACATGTAGGGTAGGGATTGTTTCTAATTTGTTCGTCATAATGAAAGACTATACAATATATGTAATTATCGTCAAAACATTATTCTAACTTCATTACTAGTAAGCAAGCTGATTTTAGGCAGCTAGATTTTGGTCCGTTTGGTGACCTCGAAAATGTTCACTCATGTGTACCGGTGCTTCAGATGGTGCAGTAAGCGCAGCACCTCCCGCCCAGCCTGCGATTCTCTTTACTCTCTCCCAGACTGGCAATCTGTCCTGTTCGCCCGTAGAGAGGCCATAGAACGCCCCTAATCTAAAACCATTTTCGTTGTAGCCCAAGTATTCTCCTGCGCGATTTTTCATATTTTCGTTCTCCTTCTATTTGTGCAAAAGAAAACTCCCCGGTTTGGTTCCGGGGAGTTGTTTTGCTTTGTTGATTATTTGTTGGCTACAAAGAAATACACTCCCCGTGGGTCTTAATAATGAGCACCGCAACTTGTGTATTACAATTGATAACCATACGAGACTAGGTTACGCCTCGAGTTTGGTGATGTCAACAATTTGTATTTGTGGGATTTATCACAAAATTTTTTGTGACACAGGTGTATAAAGATAGGTATGCTACCAGATTCTGTGAGCTGGGGAAGAGGGATAGACAAGCCACTGCTTGTTTTTAAACCAGACACTTTAGGTGGTCATTTTGAAGGGGTATTAGGGACGTCCCCACCTATCACAGGCGATAGGCTTGCCGTAAATGGATTTACGCGGGAGCAGGCAAGGTTTATAGAAGCTGCGATACAGCACGGAACCGTTGGTACTGAAGTTGTAGGTGTTATCGTGTCTAGCAGGCTGAAGGCTTGCGCAGAAGTCGCTGGTACTTATGCGCTCCAGAATTGTACAGTCTCAATTTTGAATGGTAATTTACGTGCTACGGGGCTTTCGGGAACAGAAATTGTTGAAGTAAATGACTAGCAATTAGTGAAAGCATTCTTGGTGCTGATTTTTCTTGCTATGATTAAGGGCGATGAAACGATTTTTGATTTTACACGGTACTGACGGAAGCCCAAACGCAAACTGGTTTATGTGGTTGAAGGGTGTACTAATAGGTATGGGCTACCAAGTTTGGCTCCCGCAACTTCCCGGAGCAGAAGCGCCAGATGCAAAGAAATATACAGAGTTTTTGCTGGCAAATAAGTCGTTTGTGTTTGATGATGAAACAATTGTGGTCGGGCATTCTTCTGGTGCGGTTGAGATATTGCACTTGCTTCAGAATTTGCCTGAAGGGTCAAAGATAAAGGCAGCAGTTTTGGTTGCAACGTTTAAAGACGATCTTGGGTGGGATTCATTAACCGGGATGTTTGAAGAGCCTTTAGATTTTGATGCTATAAAAATGCATTGCGGTAGATTTGTGTTTTTGCACTCTGATGATGACCCTTATTGCCCAGTAGCACATGCTGAATATTTGGTCGGCAAAACGGGTGGGGAATTGGCTTTGTTTGAGGGGCAGGGACATTTTAATACTGAGCTGAGTCATAGGTATCGGCAGTTTCCTGCACTTTTGGATGTTATTAAAGAGATACTTTAGCGGGCTTTTTCCCTATGACTACTCTCATCTCGTAGCTTCTACGGGCTTTTCTTGTACGCATCCACCTCGTTTTTAATTGCAAAAACCTAAAAAAGGGCTTTGCTGCCCTTTGACCCTGCGGTACTTTTAGCTTCAGGTCCAAAAGTACCCAAAACGCCCCGCACCCAGGATAAAAAACACAACTCATGCCAGATACCAGTATCTTCCGCGCTGTGAGGACGACAAGCGCCCAAAAGTAGTTATCTAAAAGAAGACTTTTGGGTTAAGCTCATTGCTCGACTCGTAAGACACTGATTGCCATGAATCAGTTTTTTAGAGGGTGTGTAGCTACAGTAGCCACATCAGCACCGCAAGAAAACCGATGGCTTCTTTACAGAAATGAAGAGAATCATTTCCGAGGACTTGTCAGAATACTCTCTTTCAGTAACTATTCTGACCGCTCTTTAGAGCGTTCCGCAAGGAACGCTTCATTTCTGTAAAGAAGCCAATCGTGCTTTTCTTGCATGCTGCAGGGTTTTTGCTTACTTTTGCACCTGGAGGTAAAAGTAAGGCTGGGTGTGGGCAGGCATCGCCCACTGCAACTCGTGCAAAGTGCTGAAAGCACTGCCGAAAATGAGGTGAGAAGCGTACTCAATTCTTGTAGGCTGTGCATGTGTCGCTCACTTGCTCTAGGGCATTAACAATCAAGAATAATTATTGAAAAAAACGTAAATTATAGTATAATAATTTTAATGAGTAACTCAGTGAACTATTTTGGCTATGGAGCTAACAGTGAAGCACGCGCTATTGCTGCTATTACCGGCCGTGAGGAAGCTACTCTGCAAGGTACCCCAGCAAGATTGCGTTCCTATGGGTTGGCAATTCAGTGTTTAGTAGACGTGCCCGATTCTTTGAGCCAAGAGTCTTTTTTGCCAGTATCTCCGCAAGATTTGTTGCGAAAAAACTGGGGTGAAAAGTTTTCTAGCTATGTTATTTACCCCAAAATGGGAAGCTTTGTATTCGGTAGAATATGGGAGTTAACGCGCGACGAGCGTGAGCGTATACGCGATTTTGAGCTGGTGGGTGATTGGTACAGGGATGCCGTTGGCGTTGCTGAAACAGATGGTGGCTTAGTAACAGTTGTCACCGAAGCACTTGGTGATGGGCAAAACTATGGGAACGAGGCATATGGCCTTGACTATAACCCATGGCTACAAACAGCAGAAGAGTTTGAAAAAGTAGCTGCTAGTGTTCGTGCCTCTTATGATGCGAGAATGGGAAATGCCTAAAGAACGGCATCCTTTTTGGAACGGACTTCCTCGAGAAAAAATCGAAACTCTGCTTGGTGAATGTGGTGAAGCGGTAGTTACAAAAGTGGATGTTGTAGCAGAAGAGAAAACTCTAGAACTCCCTACCATTTTGGTTGGTGTAGACTGTCTGAAATATCCTAATGGGGAGACACTCCACGAACCTTTTGCAGTATTTGACGAGTTAGATCGTGAAGAACGAGCACCTCTTGTACTCAAAACGGCAAGAGTAAAGCTTTGTTTACTCTGCGAAGGCTGTGAATTCCGTTTGGATAAGAATCAGTAACAACTAGGAGTAGGTATCTTTTATATTTAGACTGTTAGCTGAGCGGGGAAGTTAGACGGTTTTTGGCTGGATGCCGGTAGTAGTAATTTGGTATTTATTTTCGGTTTTTTCTAGTTTTTCCAGGGTGCCTTCGAACCCCATTTGGATATCTTTTTTTGCAACAGTCAGATATCCTTGCATACTTCCCGATGTAGGGAGCGGGAGCCGAAGTCCATAGTCAGAAGCGAATATTTGAGCATGCTGGGCCACGGGGAGAGCGTTTAGCCCTACTCTGAAATTATTATAGTCTTCTGCTGCTTCTCTCACTTCGTCGAGGGCGCCGAGGACAATATGCGCCATCATGTTAGTAAAGTTAGCGACACGTATCTCTGAGCCTGACTCTCTTAGCAACGTTCCAAATGCTTGTACCGACGGCAGGTCTGTATAGTCGATATCAACGAAGTTTACTTCGGTATCAAGCAGTTTTGCGCGAGAATTTGTATAACGCTCTTGATGAGTTGTGTGATGGTACTGCCCGAGGCTTAAAATCTCTTTGTCCTGGGCATCCTGACAGCGCGCTTGCCTTAGTAGCGTGCCTGTCCAACTCATAAAGTCTAAGAGGCTTGGTGCTTCTCCTACTTGCTTTATAAGCGTGTTCATCCAGCGTAAATGCTCTGGTGAATAGTCTGTAAGATAAATTTGTTCAGGTAGGACTGGCAACATAGAAAGGAGCGCCCCGTTTCCAACAATTACTGCAACATCACTTTTGCGATATGGCTCATCTGCGGAGCGTTGTGCAAGCTCGTCATAACGAGTATAAAGTGCCATATCGTTGGAAAAGGGAAAGGCAACACGCGATAAAAGTTTAGCAGGGTCAGGAACAGATAAATCGAGCGGGGAAGCAACCCCGCCCTCGTAACTTAGTGCAATCATTATATATATTATATAACAAAATAATAATAGATACAAAAATGTTAAAATCTCACTATGCTTGGGATTGCATAAATTGTAAAATAGTATATAGTATTTCATTATGAAATTAGAACAGGCTGTTGCAATAATCCCTTTAGCCCTCCGTGAGTTTCATGAAGCAGGACATAGCCAAGTTTATATTAATCAGCTTGGTAGACGTGTGATGCAACATGATTTAGAATTTATGGAAAGACGTCGGGCATTGAACGAGAGGCTCAGACGTTTTGGTATCCACAGGAGTGAGCTTCCAGATGGGTTTAAACATCCGAGGCCCTACATAATGTCTGGTGCATTAAATATCCTGGTAGGCCAAGACATCGTTGAGCTTGTTCCCGATCCTTATCCTGAATCCCCGCTGAGAATTAGAACAATGTATCGGCTTGCAGGTTTTGTGCCAGCAATTGTTCCGCCAATCCCTAAGCCTGAGATAGCGTAATAAAGATATGACCCAACACGATATTGAGCTAAGGGAGTTGAGGCCTAATGGGTCTCGTATGTTTGAGCTTTCTACTGAACATGGCTTTGCTCTACTTAGTCTCAACACGTCGGGGTGGCTTTGCGTATCAGATATAGAGGTCGCGAAAGGTCATTTACGCGAAGGTATAGGCACAGCACTACTGGCAAGGACCACAGAATTATCGCAGGCACTAGGCGCGTCAGTAATTTATGCAGGCATAGTTACTAGAGAAGCGGTTGAGCTGTTTACGAAATTTTTTGGAGACTCTGTTTCTGTTGAACAACTAGGAACATTTACTGCACCTAACGAAGAGCCAAGAAACGACGCGCGCGCCATGCTTTGGCATGTGCTCCCTAGACAGGAGTAGCGCTCATGCTTGCGTTTTTAGGTTCGCAGTTACCGAGCAGTAAGTATAGTCGAGACATGTTACTATTTTTGTAATGATGAATGCTATTATTTTGCACGGAAAGCCTGATAGGGAAGAATACTACGACCTGACGATGCCAAGCATGAGTAACGCGCACTGGATACCGTGGCTACAGGCACAACTTTTGAAAAAAGATATTTTTGCAGTAACTCCAGAAGTACCGTTTGCATTTGAGCCAGACTGGGAGCTGTGGTGTAAAGAAGTAGAACGTTTTGAAATTGGACCCGATACAATGATTGTTGGGCATAGCTGTGGCGGGGGTTTTTGGCTACGCTGGTTGAGTGAGCACAAAGATATTTCAGTTGGGAAAGTTGTCTTGGTGGCGCCTTCACTTGGTTTGAGTTGGGAAGACAAGGGAAAAAAATTCTTTCAGAATTTTGTGCTAGACCCTGAGCTTGTAAGTAGAGCTAAAGGGCTCACTATTTTTCACTCTGATGATGATAATGAAAGCATAGTTCAAGCGGTTGAGAAAATAAGCGCACAAGTACCGGGAATAAAATTTAGGGAATTTCATCTAAAGCATTTCACAATTAATGACCTGAAGACTCCTGAGTTCCCTGAACTTCTTAGTGCGCTTGTATATTAAACCTCTGCACCTAGAAAGAAAAAGATTATAAAAAATATGAAATTGTAAATATTAAATAAAAGTGTTATTATATTTTTATGATCTTAGGATATGTTAGTGCTAACAACTCACTTCGACAGGACACTGCCGTGTTCTTTGGCTTTACCTCTTTTATCCAGGCGGTTGCTTCTCGAACGTATTAAACGACTTAAAATAATCACAAGAGCGACCGCCAGCAAGAAGCGGTCGTTTTTAATTTTGTTAATAATTTTTAGGAGAAAACCATTATGGAAAATGAACCACAAGTAAGAAATATAAGTGAGATAGGGCAGAGGTTACACATTGCTGAAACAGCTATTGGGCTTGGGAGAAGAACGGTGAGAGAGTTGCTAAAGCAAGAGCTGGTTGATGTTGAAGCAGTAGAGGCGACCCGGCAATCTATCCTGCAGGCTAGGCTGCAACGTAACCAGCTAAGGGGAGAGCTTGAAAGAGCACGACCGGCTCCTCCACCTCAGGATACGTGGCTACACTAACTAAAGCATAAGGATAATTTGATAGACTATGACTATGAATGAACAAAAAATCATTAGGACAATTTGCGTTTTTGCACAAAGCCCAGACAATATGGCAATTGAGAGACTAGAAAAAATAGCTCAAAAACTCGAACAGAATGACTATATGGTGCAAACTAAACGAGTTGCATCGACCATCGCGCATATAGACCAGCTTCTTGCGCTCAGTAAGAAGGGGATTGAGTATATAAGTGTGGGCAACATCACGGCTGAGCAGGCAGTTGACTTGTTGCCGACCTATTACGAGAACAAGGCGCTCACATTTACTATTGAGCTTGCTCAGGAAGAGATATCGCAAAAGCACGTCGATATTTTGCAACAAATAATTGCGCACAATGCCTCTAAGACATTTAACTTTACCTATACGTTTAACAACGCACCTTCGAGCCCGTACTTTCCGTCTGCACGATATGAAAAAGACGGTTTTGCGATTGGGCTACAACCTACGGATTTGTCTGCAGGGTGTAGCACGCTTGAAGAATGGCTCGAGAAGATGAGGCAGGTCTGGCAAGAACTTGCAGATTTGTTTGCAGACGAACAAGACTTCTTGGGAATTGACAGCTCGATAGCACCTCTACTTGACGGTAATAGCAGCTTTGTTAGTTTCGTGAAGAGACTTGGATATAGTTTTGAACAAACGGTCACTACCGACATGTATACGAGGATTACAAAGTTCATAAAGGAACAAAATCCAAGTCCGGTTGGGCTGTGTGGCATGATGTTGCCGTGCCTGGAGGATTTTGAGTTGGCACGAGAATATGAAGTAGGGAATTTTTCTATAGAGCGCAACGTGTTTCTTTCACTTCATTCTGGCTTGGGAATTGACACGTACCCGATAGGCATTGATGAAAGGCCTGAGCGAATCATAGAAATACTCAAGTTAGTGCAGGCACTATCCAATAAATATCACAAGCCACTTTCTGCGCGCTTTGTTTCTGACGGCAAAGCAAGAATTGGGCAAAAAAGTGATTTCCAAAACCCATATCTCGCCGATTGTGTCATTCGTGCTTTGTAGTAGTGCTGACCAATAATAGGTATACTTTTTTGTGATGAAGAAATATATAACCCGTAGAAACATAGCCTTTGTCATTTTTTGCATGCTTGTAATTTTGTATCTTGGGAGAGGCTGGATTCGTAATTCAGCTGTACCTACTTTAGCCACCGAAGTTAACGGTCCAAGTGTTGATAAAGCTTTTGAGAGCAGTGTTATGCCTGTTAAGACAGGCTTAGAGAGAATTGGCCTAGACTTTGTGGATGAGCTAAAAACAGAGTGTAGCACTGGTTTTTATAGCTGGATAAAAATATCCCTGTCCTGTGGGAGAGGCATATATCATAGTGATGGGGGTAGTGGTGGCTTCGGGAAAGCGATTACTGATGAAGCATTTGCGACAAGGTGGAAAAATGAGGCGCCAAAGATACAAGAGACAATGGAACGGATTGGATGGAAAGTTGATACTGAAAATAGGTCTGAATACCTTGCGTACGCAAGCAATGATAGGCTTGATCAACTAATTGATAACAGCGAGGATAGGGTTAGTCTTAGTTTTATTAAAGATGAGGCTGACATTGCTTGTGAATTTTATTTTACTTACTATAGCCCGTATCTAGATATTGACAACGGGAGTAAGTCTTTGCCCGCTGTGGGCATTAGTTCTTTTTGTGTGAAGGGGGTAGATATCTTTGGTGGCTATCATTTTTGATTAGTTGCTACGCCAAGAAAGTAAGACATTGCTTACTGAGCTTTTGGAGGCGGTGGGAGTTCACCAAAAGCGGAGGCTTGCTTAGGACGCGCAATGCGTACTTCTGGCACATCGTAGGTTACTTCATTGGTGACTGTAGCATTTTCTAGCCCATTCATGATTACCCAGGATTCAGATTTTTGACCATTTTTTGTGTATTTTCCGTCTCCACCTTCAATTGCAATAACTCCGTCATAGCCGCTACTCACTACATATCCTGCAAAGAGGTCGCCCGTTTGCATGAGCACTTCTTTTAAATTACTCGTGTCAAGCTGTGTATAAAATCTGTATGGACCATACTCCATAGGTTTACCGTTACCTCGAATGTAAGCAATTTTAGCTTGAACGAGCTGTATGTACGTTGTCGTATGAGAAAGGGGTAATTCTGAATCATTCTGCGGTTCGCTTTCAATCCACCGTTCCAAGTAATCGGCAAAGTCACTCATAATGGGCATAAGATTTTCTGGCTTACGGAGATCCAAAAAAGAAACATCTTGTAGTAGAAACTCGTATACAACAGGCGTCTTCGATTCTTCTTGAATTATACCGTCTTTAAGCTCTCTTTGGTCTGGTACGCGTTCGCGTGAATAGCCGAAAGCAAGTTCTGGTGAGCTCGTAGCATAAAACCCTAACCCAATCGTGTCATCTTCTGCGCGCTCAAACTTAGTAATTCCCTTTGTTGCGCTGCCATGGTACAAAGTAATCTCGTCGAAATGAATGCTTCGTCCATCTTCACTTACCTCACCCTGTTGTTCAGGCTTGCTATGAGTAATATCTGCATTTAAAGCCCATTCTCCAATTAGCTGCCCAACCCTAAATTGCGCTACAGCATCTACATAATCGTGATACTCATGTTCGCCAGCAGGTAGTAAAACAGATTTTAGTGGTGTTTTTGTTTCGGGCACTGTATACATATTGTAGCATATTTAAGACTTTTTGTCTATTCATGCGGTCTTGAATCGCGCTAACTTTTCAGTCAAGGAGGACTGCAGTTGAGCTGATAGCTCATCGTGGGCCTGTACTGCTTGGGTCAGTTGGGACAACAGCGCTTTTAAGTGCACAACAAGCTAGAACAGCTGAAGTAACCGCGCTTGAACAGTTGTTCCAGATTTAGCTCACGAAGTTGCTGCGGAGTTCAGAAGCTTGCTAAAAAATTATAAATGTACTTAAATACATCTAGCATAAAAAATAAAAAAATGATAATAACCAGAACACAAGACACAATGACTATTAGATCTATTGAACAGGTGAAGCTGTTTATGTCGATTTTGTTTATGTCTTTAGGTATTCTTAGCCTTATTTCACCTTTTTTGTTTCGAGATGTGTCAGCCTGGGCATCTTTAATTGGAATTATGGTTCTGTTACCAGTAACCATAATGCTTTTAGAAGTGACTTATACTCGGATTGAGTTGCATAAAATTGGACCGTCAAAGGTAACTGTAAAAAATCTTCGACACGAAGATAACTTTGAATTTACTATTTCGGACATGAAGAGCGTGATTAAGGAAGAATATGTTGGGTTTCTCGGCAACGGTTCAAATGAACCGAATGACTTACTGATTTTAACTTTCAAAAACCGCGAAAATTTAGAATTAGCGTCGACAAGAGGGGCAGTGTCTTGGCCAAGATCTTTCCGCCCATATCGTAAAGAAGCAAAACAAATAGCAGAGTTTGCTGGAGTGCAAGTGGAGGTTAAAGAGATAGATATATTACAGGACATTAAAAGTGTAATTGAGAACACTATCCCTGAAAAAATGCCTGACGACAAATCCGACGGAGTAACTGATATAAAGAACTTATAATTATTAAAAATTTCAAGCAAGTGATTGGTTGCGTTCCAAATCAACGAACGCTATGTGCAGTTCATCAAGCCTTCTGAGCAAAAGAAATAAGAAGCCGTAATATCTGATTTCTATTTTTGTTATTATTAGCGTATGGATGATTATTTGAAAGAACTTGAGATTGCGAAGCGGCTGGCGAAGGACGCGGGCGTAATTATGAACAAATATTTCAGTAGTGGTGCAGACGGTGCACAGATAAAGAATGATAAAACCATCGTTACAAAGGCTGATACTGAAATAAACACGCATGTTATTGCGGTGTTGGCGACCGAGACACCAAGCTATAGCGTTTGGGGCGAAGAAGAGAAATCAATCAAGCAGGATGTGCCATACACATGGGTGTGTGACCCGGTTGATGGCACGATGCCGTTTGCTAAGGGGCTACCTATATCTACCTTCTCGGTTGCCTTAGTAGATTCGGAAGGAGTGAGCGTGCTTGGTGTGGTGTATGACCCATTCACGGACAAGCTGTATGAAGCAGTCCGGGGTAGTGGCGCTTTTATGAATGGCATGCCAATTCGTGTCTCAGATAATGATACGCTCGATGGCGCTTACATTGACGAAGAACTGTGGTTTAACAATGAGGAGCAGGTAACTTTTGATACCCCCAAAGATGCGCTAAATAAATTGGGTGCGAAAGTAACGACTCAGTGTTCTGCTGTAATCATGGGATGCATGGTTGCGAGCGGAGCATACGAAGCGATGTTATTTGGACAGGGTAAACCTGAGGATATTGCTGCGCTATCTGTCATAGTGACCGAGGCGGGCGGAAAGGTGACGGACCTGTTTGGAAATGAACAAAGGTATGACACGAATATTAGAGGAGCTGTAGTTTCCAACGACTACTTGCACGAAAAGCTTGTAGAGCTTACGTCAAAAATGAACTACACCAGCAAATACCTCTAAACCCGCATTCTTCTCATGCTTGCTAGTAATAGCTTATGATGGTATTTTCAAGAGATGAAACACTTAGAGGCATTTTTGGCAATGGAAGGCATGCTAGAAGAAAGGCCTGTTGAAGCTGTGAGACTTGCAACAAGTGCGTTATTGGCAATAAGTTTTATGCGTAGTGAAACCCCGTTTAAAACAAAAAAAGGTTTGCCAGTGTATGAGCATAAAATACCACTTGAACCTTATAGTGCTAATTTAAGAGTAAAACCACATCCTAGTGACTTTTTAAGTCTTGAAAAACCAGAAGAGAGAGTCTTGGCCGCGGATTTACCTGCGTCTCTTACTTATTTTTATAGAAGCTATCTAGGCGCTTCATTCTCTTTTGAAAGGGACACGGGGATTGTCTCCGTAGAATTTGGCAAGGGGAGTTATTTTAGTTCAACAGGTTCTGCATCTGCGACAGAGCAAGGAATATGCTCAATTAGGAATATTTGGCAAGACTTACACGCTCCAACAATTATGTATGTACAGCAAGTAGCGAACCAACTCGGTTAGTCTTCTTTTGCTTTGGCTTCTAGTTCTGCTTCCAGTATCGCTTTTGCTTCTTCAAAAGTGGGGGTTGTACCGACAGTTTTGAAGACTCCGTTGCAGGCTATGCATCTCTTGAAGCTTGCACAGATGACATCAAACTCTTCTTCTGGGACGCCAAGTTTCATTAATTTAGCAAAGAGTGCGTCTGGGTCAAAGCGGTCTTGCCGATGGTATTCAGGGCGATCTGTTAGCTCTGCGTCACGCTTAAGACCATTGAGCTCTATGGCAGAATGCGAAAACCCATCTACCAAGTGAAATTGTTGGTCGTTAGCTATACGAGGGAGGAAAGGATTTATGTGTGCCGGCATTTCGCAACCATCGCACCCTTCAAGACCGAACTCAGTCCTGCTTGAAAAGATTACTAAAAACCTGTTCTTTACATCTGGTTCTAAGCGACGTAAATATTCAGTCTCTGGGTCTACCATACTGTTGGCTATTTAACACTCGATTCATCCCCAAAGCAACCTTAAGCAAGTTTTCGCTACCCAATCATGACTTGCCAGCGTACGGCGTGTCTTATAGTCGGGACTTTGGCTGGTTGCGCGTAGTGGGGCAGAGAGGGTGGCATGATGACAAGTTTATTAACCGGAATTTCTTCTTTAGATAATTGGTCCGCAACAGCTTCTTTTAGGTGAGTTCTTGGTTCGCCCTGGAAATCCTGCGGAGTTGTTGGTCCTTGAAGTGTCATCGTTGGCAGAGAGTCACACGCAAAGCCAATAGCTTTTAGCGCTGTCCCATCTTCTCCATTCAAAAATGTTGCTTCAACGTTTGTGCCGCCCGGGGCTGTGCCGTCTAAGTGAGGAAGCCAAAAAGTACCCACATCGTGTGTGCCTAGTTTGCTATAAAAATGGTCAAAATATATTCGAGCTTGTTCATAATTATCCTGTCCAAATATCTCTTCTATCGTTTTACAAAACAAAGCATGAAGAGGTGCGTATGCACTGTTTGAGCCAGCAAAAACAGCTTCCTTACCAGAAGCTTTAATCGTTCTTTCTCTATCGTCAACAAACGATGTGGCAAGGCCTTGTAAATCGACACTATCAGCAACAACAATGTCTTTTCGGGGCAACGCTAAAGCCTCAGCGGAGTAAGGGTTGTCTAAAAACTCAGTGAAAATATTATGCGTTGGAGCGGATAAGATATTAGCCATAAAACCCAAGGATAATAGCTAGACCCCTAGAAAGCAACCATAAGCAAAACCAGAGCTCAGCACCAAAATGAACCCCACCAGCAAAAACCTGTTTAAGTCAGGCCATCTCTATATTCTCAAGTTGACAAAAATAATTTATTGAAGTATAGTAATGATTCATGAGTGATACAAATACTTGTTTTGGATGTGAATTCGAGCCAAAAATTGCAGAAATTGGCATGTTTGCAAGAGTGACACGAGAAATCGTAGAGTTGAAGGTTCCTGGTGTTATCGATGCCACATTGGATGTTGTTATAGAATCAGACAAGGTGGAAGCAAACCCAGCGGTTGACCAGAAGGTTTCTGGCATAATAGACCTCACCGCACAGATGAGTAGTGTCGCAAATTCGGTTGATACTGAAATTTTAGATGAAATTGATGCTATTTTGTGTGCAAGAACTTGCACTGAAGAGACCAAAGCGGAGTCGTTATCGGGTTGCCCAAAGCTCGACTTGCTAATGCCCAAAATGTGGGACCTCGCAACCAAAATCCAACTCCCTTAATTAATAATTCGCCAAGGTAATGTAGTAGATACTCACCTCCAAAATGAACCACACCAGCAAATATCTTTAACTCTGCCAAAACTAAATAACAAAGAATTACAGATGAAAAGGTAAAAAATTATGAGCGTATTGTCTTGACTACGAATAAAATAAGCTAGAATTAATGCGATGACCGATAACTCAAAAGATAACATGCAACTTGCAATTAATGAAGCTAAGAAGGCTCCTGAAGGTAGTCCCAGGGTTGGCACCGTTATTGTAAAAAACGGAAGGGTTTTAGCTAAGGCATACAGAGGTAAATACGGAGAGCACCTACACGCGGAGCACTGTGCATTAATAGAGGCAAAAAACGCAGGAACAAACATAAGAGGTGCTACTGTATACACTACATTAGAGCCTTGTAACGAAGTTAGGAGTGCATCTAAGGTTCCGTGTGCTGACCAGCTTATAGAAGCAGGAGTAGCTGAAGTTTATATAGGTAGTTATGATCGAAATCCTGTTGTTTATCGTCAAGGCTGGAGAAGACTAAGAGATGCCGGCTTGAAGCTTTACGATTTTGATGAACAGCACCGTCAGCAGGTTAAATATTTAAACAGTCGCTCGGATGGTAATTTTCTTTACAGTGTTGGGAAAAGTGGAGGCGCAAAGTTTGACTACATGCAAAATGGAGGAAAATTTGAGGTTTTTTATGATGAGTCTAAAGCTATTGTTTTTAAAACTAGATGGAGCCAAAAAGGCCCACGTTCTATTTATGCATATGGTGGACAGCCTGGGATCGTTTCTCTAGCCAAATACGCGGTAAATTTTGAGGAGATTGATGATCCAGACGCTTACGACTATGAAGGTAGTTCAGTATCCGGTTATGAAGGAGACATAGTCATTTTCAGGAATGCAGAAGGGCATGCTCTAGTTAAGATTTGTGAAGTTCAAGTCGGAGCACCCTGGGACAATAAAAATACTTCGCTGAAGATTAAGTATCAACTAAGGCTTAAAGAGTCTAGTAAACAAAGCTAAAAACTGTTAAAGATTTGCTAAGATGAAGTTATGAATGCAGTATTTCTAGACCGAGATGGAACGATTAACATTGGTATACCGAGAATCTCGAGAGTTGATAGTCCTGAAAAGGTTGAATTACTCCCGACGGTTATTGAAGCGCTTAGTCTTTTAGCGACTTTGGACTATAAAGTGTTTTTAGTGACGAATCAGGCCGGCATCGCAGAAGGTAAGATAACAGTAGAAGAATTTGAAAAGATAAACGAGCGAACCCTTGAGCTCATTAGACCAAGTGGTATAGATATAACTGAGACATACTATTGCCCGCACGGTGAACAAGACGCTTGTGAGTGTAAAAAGCCAAAACCTAAGATGCTCTTTGATGCTGCTCAAAAGTATGACTTAGACTTAGAAAATTCATTTATGATAGGAGATAGAATTTCAGACATAGACACAGGAATTAATGCTGGGACGAAGACAATCCTAGTGTTGTCTGGTGAAATAGTTGAGGCTCCGCAGGCAACTTATACAGCAAGTAATTTGCTTAAAGCAATTCAGTTCATAGCTGTAAGCAAAAACTATAACTCACCAAAAAAATGAACTCCACCAGCAAATACCTCAAAAATTCAAAAGATTTAAAAACATCGTGCTACAACCCTGAATCAGAGAAGTTTATTCTTAGCATTTCTCCTAGTCTTATTTAGTTGTCTTGCAATAATATTAGATTCAGTTTTTTTGTAAGCACCTCGCATATAATCAGCTTTTTTCTGACCTCTCAAATGCCTTGAAATCGTAGAAGATCGAAATGATATTGAAGCTCCGTTAAAATGAAAGCCTAAGTACTGAGGGTCTTTTCGTTTGCTCGAAACTTTATTATCAATACTTTTAGTTATGTTCTCAAGATCCGTTTCACCTTCTATTTTACGAAAGACTTCTGTCTTTTTTAAGCTTAGTCTAAGCCCATGAGACGCCAGGGCTTTAGATATATTTAGATATACATTCTTAGATTGTCCTATTGGGCATATTATTAAAATATCGTCACTGTAACGCTGGTAAAAACCACCGAGACTTCCTACTACTACCTCTTTAGTAGCTTTATCAAACTCTGATAAATATAAATTTGCTAGTAGCCCACTGATTGGGCTTCCTTGTGGTATGCCGAACCCTGACTTATTAGTCTTGACCTCTTTTTTTAAATACTTATTATAATCACTAAGACTACAAAATTTTCTGGATTCGTCTATTTTTGTCAGGAATTTCCTTTTGTTCTTTTTGAGTATTTTAAGAGCTTCGCTATATTCAAGGTATCTATAGCGTGTAATATTTTTAAATATAACTTCATGGTCTGGATTGGCTGAAAATCCACCTTCCAATATTGAGTTCCATCTTTCGTGGAGTATTGAGTGATTCAGGTTATCGAAAAAACCTTTAACATCCAACATTATGCATTCGTATTCTGTCCTATTTCGCATTTCATCAAATGCTTCTTTCGCAAAATCAACGTTATTCTTTCCGTCAACTGATCTGTATGCAATAACATTATTTTCAAGTGATTCTTGCAATAAAAACTTCTCGTAATCTTTCTGTAATAAATACGAGTAGAAGGAAAGTATCGTCGCATCCCAATGGGAAGCATACATAATAAGCCTAGTTTTAATATGTGGAAATTTTTTCTGGCTACGCTCTCCCTTTAAAGATGAGAATTCATAGTCGTAAGGAGGCTGAACAAACCTTCTCAGTCGTTTTCCATTTTTTATAAAAGGCAGAAAACCATGACTCTCAAGTCTACCTTCTTGGCAGATAATTTCTTTTAGTTTTGCTGCTTGAGCTACATCGTTACCAATACGTGGATAGTGCAGTTTGTTATCTATATGGGGGTAGTTACGCTCGCCAATGAATTTTTTGCCAAATTTCTTATTTCCAAGCGTGGCTTTATGCTTTTGATAAACTAGCCATTCATTAAATTGAATCGTATGTCTCATACAGACTTGAAACTCGACTCCTCGGTGTGGCGCAACACTTTTACATTGCTGTGAGGAGTCGATACATGCAGTAGAGCACTTGCGAAGTGGTGCAGCATAGAGCGGGGTAATGGAAAGGTATTTTCTCCAAAGAAATTACGCCTAAGTCAATTCAATCGCGGAGATATACAATAATATCATGGGATATATTGCCATAATTACTATCGCAAACTTCATCGTTGGTAAAGGTGAACTACTGTTGAAGTTCAAGAGTAGTTTATCTTTACGCTTGACCGCCTCTGTTAGCTTTACAAGCTTTCTCGGGCTTGACCTATGTCCTGTCTCAGCTACTATAATGTGGATCCCGCTTCTCCGTCCACACGTACTATAAAGCTATAGTAGTGGGTTGTTGTTACCCTCAACAGTATCTTTATTATAGCAAATTTAGAATAAAAAGCTATAGCTTACTAGAATGTATCAAGTCTGTCAAACTGCTAGTGCTTAATTGTTGGGTTAAATTTCAGCATGTAGCCTCCAGCATAAAGCAAGAAAACCGATGCCTATTACTCAAAATGCAGTGAATCATTTCCGAGGACATGTCAAAAGTCTTCTTATTCAGTAACTACTTTTGACCGCTTGCCGTCCCGCAGGAACACTACATTTTGAGTAATTGGCAGTCGCAGTTCTTCTTGCCAGCTGGCGGGGCGTTTTGGGTACTTTTGGACCTGTAGCTAAAAGTACCGCTGGGTATGGGCAGGCAAAGCCCATTTATTTAATCCTATACTCCCTCGAAACTCCCCACCCGGAAGCCGCAACGTCCCCACGATGGGTCAAAAGTTGCATATAATGCTGAACCCGGCGTGGCGGAAGATTGAGAGCGCGAGCTATAGTGCGGTTACTCGCAGGGCTGTGAGAAGAGATAAAAGCCAAAATATCTGAAACATTTTTTTGTGCAACTGCCTGCCGAGCTTCGACGCCCTGGCGACTTAACGACGCCTGGTTTTTCTTGGCATAGAGCGAGGCGGCAGCTTTGAGTTGCGCGTCGGAAAGCTGAGAAATGTCTATCTCTGCTGCGGGTGGTGGCGGGGTGACTGGTGGTGCCGGAGCAGGGGCAGGTGGCTCCGGTGCGGGCGCCTTTATCACAGGTGCTGGTGCTGGTTCGGGAACGGTAATGGGTTCTGGACTAGGTTCGGGAATTATGACTGGTTCTGGGACAACGATTGGTTCTGGCTGGTGAGTTGGTTCAGGAGCAGGTTCTGCAGGAACAGATTCTACAGGTGCTGGCGCAGGGGACGGTATCTCTGCAGGCGGTGCAACGGGTGGTTCTGTTGCAGGAGTTTCTACTGGTGCAACTTCAACACTTGGCTCTAGTGGCGTGTCCGCTGGTGGTTCTGGAACGGGTGTTTGGTCGTCCATGCTGAAACTCTATAGTTTGATTGGTGTTTTGGGGAAGCCCTTTTTCAGTGCAAGCTCGATAGCAGTTTGAAGCTGAGGGGTACGAAAAGGGAGGTGCTTAAAACTACCTTTGTCTATCCAGAGTGGTGTGTGTACGTTGCCTTGCATAGAGTTGCTGGCAAGCTTTGCTTCTTCGCTGTCGTCTGAAAGTGCGATGTCGTTGCCGTGTGGACCGACGGTGCAGAGGAAAATATATTGTTCTGCATAGGGTTCTGGATGAAGCTCGACGAAGACAAGTTGGGTGCTGGTGACATCGAGACCTGTTTCTTCTTTAACTTCACGGATGACGCCTTGTTCTAAGGTTTCGCCTTCTTTTACGCCACCACCAACCAATGTGTAGTACTGGTTGCCGGCTTTAAGGCGACGCATAATAAGGATACGGTTGTTTTCTATGACTATGGCTCTTGCTGATTTGTTCATATGCTGAAGTATAGCGAACGGAGCCTGTGTTTTAAAGGAAGGGTTAGTTTTTGAGCAAGATTGATATCTGTAATGTGGTAGCTATGCAGACCCATACGAGATAGGGGATAAAGGCTATGGCGATAAATTTCTGGTATGGCCAGATAGCTATCATTGACCAGATGATGGTCGCGAGAACCAGAAGGATGTCAACGACGGCGAGAAAATTGTTACGGAGGCCAAATTGAATCGGTGTAAAGATGAGGTTGAAGCCAAGATTGAGCCAAAATGGTAGGGCGGTTTTGGTTGATATCTTGTCTTGTGCAAGTAGGACGATGACGTAAATGTTAACCGCAAAAATAATCGGGTAAATGACTGACCAGACTTGGCCAAAGACACTTTCATGTGGTGCCCACGAAGGTTTTTTGAGTGCTCTGTACCATCCTTGACTGTTCATAGTAGGGGTAAGTATGGGCTTATGGAGAGGGCTTGTAAATAAGATTTATTGCAGAATATTCTGTACTTTTTTTGGTGGGCTATGCCTGCCCACACCCAGCCTTACTTTTCTCTCCAGCTAGAAAAGTAAGCAAAAGAGCCGCAGCCTACACAAAAAAGCGATGAAAATGAATCATAAATGAAACGTGCCTGCGGAACGGCAAGCGGTCAAAAGTAGTTATTGAATAGGAAGACTTTTGACTGGTCCTCGGCAATGACTCGTTCATTTTTGTATTCCTTTTCTCGGTTTTTGCGTTTGAGGCTGGTTTGACTGCATGGTCCAATGTGTAGAGAGTTAAATAGGATTTTATATTTTCGTTCAGAATTTGTTGACAGCTTGGTACATAACTTTATATAGTTAACTAGTAAGTTAACTATTATGGAACACGATTCACCACAACTCGATATGCTCTTTGAGGCTCTGGCCCACAAGCATCGTCGTGAAATAATCTATACACTTGGATTGCAACCAAGGTCCATAAGCCAGCTAGCTATACAGCAGGGGTTATCATTGCCTGCGATTTATAAGCACATTTCTGCGCTAGAAGAGGCTGGGCTAATAATGCGCAAGAAGAGTGGTCGAACCAACTTCTTAGCATTGAATAAAAAGAACCTTATGGTTTTGCAGAAATGGTTAATGCAGTACAACGCACATTGGGGCAACCAGGAAGAGTCGCTTGAAAACTATGTAAAAGCTATAGAGCAAGCAGAGAAACAAGTAATTAAATAAAGGAGAATAAGATGAAAAAATTCGTGTTTATATACTTTGGTGGTACAGAATCTGTTAAAACAGCCGAGAATGTACAAGCGTATTCAATGCAGCAGATAATGGCAGACTGGGGCAAATGGTTTGAAGAACTTGGGCCTGCGCTAGTTGACGGGGGGAGCCCTTTCAACAGTGATGGGCAGTCGGTGACACTCAATGGTGCGGCACCGATTATGCCCGCTGATATGCCAGCTACAGGGTACACGATTGTGAACGCTGAGAGCATGGAAGCTGCCGTAGAGCTTGCAAAGGGTTGCCCGAGCCATAAACACATGGATGGTAAGGCGGTAGTGCAAGTGTACGAAGCTATGCCAATGTAGCATTGTATCTTTTGTAAGGGACTTAAAAAGACGCCTCGAGTGTAGGCGTCTTTTGGTATAATGATTTAGATTTCGCCACCTTAGCTCAGTAGTGAGAACTGCCAGTGGCAGTTTGCAAGGCCGGAACACCTGCGTGTGATTCCACACCAGATGTGAGGCGGGGCCGAGGCTGATTTGAAATTTATTTCAAGTAAGACCGTGGCAGAGCATTTACAATATAGATATGCCGAAGTAGCTCAGTTGGTAGAGCATTTCATTCGTAACGAAAAGGTCGTGGGTTCAAATCCCATCTTCGGCTCCATGCGGGTATCGTATAACGGCTATTATGTATCCTTCCCAAGGATAAGACGAGAGTTCGACTCTCTCTACCCGCACCAACGATAAGTGATGATAGACAATGGACGTTCGATTATCGAAGAGTTGCCAGATTCGAACATCAGCCTTCTAGCATCAACAATCAAACCTGATGTTCTGAGCCTTTATTACTCTTTGAAACTACGCTATACTAGACACTAGAATCTTCTATGTTTAAAATCCCTAAAAACTATTTTCATGACCGTCACGTTCTGAGCTTGGTTGGCGCAGATCTTGCGCTGTTTCTGCTTGCAACACTTAATGTACTGCTGAACGTAAAACCTGACGAAAACCCGACGAGCATTGTGGCCTACCGTGACACGACAAAGATTGGACAAATAAGTGGCGCAACAACAGAGCTCTACCAGTTTGCCGTCTTTGCCCTGATTGTGACCGTAGCATCTATTGTGCTAAGCATGAAATTGTATACACACCGTCGACATCTTTCTGTAGGGATATTGGGGATGTGTTCGCTTCTTTTAATACTCGACATTATTATTTTTAACGCGCTTACGAAAACTTTGTAGGCTCAGAACATGAAAAAGCCTTTTCCTTACGAAATACCGTTCAACGAGGAGAAAGGTGCGCAGTACCGTTTTTTTGAAATTTTGCCTGGTTTTTTGACGTGGTCAGCGTTGATTTTGCCGTTTGCGTTGGCGTTTTGGAACGTGGGAGTAACGGCAGTAATTATGATTGCCTACTTGATGCTATGGTTTGTGAAGGCGGTTGCACTGAACTTGCGTGCCGTGCAAGGCTGGCGGTTGTTTCAAGAACACCTTGGGATTGACTGGATGGCACTTTTTGCCGATGTAAAAAAGCACGACGATACGAAAAAGTGGCCCCAGTGGCACTTAAATAACCTGAACCGAATCGAGAAGTGTCCAAACGGTATTAAACCTGATGAGATAACGCATGCGGTAATAGTGGCTACCTGGAATGAGTCGCGCGAAACACTGAAACCAACGCTTGATACCGTAGCCGAAAGTGTTGGTGACCCAAAGAAGATGATCGTGTTGCTCGCCTATGAAGCGCGCGGTGGTGAGGTGGTAGAGAAGCAAGCCGAAACGCTAATGAAAGAGTATGAAGGTGTGTTTATGGTGTCTAAAGCGGTAAAGCACATTGACGCGCCTGGCGAAGTGATTGGTAAGGGGCCGAACATTACCTATGCGGGTCGCGAACTTGAACGTATTGTGAAAAAGAAGGGGATAGACCCACTCCAAGTATTGGTGACAACTCTGGATGCCGATAACCGTCCACACAAGAGTTATTTTGCTTGTTTGTCTTATGTGTATAGCGTGTGCCATGACCCACTGTTTCTTTCGTTTCAACCTATACCGATGTTTACGAATAATATTTGGGATGCACCGGCGCCCATGCGCGTGATTGCAACGGGGAATAGTTATTGGATGCTCATTCAGGGACTTCGACAGCATATGTTGCGCAACTTTTCGGCGCATGCACAGCCACTGGCTTCTTTAATAGAGACAGATTTTTGGAGTAGACGAACTATCGTGGAGGATGGGCATCAGTTCTGGCGAAGTTATTTTGCTTTTGATGGTAAGCATGAAGTGATCCCTATTTTCTTGCCGATTTATCAGGATGCGGTGCTGGCAAAAGGCTACCGCCGAACGCTGAAGGCCCAGTTTATACAAATACGACGTTGGGCATGGGGCGCGACAGACATTGCCTATGTTGCCAAGTATGGGTTCTTTAAGAAAAATAAAATCTCGCGTACTGACGTGTGGTTTAAGTTTTTGCGCCTGCTCGAGGGGCATTTTAGCTGGGCAACTGCTCCGCTTATTTTGGCTTTTGGCGCACTGATACCATGGGTATTTCACCAAACAGACTTTATTGCTAACCAGTTGCCACAAGTGGCAAGCCGGATTCAGACGGTTGCAATGCTTGGGATTTTGGTCACCTTATATTTGAGCTTTAAGATTTTGCCACCGAAGCCGTCGCGCTATAAGAAGCACCGCACGGTGTTTATGGTGTTGCAATGGGGACTGTTACCACTGACTACCATCTGCTATAGCGCTTTTGCAGCGATTGTTTCGCAGACACGGCTGATGTTTGGCTGGTACTTGGGTAAGTTCGATGTGACGGAGAAGGCAGTGGTGACTGATTCTGGGACTGTTACTTCGCATGATGAATAAGTAACTGTGGGCGATGCGCCCGAAGTCCCAAAGAAACGAGCATCCTTTTCTAGCCTCATTTTCGGCAGTACGTTCCGTACTTTGCACGAATAACAGTGGGCGATGCCTGCCCACACCCAGCCTTACTTTTGCCTGCAGGTGCAAAAGTAAGCAAAAAGTCCGCAGCATGCAAGAAAAGCACTATTGGCTCAGCTAAAGATTCTATCGTTCCTGCGGAACGGCGAGCGGCCTCGTTAGTTACTAAAGTAGAGTAACTCGGCTAGTCCTCGGAAGTGATTCAATAGAATCTCTAGCTGAGACCATCGGTTTTCTTGCGGTGCTGGAGAGCTACACGAGCTACTGTAGCCACACCAGCCTTTACCCTAAAAACCGAGAAAATGAGACAGATGATAAAGGAGTCATTGCCGAGGACTTGTCCGGCTACTCCTTTTAAGTAACTACCCGGACCGCTCTAGCGTTCCGCAAGGCACCTTTGTCATCTGTCTGTATTTTCATCGCTTGTTTTTGGGGAGGCTGCGGACTTTTTGCATACTTTTGAGACTGTAGTCAAAAGTATGACCGGGGTGAAGGGGTGTAACGACCCCTCTAAGATTTATTGATGCTTTGCTTTGTAAACAGCGCTGGCGATGGGGTCGAAGCGGGCAAGGACGGTGTGGGTTACTTCTGCAATGAGTGCTTTTTCTAGTTTTGGTTGTTTTAAGCGCAATAACGTGGCTAAAACAGTGTCTGTAAGCGCACTAGCATCGTCTAGAGCGCTTTTTTTATGCTGTAGTGCGTCTTTTATGCTCTCGAACAAGATGTCTCTCTGGAAGGCCTCTAGGGCCTTCTGAGAGGTGATGACACGGTGGGTTGAAGACATGTCAATTTGCTCCGAAGTGGTCCATATTTTGCGACATGCCTGACACTGTCGACGACGCCACACTTGTGTGCTTCCGGCGCGTTTTCGGCTGTTTGTGACGGACGATTTTTTTCCGCAAAATGGACAATCCATGACAATATATTGACATAACGCTAATGATTTTACTAGTGGATAAGTGGGTAGGGATGTGGGGAAATAATTTAAGGCGCTTTCGCGCGGAGTAAAAATTGCGACTTTTACCAGTCGCGCTAGGTCATACTTTTGCCTGCAGGTGCAAAAGTATGCAAAAACCCCGCAGCATGCAAGAAAAGCACGATTGGCTTCTTTACAGAAATGAAGCGTTCCTTGCGGAACGCTCTAAAGAGCGGTCAGAATAGTTACTGAAAGAGAGTATTCTGACAAGTCCTCGGAAATGACTCCCTTCATTTCTGCAAAGAAGCCATCGGTTTTCTTGCGGTGCTGATGGGCTACACGAGCACAAAGGTGTTGAGGACAAATAGACAAACCCCGCGCTTTTCTCTATAAGAGACGAGCGCGGGGCCGGTTGTTCCACTCCCTAAGGGTTCCTTTGCAGGAGACCCATAACCGTTAAGACCGCTTGTTGGCTGGGCGAGGTCTTCGAACACGTTTCCGTGCTGGCGGGACCGCGTGCAACTCTTCGTAAAAGAGTGCGAAGCCATCAAGCGAGTTGTTTGATTTATTCAAACAGTTACCTCAACTTAACACGCTTATGTTAACATATTAGTACATACATGTCAAGTAATGTTCGTTGTGTTATTGATTTACCTCTGTTATGCTCTGTATACATAAGGAAAAAATTACGTGATATTTGAAGAAAAAAGAAAGATTGGTGCTTTTGCCAGAACTGGCATTTTGCACACGCGCGCAGGTGACGTTTTGACCCCTACTTTTATGCCAGATGGGACGCGCGGAGCGGTGAAGGGGATGACGCCGGAACAGGTGAGCGCTACCGGCGTGCAGATAGTGCTTGCCAACACCTACCATTTGCATCTTAGCCCAGGGGAAGACAAGATGAAACAGCTTGGTGGCCTGCATGCCTTTGCTAACCGTAAGGGGCCAATGCTGACTGATTCTGGTGGGTTCCAGGTATTTTCTCTGGGTGAGCATACGAAGATTACTGAAGAAGGGGTGCATTTTAAGGACCCGAAGACGGGAGATAAGCGCTTTATTTCTCCTGAGAAGTCGATGCAGATTCAGCTTGATTTGGGTGCAGATATGATTGTGGCGTTTGATCACCTCATAGGCTTGGGGGATGAAACGGAGGCGCAAGTAAAGGATGCCTTTGACCGCACGCATCGCTGGCTTGAGCGCTGTATTGTGGAGTTTAAGCGACTGACGAAAGATATGGAGAAGCGACCACTCCTCTTTGGCGTTGTACAGGGTGGCTTGAACATTGATTTGCGTAAGCAGAGCCTTGAGATTGTGCAGAACAGCGATGTTGATGGCATTGCTATCGGGGGGCTTTCTGTTGGTGAAACCCGCGAAGAGATGGAGACAGTTTTGAAGGCGCTGGCGCCGTTATATCGAGCAGATAAGCCACGATTTTTGCTTGGTGTAGGAACGCCCGAAGACCTCAGAATTGCGGTTGAGAATGGGATAGATATGCTGGATTGTGTATTGCCGACACGTAACGCGCGTCATGGGATGGTTTGGGGTGAGCAAAGCAAGAAGATGCAACTGACGAATGAGCAGTTTGCGCTAGACAGTGGAGTGATTGACTCGACTTGTGACTGCTATACCTGCGCAAACGGCTTTTCGCGTGCGTTTTTGCGGCACCAGTTTAAATCTGGCGACCCGATTGCTGGGACGCTTGCAAGTATTCATAATTTGCGACATATGAGCCGGCTATGTGAAGCGTATCGAAATGGTAGTATTAATTTATGAAGATAGTTGTTGCTGAGCCGATTAGTACAACTTTGGACGAGCTCATTGCACACCATAATAAAGACTGGGTTGTTTATGAAGATAGGCCTGCAGACAAGACTGAACTAATAAAGCGGATTGGTGATGCTGAGGTGGCTAGTTCTTATTCTGTTCATTATGACGGGGAAGTGTTTGAGGCATGCCCAAACCTAAAATATGTCGCTATTCCGGCGGTGGGGGCAAGTTTCTTTGTTGACATGGAAGCGGCGAAACGTCATGGGGTGACCGTGATGAATTGCCCAGGGTATAACGCGCAGGCCGTGGCTGAGCTGGCAGTGGGTTTTATGCTTGATCTACTCCGGTTTGTGGTGCCAGAGCACGCAAAAATTGCTGGCGGTGCTTGGAACTTTACTTTGCCCAAGGGGCATCTTTTGCAAGGAAAGACAGTAGGCCTGATTGGATACGGGAATGTTGGCAAAACGATAGAATATCTCTTGAATAATTGGGACGTGACGGTGCTACATGTAGACAGTGCTTCTAGTGCAACAGATATCGATGGGCTTGCAAGCAAAGCAAATGTAGTGGTGGTGTGTTGTCCGATTACTGACGAAACGAGACATATGCTCGATGAGCGACGTTTTGCCCTGATGAAGAGTGGGGTCGTTATTATTAATGTTGGTCGTGGTGGTGTGATAGACGAAGATGCTCTGTATAAGCACCTTGTAGAGGGACATGTAGCTGGGGCTGGCCTAGATGTGTTTGAGCAAGAGCCTGTCACTGACGAACCTATTGCCTCTATTGAGCGATTTGCGAAGCTACCAAATGTGATTTGTACGCCACACCTCGCTGGCACGAGTGAAGAATCACGCGAGGTGCTTGGCCAGATGATTTATGACAACCTTGTGAGTTGTGAGAATGGTAAGCCACAAAATACCTATAAAGACTAAACGAGATAGCTAGTTGCTGTCCTCGCTACCTGCATAGTAAGGTGTGTAGACTATATCAATCTGGATGCCTGCATTACCGAATAGTGTTGTAAAGGCTTCTTCAGTCTCTAGGCTATTGAACTTATTCGATAACCCAGCTTCTAGTAACACAGGGAGTATTTCTAACTCTTCAACCGAATATCTGCGTTCTGGGCTTACCTCTGGGTCTCCGGCATCTCTAAACCAACCGTTCACTCGTCTCGTTAGATCCTCATTGTATCCATATTTGTATGATAGCCTGCCAAGATGAGCTGCTGCGTAGAGATGCTCAGGGCCTCTTAGTACAACATGTGGGTTTCCGGATCTTTCCATTGTTTCAATATAAAACATATATTTCTCCTAATTTTAGATGAATTCTAACAGACTAAAAAAGGATAAACAAAAGCGACATGAACGCTTAAAATGAAAAAACTCAGGCTTGTGCCTGAGATTGTATTGGTGGGCGATGCAGGATTTGAACCTGCCACCTTTTCCACGTCAAGGAAACGCTCTAGCCAAATGAGCTAATCGCCCGCGTCACGGTTTTCGTAACTGAGGTGATTATAGCGGATGAAGAGGGGGTAGTGCAAGAATATACCGTGAAAAGTATAAGTATTATACGGTTATTACCATCTATGAGATAAATGGAAAGTTTCCACAGACTGTGGATAACGCCAGTAAAAAACTACTAGCATTATAGTACTAATTACTGTATTCTAGTGTGAGTGAGGGAGTTCTGGGAGAGGTTTTTCACCAATCCACAGTCAATTTGTGCTTAGTTGCGAGAGAGCACAAATAAAACTAAGAGGAGTCTGATTAGTCGGATTCCTCTTTTTTGTTACGCATGGGTTATGAGAAAACTGGGATAGGTTTTCTCATCGCTCAGGGCGCCCGCAGAAAGGCGGTTCGCTCTGGCTGCTCTTTCCTGAACATAGAATCTTTAAGTTCAGAGTGAATCTGACCTTAAAGATGTATAGATTATCTAAAGGCTTTAACCTGTAGAAACTACGGTATTTATCTTTGAGTTGCTCCGGTGGTATACTGTAGCTAAGCAGTGAAGTGGCCTCACCAACCACCGAGCTTACCTTGCACGCATGCATAGCAAGTAAAAACGCATGAAGAGTAAAAGTCGAGGTGGAACCTCCAAGGTTACTGACAGAGTAACAAAGGACCGAGACGCACAATATTGGATGAAGTATCGCTCAATTGTGCGCTTTTTATTTTTAACGGGAAAGGAGACCCCCGATGGCAGACAATACCGACTTAGATGCAATGCGACATTCGCTCGCTCATATAATGGCGACCGCAGTGACGAAGCTTTGGCCAACAGCTCGACTTGGGGTTGGACCGGTGGTAGAACACGGGTTTTACTATGATATCGATATCCCTGGCGTGGCTATTTCTGAAGACGATTTTGAGAAGATTGAAGCTGAAATGAAGCAAGTGATTGCGGCAAAAGACCCATTTGTAAAATCAATGAAGTCGATTGCTGATGCTATGGACTGGGCAGAAGGAGCAAAGCAACCATATAAGCTTGAGCTTTTGAACGACCTACGACGAGAAGGTACAACACTTGCGAGTGAGCTTGATAGTGCGATGATGGGCTTGCCGGCAGGTGTGAGCGGAGCAAGCGCAGGGAAGGCTGGCGTGAGAGAGGTGTCCTTTTATACAAATGGTGCATTTACTGACCTCTGCCGAGGGCCACACGTAGAAGATACGGGGAAAGTAGGGGCTTTTAAGCTCATGCGCGTGGCTGGTGCTTACTGGCGTGGCAACGAGAAGAATGCTCAGATGCAGCGACTTTATGGTGTTGCTTTTGCAACCGAAAAAGAGTTGCGCCAGCATTTGCAGATGCTCGAAGAAGCAAAGAAGCGCGACCACCGAAAGCTCGGTAAGGAACTTGATCTGTTTGTCTTTTCTGATCTTGTGGGCTCAGGCTTGCCGCTGTTTACGCCTCGTGGGACGGTCTTACGCGAAGAAGTAGGGAGATTTTCTCAGGAGCTACAGGGAGCTGCGGGCTACCAGCGTGTGTCTATCCCACACATGGCAAAGGTTGATTTGTATAAGACTTCTGGGCACTATGACAAGTATCCGGAACGCTTTTCTGTGACCAGCTTTGAGAGTGATGATGAGTTTATGATGAAGCCGATGAACTGCCCTCACCACACTCAGATTTACGCTTCACAACCAAGAAGCTATAAAGATTTACCGATTCGTTATATGGAGAACACTGTTGTGTACCGAGACGAAAAAGCCGGCGAGTTGCATGGACTGATTCGTGTGCGTGGTGCAACGCAGGACGACGCACATGTGTTTTGTCGACCTGATCAGATTGAGGCAGAGTTTACGGCTATTATGACTATGATTCGTGACATGTATGCGGTATTCAATCTGAAGTGGAAGGCGCGACTAAGTTTTCGCGATAGTAGTGATAAGTATCTTGGTGATCCAGGGTTGTGGGAGTCGGCACAAAATACTATTGAAGAAGTGGCGAAGAAGCTCGAGCTTGACTACTCGATTAGCGAAGGTGATGCTGCCTTTTATGGGCCAAAGATTGATGTGATGGCAACTGATGCCTTGGGCCGTGAGTGGCAGTTGGCAACCGAACAGCTAGACTTTGTACAGCCAGAAAGATTTGGTCTGGAATACGTTGACACCGAAGGTAATAAACAACGACCAGTGATGATACACAAGGCTTTGCTGGGCTCTTTTGAGCGCTTTCTTGGTGTGTATATTGAGCACACAGCAGGGAAGTTCCCGGTATGGATTGCACCAGAGCAGGTACGGATTATTACGGTGAATCAAGAAGAAGTGACAACAAACTTTGCGCGCGAAGCTAAGGAGATGGGGGAGAAGCTAGGCCTGCGTATCGTGGTGGATAACGACAATGAGTCAGTCGGTAAGAAGATACGAAATAGCGTTGGCTGGAAGGTACCTTACGTTTTGGTAGTAGGCGAAAAAGAGATCCAGACTGGTGAGGTGACACCGCGTGTGCGTGATGATTTGAAGGTGCAAGATGAATCGACAATGCCACTTGAAAACTTCTTGAAGTCGGTAGCGAATGAAGCAAGAGCTCGCGTGACCAAGTCTAGTCTGTAGGAGCACGATGAACAGTTTGAAAGAGCGAGTTGAGGCAGTGGTGAGAACTATCCCAAAAGGAAGAGTTATGACTTATGGCCAGCTTGCTGCTTTGTGTGGAAATGCCCGTGCGGCACGAGTGGTGGGAGGAATTGCCCACTACGGCCCCACATACCTCCACACCACTTCTGACTGCCCGAATGCACAGCACTCAGCGCCTCAGAAGTTTTCAAAGCATAACATTGTTGAACGCTCCAGTTCTCACTCAACGTCCGATATGGACGTCTCGTTGCGAGCTTCACGTTCGCCTCGTTATGCATTTGAATGTGAAGGTTGTGGGGGTCAAATGATGCCTTGGCACAGGGTAGTGAATAAAAAAGGTGGGCTGGCGAGCGGGTATCATGGGGGAAGGCACAGCCAAAAAGAGCATCTTGAGGCCGAGGGAGTTTCGGTAACAGGTGAGGGTGATAGTTATTTTGTGGATGTGGAACGTCTGTTGTGGTGGCCCGAGGGGCAAAGCGTATGAAAAAACAACCTGTCAGTACTCTTTATATAGTCGGACCAACTGCTTCTGGAAAGACTGCCTTGGCTATGAAGCTTGCTGAAGAACTGGGAGCTGAAATAGTGTGTGCTGACTCGCAGACGGTGCGTCGAGCAATGGATATCGGCACTGCAAAGCCTACGAAACAAGAGCAGGAACGGGTGCCACACCACTGCCTGGATATCATTGACCCGTATGACGAATCCTCACTTGATGACTATTTACAGACAGCTCGCGCAATAATCGCCGAAATTCAGAAACGCGGAAAATTAGCGATAGTTGTGGGAGGAACAGGGCTGTATGTTGATGGGCTGTATTTTCAGTTTTCACTCCCTGATTTAAGCGCTGATATGCTCGCACAGAAAGAGGCATTGAACGGATTAAGTGTTGAAGCCCTGCAAGCAAAAATACAATCAAGTAACTTGATGCTTCCGGAGAATGCGAAGAATAAAAGACATTTAGTAAACACGCTTTTGCGTAGCGGGGCGCGAGGTGACCAAAGTGCCCCAAGCCCTCATTCATTAATTGTGGGGCTCAACCCTGCACGAGAGGTTTTGCTAGAGAGAATTAATGCTCGGGCTGACAACATGATTAAAGCCGGATTTGTTAACGAAGTACAGAAGCTGTTACGTGACTACGGACAGCCACCCCGTGCTTTTGATGCGATTGCATATAGAATTATGATGAGACATGTTGAGGGTGAGATAACTGAAGAAGAAGCGGTTGAACTTATGAAAATTGCAGACCGACAATACGCAAAACGCCAACTATCTTGGTTTAAGAGAAACAAAGATATCGTGTGGTTTGAAGACGGTATAACAGCGTACGAACACGTTCGAGCACAGTTTTTATAATGCTCCTGAACAAGTCTGTTACAATAAGACTATATGGAACAGCTATTTGGTTCAAAAACGCGCGTTAAGCTTCTAAAACTATTCATGACCAATCCGAATAGATCGTTTTATGTGCGTGAAATTACTCGCAAAGTTGAAGAGCAGATTAACTCGGTGCGCCGTGAGCTTGCAAACCTTTTGTCTCTTGGCGTGATTACATCTGATAGCACGAACAATAAGCTGTACTACGAAGTAGACCAGACATGGGAGCATTATGGTCCTTTGCGGGAATTATTTACCGGTAAACGAAGTGCACCAAAGGCAGGCAAGGCTAAAGATGCGCCCGCCGAAGATGCTCCAGAAGATGTGGTGGTTATTGAAGATAAAAAACCAAGTGTTGACGCAGATGTCTGGGACAGAGTTGGCAACATTGCCGGGCTCGCATATTCTGGAGTGTTTACTCGAGATACGACATCGCCGGTTGATGTGATGATTGTTGGTGATGTGCCTATTTCTCGTGCTGAAGCGGCAGTTGCTGAGCTTGAAAAGCATGAAGGCAAAGAACTCCGCTATGCGGTCATGGAACTTGATGAGTGGCTCTACCGCAAGCAAGTAAATGATAAATTCTGGCTACAAGTTACTGGGGCTAAAAACCAGGTGATTATTGACGTCGCTGGCGTCTTTGCCGACAAATAATCTAAGTTTTACTGACTCTGGGCTAGAGATTGACCAGGGAGGTACGCTACAATAGTGCTAACGAAAGAGGGAAAGTATGGAATTAGAGTTCTTTGGAGGCAACTGCTTCCGTATTAAAACGAAACAAACAACGATTGTTATCGACGATAACTTAGAAGCACTGGGGAAGAAGTCTTTGCTGTCGGATAAAGTGGCATCTTTTTATACCTCGGATGCAGTGAAACGCCCCGCAAAGAACCCTGCATATCTGGTGATTGATACGGCTGGTGAATTTGAGGTGGGGGATGTGACGGTAAAAGGTGTGCAAGCGCGAGCTCACATTGACGAGGAAGGACAGAAGAGTGCGACCGTTTTTCAGTTTATGCATAGCGGGCAAACAATTAGCGTACTTGGGCATGTTCACCCTGACCTCGATGCAGATGTGCTTGAGCTCGTGAGCGGAACTGACGTGCTTGTCGTGCCTGTTGGTGGAAATGGCTATACTCTTGACCCAGTCGGTGCATCATCGATTATTAAGAAGACGGAGCCGTCTATCATTGTTCCTTCACAGTATGAGCTTTCACACGCTGGACTCACCTACGAGGTCCCAGCACAACCTTTGAGTGAATTTGCTAAAGTTGCCTCATTGAACACTGAAGACGTCCAGGAAAGCCTCAAAATGGCTAAAGCGGGCGATGAAGTGACTACTCAGAGCAGAGTGGTCGTTTTGAACGTAAAGTAGATGATTTGATTATCGTTGGTTGCTGTTTGATGTTCGAGAATTGAACATTGGGCTACCGGCAATATAAAAAACACCTAGTACATCACTGCAACAGGTGTTTTTTATAGAGGAGTGTTATTTACTAACGATACCTTTTCGTTTGAGGGTACGGAGAGCACTCGTGCTAATCTTGACACGAACTTTCTTGCCATCAATAACAAGGGTCTTTTTTTGGAGATTTGGCTCCCAAACCTTGTTGGTGTGGCGTTGTGAAAAGCTGACATTACTGCCGAACTGCTTGCCTTTACCGGTGATTTCACATTTTTTCATAATTTATACTCTTATATTCAAGGTCTAATACTACTATTTTTTTCCTCTTTGGTCAAGGTGTTTTAGGGGGTAGCGGTTTGGTATACTAGATAAAGATGAACGATATTTATCCAGTAAGTGAAATTCTTATATTTTTAGGGGTATTGTTTGCGTCGGTTTCGTTCCATGAGATGATGCACGCTTTGGTTGCATACAAGCTTGGCGATGATTTGGCTCATTCGCATGGGCGGATAAGTCTTAACCCACTTCGGCACATCGACCCATTGCTTACTATTGCCCTCCCGGCACTCATGATTTTGCTTGGGCAAAGTCCTATTTTGGCAGCAAAACCAGTGCCTATAAATACGAATCGTATCAGTGGTGAGGAGCTTGGATTAGCGGCTGTTGGACTTGCAGGGCCTGCGTCTAATCTGCTTCTTGCTGGGATAGGCGCGGTCATACTCAATTCTCTTCCAGGCGGAAGCGTATTTCTTAATGATGTATTAACGCTTTTTGTGCATGTTAACGTGGGGCTGTTTGTCTTTAATATGCTTCCTATTCCACCACTAGACGGCTCTCGGCTTCTTTATGCGGTTGCTCCGACACCCTTGCAAGAACTCATGGAGCAAATTGAGCGTATGGGAATTATGGTAGTTTTGCTGTTTTTGTTCTTCCTTCTCCCATTATTGAGCCCAGTTTTGCAGACGGTGAATGAGTTTTTCTTGTCTATTTTGATACGCTAGCATAAAGCGCGTACAATACGGAGAGTACCTAACAAAGATACAAAAAATGAAACAATTAAAATTTGACCACAATTTTGCCGAGGCTATCGTTCGTGGCGAACGACAGACGACGCTACGAATCGATGACAAGGATATTCGGGTTGGTGAGCTTGTGCAACTTGTCGATAAAGTCTCGAGTAACAAGCCTCAGGAGTGGGAAATACCAGGGGAGCTATCGGTAGTAGGGGTACAGGCATTTATGCTTGGCTCGCTCCCTTTAGAGCTACTCAGAGATGCTGAAATAGGAGAAGTGAGTAAGGAAGCTTTGTACGCGTTTTTGCGAAGATTTTATGGTGAATCGATCAATGATATGACGGTAGTAAAGTTGATTCAGTTTCATTTTGTGCCTTATGCACAAAAGGTACTGTACATGCTAAAGCAGGGCAATGAGTCGATGCGTGAGCACCTTCCTGAAAGAGTATTTTTGTACGCTGACGGTGGCTCTCGTGGCAATCCGGGGCCGTCTGCTGCGGGTTTTGTCATAGAAGATGAACACACAAACGTATTGGAATCTTGGAATAAGTATTTGGGAATTACGACCAATAACCAGGCGGAGTATCATGGTCTGATTGCGGCGCTTGAATGGTGCAAACAGCATCAGATACAAGACGTGGAAGTACGGCTAGACAGTCTGCTGGTGGTGAACCAAATGCGGGGCAAGTTTAAGGTGAAAAACAGAGATTTGTGGACGCTCTATGAAACTGCCAAAGGGTTGCAGAAGGATTTTCGGAAGATAACTTTTTCGCATGTCCCGAGGGAGCTAAACCGGCGTGCCGACCTTGAGGTGAATAAGGCGCTTGATTCGATGAGTGGGAAAGATATTGTTCAGTAGGCTCTCTAGTAACTCGGGGCAACACCAGGTATACTAGAACATGCTAGAGGAGCAGTGATAATCGCCGTTGTCTTTGCAAAAAGGCAAGGGAGGAAAGTCCGGGCAGTATCAAAGACTGACAGTTGTTAACGGCAACCAAAGGTGACTTTAGGGAAAGTGCCACAGAAACGAAACATCTACTTAGTAATAAGTAGAAAAAGGTGAAACGAGTGGGGTAAGAGCCCACAGTCTTGTGAGGTGACTCATGAGAGAGGTAAACCCTGTCTACTGCAAGGAGCGCTGGCCACGCTGGGTAAACCAGCACGTATCTTTGCGAGGTCATGCGCGCTACGAAAACCGCTTGATTCCATGAGCAATTATGGAACTAGATAGATGATTATCACCCATCTTTTGATGGGGACAGAACCCGGCTTATTCGCTCGTCTGGCACTAAAAAATCCCCTTGAAATGAGGGGATTTTTTACTTGAAGAGATGGTAGGCTTGTTTACTTGATAGCTGATTTAACGATTGCGCTGAATGCTTTTTTGTCGTTAACAGCTAGTTCGCTGAGCATCTTGCGGTCTACAAGGATGCCTTGCTCCTTCATGCCATGCATAAGACGGCTGTAGGTAGTGCCGTTTTCGCGGGCTGCTGCGTTGATGCGAGTGTTCCACAGCTGGCGGAAAGTTCGCTTTTTCTCGCGACGGTCGCGATGTGCGTTTTCTAATGCTTTTACGATCGCTTGCTTACCACGGCGCACACTTGAACGGTGTGCGAGGGTCATGCCCTTGGTACCACGGCGGATCTTGTTGTGCCGTGCGCGTGCTGTTACGCCTCTTTTAACTCTCATGATTTACTCCTTTAGGCACCTAAATTAAGTTTAATGTTTTTGCTTTGCTTGCCGGTTAGTTCTTGTACACCTGCAAATGTTCGTTTGCGACTTTTGCTCTTCTTCTGAAGCAAGTGATTTCCTGTTGCTTTGCGACGAAGTACTTTACCGTTTTTGTTGATACGGATTCGGTCTTTGGTTCCGCTATGGGTCTTGAGCTTTGGCATGTGGTCCTCCTACATCTCTTTCGTTGTTGTTTCGTCAGTTGTGTCGCTCTGCGGGCTGGAAACTTCTTTTGATGAAGTTGCTTTAGCCGATGCTGATCTTCTTATGACGAAGGTTAATTGTTTTCCTAAAAAGGTAGCTTTTTGATCGACAGTGATTGTTTCGCCGAATGAGTCGATGATTCGTTGGGCGAGAGCGAAGCCAACATCTCGGTGTGCCAACTCTCTTCCTCTGAAACGCAAGGTATACTTCACCTTGTGGCCTTCATCGAGGAATTCTCTGACTTTCTTGGCTTTCACCTCGAGGTCATGAGCACCGATTTTAAGCCCGACTCGCATTTCTTTTACTTCAAGGTTCTTCGCATTCTTCTTGTTTTTCTGAAGTTGCTTTGTGCGCTGGTAGTTATACTTACCCCAGTCCACGATCTTGGCGACAGGTGGGTCAGCGTTTGGTGATATCTCGACTAAATCTAGTCCTGCTTGCTCTGCTGCTTGCAAGGCTTCTGACTTGGTCATGACACCGAGCTGATTACCCTCTTCGTCAATTACCCGAAGTTGTGACGCCCGAATCTGATGGTTCAGGCGAGTAACACTGTTAATGGAACTGCTCCTTATGGTTTCTTATTGTTTCGTACAATTTTAACAGTTTATGTTGAGGATTTCAAGAGGTAGTAAGGGGCCGGTAGCGGAGCGCTTCGCTTATGTGGCGTATCTCAATTGTGTTGGAGTCATCGAGGTCAGCAATAGTGCGCGCTACTTTTACCGTTTTCATATACACGCGGGCCGATAAATCAAGTTTTGTAGCGGCGGTATCTAAGAGTTCTTTGGCTTCAGGAGAGAGATGCGCATGCAACTTAACTTCTTTGTTTGTCATACTTCCGTTGCGCATCTGGGCATTTTTGAAGCGTTCTGAGCCTCGAGCTATGGCCTTTTTTACCCGCTTAGTAATGGCATCGCTTAGTTCTGTTGATGGAGCTGTTTTGTTGAGAAGGGAGGTGTGGTCAATGCTGTCAACAGTGACATGAATATCGATACGGTCGAGCAGGGGGCCTGAGAGCTTTTTTTGGTATCTTTCTATCTCGAGTGGGGTGCAAACGCAAGGTTTGGTACTCCCCCAATAGCCACACGGACAGGGGTTTTTGGTGGCAATAAGCAAGAAGTCGGCTGGGTAGGTGACGCGCTCTTGAGCCCTTGAGACGGTGACCTGCTTGTCTTCAAGAGGTTGGCGTAGACTTTCAAGTGTTGAGCGCTTGAATTCTGGAAGCTCGTCGAGAAAAAGGATACCTTTGTGGCTAAGGCTGACTTCGCCAGGCTTTGGTCGTTGGCCTCCACCAATGAGGGCGATGTCACTAGTGCTGTGATGGGGGGAGCGAAATGGACGGTCGGTAACAAGTGTATTTGCATGGGTAGCAACCAGACTGTGGAGATGGGTTACTTCTATGACCTCTTGTCTGGTTAGCGCCGGCATGATACTGATAAGGGCTTTTGCGAGCATGCTCTTACCGACACCAGGAGGACCGCTCAGCAGGACGTTATGCTGGCCTGCTGCGGCGATTTCAAGTGCTCGTTTGGCGCTTTCTTGCCCGACAATTTCTGAAAAGTCCACTGTAGTTTTGCGCAAGTCTTCTTCTTTTCGGATTTTTGTCTCAGACTGATCGCTGCTACGCACAAACGCAAGCTCATTTGTGCAGAGGCTCGAGTAGAGCTGTTTTAAGGTACGAATAGGTGCTAACTCGAGATCTGGAATAAGGAGTGCTTGGTCTAGGTTATCTTGCGGGATAATGTAGCGCGTGTAGCCAAGGCTACGGCCAGCGAGAAGTTTGCCGAGAATCCCGCGAATAGGCTTTACTGTTCCGTCTAAGCCCAGCTCTCCTAGCACAATGCAATCGTCGGGCACTGTCTTTAGTTGCTCAGAAGATAGGAGGACAGATAGGGCGATTGCTATATCGAAATGTGACCCATTCTTAGGAATGTCAGAGGGTGAGATATTAGTAGTTATCTTTTTGCGGGGGATAGTGAGGGAGGCTGCAGAAAATGCACTTCTGAGTCTTTCCCGGGATTCGTCAAGACTCTTGCCTACGACACCAATAATTTGCATAGTGGGAAGGCCGTTTGAAAGGCTTGTTTGAATCTCTGCGACTATCCCACCACTCGCATCGTCTTGTAACGACAACACAGTTTTCATACAAGGTACTGTATGGCTCGTTGTTGGAAAAAGCAACAATAAAAAACGGGAATAAATGTACCGGGCCTAAAAAAGAACAACGACCTGCGAGAAGTCGTTGTTACAGAGACATTTTTGTTTTTGAGCACTTTTTTTATTCAAGTGCTAGACATATGGTATCGATATGAAATGCTTATGTCAACAACATTTTTGCATCAAGTTATAGGACCTTATTTTTGCAGGAAAATTCTTTTGTGCATGGGCCTATCAGTAACTTACTAAAGCATAAAAAATACAAAGTTTTCGGGTAGCAAATAATGACAAGAAGGTGAGGCAGTTTGAATAATGGAGCTTAAGAAAGCCTATGTGGTAATCCCGTATGAGGTATGAGGTAGTCTTTTGATGCGATGCGGAATGTGCGCAGTAATTTGCCCGAAAAAGGTGGCAGGAACACAGAATGGGACTATTAAGTAAGGTAGAATTTTAGAAAATTTTTACCGATTTTTTGGCGTAGTAATGGGAAGTTGGGCCAACAGTTGTTAGGCCAGATTAGTTCTGACCGAAGGAAAAATTTAAGTAGGTGTCATATAAAATTGTCCAAAATAATATCTATTTTTGTAAAAAATATTGTTGTAAAAAATAAGCTGTATATTTTTTATATAATTATATAAAATCCATAGTTTAAAGTGTTTTTATAATTTTAACAACAATATAATTACGATTTATTGTATTGACTTTTAAAATCATTCGTGCTAGTATTAGATCATGTTCAGCAAAAAGAAAAACCCTGAATAAAACAAAAATATCGCCCTAAGAAGCCTAAAGCTTTTTAGAGCGGTCAGTCAAAGCCTGTGGACGATAAGCGCCTTATAAGTCATAATATTTTGGGTGGATTTATCGTCCAGGCTCCTCTTAAATAAATGTTCTGTTTTAGTTCAAGAATCGCACTTGGAGAGGTGCGATTTTTGCTTTTTTAAGTACTTTCTTCCTTGGGTGAAGAACATTATAATAGGGATAAGGAAATATTACAGTGGCAGTACACCTACATTCAGTCGTGCGCGGGGTAGGGAGATTCATTCTCCTTCTGTTGCTAGTTGGGTTGCTTTTACTGTTTATGATGAAAACAAACCCCGAGCAAGCTAGCCTTACTATTACATTGATACCTCTTATCTTGGTATGGGGAATAACTTTTATCGCAACGACTCACCTTGAATACGTTTTTAGGAAGGTTCGATATGGTTATATCACTATGCTCTCAGCTGTCTTTGCTACGGTGATAACCCTTCTTCTTATGTTTTCTGCTCTTGGGACAGTGGGACTGTTTGATGTGGCGTTGCTTGTTTGTCTGGCGCTACTCGGGGTTTTCTACTTTAGAAGATCATGGCCAAAATAAAGAGTTATTGCTATAATGTGAAGTACCTATGGACAACGATACAACTCAGGATTTTAGCTTGCCGCCAGTGCAACCAACAGCAGGGGTGGTAGATGACAGCGTGCTACCTATGCATCAAACCCAAACGAGTCCAGCTGTTCAGCCTCTTGCACCTACTTCAGTAAGCGCTCCTACAGCTCAGCCTCAAATGAGCGCTCGACCAAGCATGCAACAAGCTATTGCCGCATCTCTCCCTTTGTCTGCAGAAGATAAAGACTTGATAGAGAGAATTTGGGTAGATAAAGCTAAGATGATCGTGCGCCAAACTTATGGTGATCCTTTTGTACAGAGCAAGGCGCTTGGCCAGGTTAAGGCTGATTATATTCGCAAGCGTTACGGTAAAGAAATCAAAGTGAGCGAGTAGGCTATGTTTTCCGTACTTATCGTCGTAAGTATCATAGTTGCCATTATCGGTGTTAGTGTGGCTATTGCTTTTATGCATACGCGCAAGCTGTGGCGTGAACAAAAGAATTTTGAACGTGGGCTTAAGATGGTGCCGATGCTCATTCACCTTCCACCGGCGAGTGATGACATTGAAGTTGGTGGAAGAGATGCCCGTGATGTTGTTGATGAAACTATTTCGAAGGCACAGACACTTTATGACATTATCGCAAGTACTGTTCAGAAGGGCTTTAAGTCTAAGTTTTATGGTCAGAGGCATTTTGCGTTTGAGATTATAGGGACCAAAGGATTTGTTCATTATTATGCTGCAGTACCAGTTACTCTTGTGGAGGTCGTACAGCAAGCAGTGGTGAGTGCCTATCCGTCGGCTCGCCTGGAAGAGGTTGAGGAACACAACATATTTTCTCCTGTGGGGAGAACGAGCGGCACCATGGGCGGAGAGCTCGTCCTGAAAGAAGACTACGCCTATCCGATTGCGACGTATCATGATCTTAAGCGAGACACTATTCAGTCAGTACTTAATGCGCTTTCTACCCTCGATAAAGAAGACGGGGCAGGGATTCAGATTTTGATGCGACCTGCCACGAGTGACTGGCGTAAGTCTGCCCTGAGCGTTGCGGCAAAGAAGCGTAAGAACGAACACTCGAAGAGTAAGACCAAAATTGTGTCGGGTTGGTTTGGCCAACTTTTGTATGCGCCTTTTAAGCCACCAGAAGAATCTTCACATGAGAAAAAAGAAGAGAAGCCACTGAGTAGTGTTGACCAAGCACTTATCGACGGCATAGAAGATAAGACTCGCCATGCTGCGTACGAGGTGTGTATACGGGTGGTTGCATCTTCTAATATTTCTCAACGTGCACAATCTATCTTGAATAGTATTGTGGCGACATTCTCACTGTATGATGCGCCTGGTAAGAACGGGTTTAAGTATATTCCGGCCAAGGATATTGACAGTTTTATTACTGCCTATATTATGCGGTTCTTCCCACCAGAGAATAATAAGACAATTTTGAATGCTGTGGAGCTTGCTACCATATTCCACTTTCCAGACCAGAGTAGTATTCCAACAACACAGCTTGAGCGACAAGCTTCAAAACAGGCTGACGGTCCACGAAATATGCCGGAAGAAGGGTTGCACCTAGGCTACAACGTTTTCCGTAGTGTGAAGAAGCCAGTACGTATTGCGCAAGCAGACCGAGCACGTCACATGTATGTTGTGGGGCAAACAGGAACGGGTAAATCTACCTTTCTTGAGAATCTCGCGTTTCAAGACATGCTTAACGGGGAAGGGTTTGCCTTTATTGACCCGCACGGTGATACCGCAGAGAAACTGCTTGCCTCTGTACCTAAGGAAAGAACTGAAGATGTCATTTATTTCTGTCCTGCTGATATGGAATATCCGCTCGGACTGAACTTGTTTGAATTCGAGAACCCTGACGAACAAGACTTCTTGATCCAGGAAGCTATCAATATGCTTTATAAACTTTATGATCCTCAGCACCAAGGTATTATCGGCCCACGCTACGAACACTGGTTCCGTATGGCGTCTCGTACTATTATGGCCGACCCAGCTGGTGCAACGTTTATTGATATACCAAAGGTTTTTACTGATAACCAGTACGCAAAAGAAAAGCTCGCTTTTGTGAAAGATAAGGTAGTGCTTGATTTTTGGAATAAGGAAATGGCCCAGACAAGCGATTATCACAAGAGTGAGGTCTTGGGCTGGTTTGTGAGTAAGTTCGGTGCCTTTATGGCCAACGAGATGATGCGCAATATTATCGGGCAAGTAAAAAGCTCGTTCAATTTGCGTGAGATAATGGATAATAAAAAGATTTTGATCGTAAACCTGAGCAAAGGACGTACGGGTGAGCTAAACTCTAAGCTTTTGGGTATGATTTTTGTGATGAAATTCCAGGCTGCAGCTATGAGCCGCGCCAGTATCGATGAAGACAAGCGCGTAGATTTTTGTCTGTATGTTGATGAGTTCCAGAACTTCTCTACTGATAGCTTTGCGACAATTATGTCCGAAGCGCGAAAGTACCATCTCAACTTGATTGTTGCGAACCAGTTTACGACACAGTTGACTGAAGAAATTCGAGATGCTGTTTTTGGTAACATTGGTACTATTGTGTCTTTCCGTGTCGGACAGGATGAGGATGCTGAAGCTTTAGCGAAGCGATTTAAGCCTGTCTTTGATGCCAGCGACCTACTCCGAATACCAAACTATAATATGGTGATTCGTACGCTCATTGGAGGTGTACCAACGCAAGCATTTAGTATGCTAGGGATTCCGCCACTTACAAAGCCAAATAAGGAGCTGGGAGATGCGCTTAAACAACTTTCGGCAGCGAAGCATGGGCGACCACGCGCGATCGTAGAGAAAGAGATATTTGACCGTTTGCAGACATCTGATGATCTTGCTCCGGTTGCGAAGCCGACAGCCGGCTCTATGGGGGGCAGGCCGGCCGCTCCAGCACGCCCGACCACAGGCTCTTCTTTTCTGGACGACTGGCTTCAGAAGAAAGAGACTAATAGCTTTAAAGCGCCAACTTCTCCGTTTGCAAAAGACCAACCACAGCAACAGTCTACAACGAATGTTGCCCCAGTAGCCGAACCAGTGTCTACATATGGGCCAGCACCAGCTAGTGGCCCAACACCAGTTGTGTCATCTTCACCGTTGCAACCTGTAGCGCCATCTGAGCTTAGTGATGCATATACGCAAATGTCGGCGCCATCAAGTCAAAGTGCTCCTCAGCAAGAGGGATCTGCTCTGGCTAGTCCTGTGCCGGCTCAGTATGTAGGTCCTCTGTATGATGATATGACCCAGTCTGCACCACAAATGCAGGACGCTTCAATGGACATAGACACCAATGAGGGCGTGATTCATCAAAACAATACTCCTACTAGCGACGAAGAGACAACGATTCATATTCGTTAGTAAAACTTACTTTTCGAGCAAGGCTAGCTAGGAGGCTATCTTTTCTTGAACGTTTTCCAGAGGAGCTCGATAAGAAGCCCCAGGACCATACCGGTTGCAAAGAGAAGGATGACAGCGAGGTAGTTATATTCGTAGCCGTAGCGCTTTGTGGTCCATAAAAGCAAAGATGTACCAATTGCGGCGAAAAGTGCACCACCGAGCATGCTAGACGGTCTGGCAACCGTTTTTCCTACAAACTCAGATGGCTTGTCTAGAACTTTGCTGTGGACTGCTTTGCTAAAATAGCGAGATGGCAGAGACAGCCTCTTTTGAACACGAAGCATTGTTCGTGAATATGCCATATCTTTAAGCTGTTTATTAATGAGTACTGGGTGCTGTCTTTGAGGCGCACGTTCTGCTCGGGGTACCTCTTTCCCGCTTATTGCTTGTTGCTCAACTCGTTTTGCTATTTCGCCGATCTCTTGTTTGTTGTCTGGTTGTTTTTCGGCTTTTGACTCAAGTTCTTTACGTATAGCGTCGAGGTGCTCGCGTGCTTCATTCACAGGCTTTAAGACTTCGTGAGATTGTTTTGGAGCGAACTCTGACATTATTACATTCCTCCTGTCATTGCATAGTCAGTTCGAACGATGCTTAGCTCTTTTACGAGCAGACGACTCCGCGCAAAGAAGTAGCCCACGAGTGTTGTGATAAACGTAAGCATAAGAACGCTGGCGCCAGGACCAGTCTTTGGTAATGTCTCAATGCCTTTTACGAGAGGGCAATCTATATTTATCGTAATCTCGTTTCCATATTCGTTGCTAATCTTGCAGTCAAAGCCGGTTGTAACACCAGACGGTGAGTTGGTAGTTGGGATAGGACTTTTTATGGTGACACGGAAGGTGCGTACAAGTTCTTTGTTCGCTGGAATGGTTAAGTTAGACCAGGTTATCTTCTTTGTCTTAGAGTCGAACACACCGCCTTGTCCCTTTAAGAACGCCTCGTCAAGTATGGCATACTCCAGGACGTCACCGATGTAGTCGCTGATAGTAATGCCGGTCCGGTCGTAATTTTGGATATTTGTTGTGACTAGCGTGTACTCGAGCACGTCACCGGCATGTAGCTTCGTTTCTAATGCTGATTTTCCTACTTTATCTTGTGTTTTGTTTATAACAGTTTTAGATTTTCCAAGGGCTTGGTCTGCATCAAAGCTGACTGGGGCGACGCAAGCTGTTTCTTTCTTGCCGGCAACTCCACGAGCTCCGTAGGTAACTACAACGGTTGCCGTATAGGTACCAGCAACAAAGGTATGCGAAGTTTCGTCGCTAAGACTCGTTGATTGTTTTGTGATTTCTGGGGTTTTATCACCAAAGTTATATTTGTAGCCATAGATAGTCGTATTAGGTTGGTTTGTCGAGCTGATAGTAGTCTTGAAATCTACCGTACGAGTAGTGCGGTTTATCGTTGTAGTAAGTAATTCACAGACAATCTTAGGTTCCGCACAATTTGGGTTGTTGATGTTGTCCACACTTGCGTCATAAGGACAAGGTGTTATAACGCCAATACAGACTGGCGAGGTGCTTACGGCGGTGGTCATGTCGGCGGAAATTCTTCCGACATTACATACGTTGGTGCCCGAACTAATTTGATCTTTGAGTGTTACATTGACGCGAATTTCTTGGTAGTCATTACTGAACGGGAGTGAGCCACGCTCATATTTAAGAAAGCCATTAGTTACCTTCGCATCAACTGGGGAGACACTGTCTACGTTAAAATATCGAGTGTCTAGTTCATCAGTGATGACGACGTTTTCGGCCAGAGAGGCGTTTACTTTGTTGCGGTACTGGATAACATAAGTGAAGGAATCCCCTGGCTTCATGAAAGCAGGCTTATTAAGAATAGATTTACGAATGTCCAGCTCAGGCTTTGGTGGCTCAGGAGTCGGAGGCGTTGGAGGTGTAGGAGGTACTACAGGTGGAGTGGGCACCACTGGTGGTGGTGTGGGTACGACTGGCGGAGGGGTAGGTGCCACAGGTGGTGGTGTGGGCTCTGCTGGTGGTGGTACTTCGCGCTGAACAGCAACTTCGCAGGTACTGTTATAAGGAAGCCATTCGCCCCGCTCTCTATCGAGTAGGCGGACAACAAGCTTCTTATCGAGGCTGTTAACTCTGACGCTCATAGTCACTGTAAAGTTTGAGCTGTGAGCGTCTTTGACGTAGTAGCGCCTGTAGGTGTGGCCGTCGCTCCAGACGAATTCATAATAGCCTAGGCCAACAGTACCTGCGTTGAGAGGAATGTAGTTTGATTGTTTGTCTGGTGGGCTGGGTGCGAGGTCCGGTATGGTGTATTTGTCCCAGGTACTTGGGTCGCCACGTGAAGTGACGGAGAGGTGGAGACCATTGCCACCACTACCTGTACTATCGGTGTTACCGGCTGGCATTGTACTCCCGGCTGGAATGCCGATTTGTACAGGGAAGGTGATAGTCGTGGCATCAACTGGGATAATAAGAGGCCCCGCAACGCTACAGGTCGCATTAAGTGGGTCAATAGGAGGCGCTGGGGCAGGTGGCGGTGGAGGGGCATAACGCGTGAGTTTGGTAAGGTTACCACAGTCATACAAAATCCAAAAGGTTTCGCCGGTACTTTGGATTGTCCCTTTAAGAGCCGAATAGTAGTTGCCGGTTTTGTTGACGATATCCCACGCTTTTAGCTGACGATTGTAGACGTATCTGTCGTCGCTTGGGTCGGCTGTTGCCGTTCCTGAGTACTGTATCGTTACTTGGGTGTCTTTATACTGTTGCGACACCTTTGAATAACCATAAAGTGAATTTCTGCCGATAGTCCAGTAATCAGCACTTCCAGAGAAAACAGTAACTTTTTTTAGCTCCATGCCGGCAATGTCGTCTCGAGTAACGCCAAAAGTACCATATATAGCTCGAATGTCTTCGCTATTGTCCCAGCTCTGGAGTAGATAGTCACGGTTGGCTTGAGGGCTCTTTGTTTCGGTGAGTCCGTCAAGAATATGATTGTCTGAAGCAGCCAGTGATTTCTCAGGGGGAACAATAACTGCAAACATCTGCAAAAGCATCGTAAACATAATAAAGAAGAGGCTTAGACGTCGTATTGATTTCTCTTGCTTGAGGCGGTCTGTGTAGAAGGCTACTTGCGAAATCAAGCTGGGATTGAAGGGGAGGTTGGCTAGTAGTTTTTTGAACATGTATCGTTTTTCCTTTTGAGATGCTTGATTGTGCTAATGCTATTCAACCATATTTTTAGGTGTTCAATCAAGGGAAATAGTTGTCAGAGTCAACTAAACTCATTTATAATAGACGTGATTCGACAAAGTAAGTCAAAAGAGGGTAGAAGTTTGAGTAAACAAAAAGCATATGATTCTAGTTCTATTCAAGTGCTAGAGGGGTTAGAGCCTGTACGTAAGCGTCCGGGTATGTATATTGGTAGCACTGGCATTGATGGCCTGCACCACATGATTAAAGAGGTGGCAGACAACGGTATCGACGAAGCAATTGCTGGCCATGCTACTGAAGTAAAAGTTATATTGCTCGCCGATGGCGGTGTTCGAGTAGAAGATAATGGCCGCGGTATCCCTGTTGGTAAACACCCAAAGACGGGCGTAAGTACTCTTGAGACGGTGCTTACCGTTTTGCACGCCGGTGGTAAGTTCGATGGTGGTGGCTATAAGGTTTCAAGTGGTCTTCATGGTGTTGGTGTTAGTGTGGTGAATGCACTGTCTGAAAAACTTATCGCTGAGGTGTTCCTTGACGGTAACCACTACATGCAGGAATTTCATAAGGGAGCACCGGTTCATCCAATTAAAAAAGTTGGAACTACTGACAAAAAAGGTACTGTAATTTCCTTCTGGCCAGATACGACCATTATGGCAAATGAGCCTTTTGAGTACGGCTGGGTAGCAGATTACCTTCGGCACCAAGCGTACCTTACAAAAGGAATTAAAACGTACGTTGAAGATGAACGCATAGGGAAGAAGTACGCTTTTTATTTCGAAGGCGGTATTCAATCGTATGTAAAACATTTGAATCTTGGCAAAGACCCGATCGATGATGTGTTTTATGTTGATAAGAACGTTGATGAATGCCAGGTTGAAGTGGCAGTTCAGTATTCTGATACGTATAACGAGACAGTGAAAGCATTTGCGAATAACGTCTTTAACCCCGACGGTGGGTCGCACTTAACTGGTTTTCGAACAGCATTGACTCGTGTAGTGAATGACTATGCGCGTAAGAGTGGGCTTCTTAAAGAAAAGGAAGAAAACCTATCTGGTGAGGATACGCGTGAAGGTTTGACGGCGATTATCTTGGTAAAATTGCCAGATCCGCAGTTTGAAGGGCAGACCAAGAACAAGCTTGGAAACCCGGAAATGCGTGGCTATGTGGAGAGTGTGTTTGCTGAGTGGTTTGGCTACTATCTCGAAGAGCATCCAGCGACTGCTAAGAAGATTATCGGCAAAGCGCTCTTGGCTGCGCGGGCTCGTAAGGCTGCTCGTGCTGCCCGCGAAAATATTATTCGCAAAGGCGTTCTTGAAGGGTCAAGCATGCCAGGAAAACTTGCTGATTGTTCAAATAAGGATCCTAAAGAATCAGAAATTTACCTTGTAGAGGGTGACTCTGCAGGCGGTTCAGCTAAGTCTGGCCGAGATAGTAAGAGCCAGGCTATTTTGCCACTTCGTGGAAAAGTGTTGAACGTTGAGCGTGCACGACTTGATAAGATGCTTGCCAACAATGAAATCGTGAGCTTGATTAAGGCGCTTGGTGTGGGGATCGAAGATTCATTCGACCTCAGTGGCCTGCGTTATGACCGTATCATTATTATGACCGATGCAGACGTGGACGGTTCGCACATTAGCACGCTACTCATGACATTCTTTTTCCGCTTTATGCGACAAGTTGTTGATGGCGGGCACTTGTATCTTGCCAAGCCACCACTATTTGAATTGGTAAAAGCAGGAAAGAAAGAAAATATCTTTATTTACGACGAAGCCGATTTAGACCCTATGCTTGATGCGGAAATCGCAAAGCGCAAAGAAGAAGGGGTAAAAATAGACCCAACAACAGAGCGCTTTAAGCAAGCAGGCTTTACTGAACAAAAGCGTTATAAGGGTCTTGGTGAAATGGACGCCGAACAACTATTTGAAACAACCATGAATCCTGAGAAACGAGTATTGGTTCAGGTCCGAGTCGAGGATGCTGAAAAAGCCGATAGTATCTTTACGAAGCTTATGGGCGCAGAAGTAGAGCCACGCAAGAACTTTATTACGACGCATGCAAAATTTGTGAAAGATTTGGATATTTAATATGAATGATGACAACAAAAAACCACGAGAAGAAAATGAAGAGATGGATGCTCCAGTTGTAGAAGTGCTGGAAAAACCGGCTCAGACGCACTCACGTATTGTTGAAGACAAGAGTGTTGAGACAATCATGCAGGATAGCTACTTGCGCTATTCAATGAGCGTTATTATCGACCGCGCTTTGCCTGATGTGCGTGATGGCTTGAAGCCAGTGCACCGACGTATCTTATATACGATGCATGATTCAGGGTTGCGGAGTACCTCAAGACACCGCAAGAGTGCAACCGTTGTTGGTGACGTTATGGGTAAGTATCACCCGCACGGCGACAGCTCTATCTACGATGCCATGGTCCGTATGGCACAGCCGTGGTCCATGCGCTATATGCTCGTAAATGGGCAGGGTAACTTTGGTAGCATGGATGGAGATCCGCCGGCTGCTTACCGATACACCGAGGCGAAGATGGAACGTTTGGCAGATGAGATTTTGGCCGATATCGATAAAGAGACGGTTGACTTTCGTGAAAACTACGACGGAACGAAGCAAGAACCAAGCGTCTTGCCAGCAAAATTACCAAACCTTTTGCTGAATGGTCAGCTTGGTATTGCCGTTGGTATGGCGACTAATATTCCGCCACACAATCTCGGTGAGCTACTAGATGCAACTATCTACCAGATCGATCATGATGATGCGACTGTTGATGACTTGTTGCAATTTGTTCAGGGACCAGACTTCCCGACAGGCGGCATTATTTACGGCAAAGAAAGCTTGCGCGCAGCTTATGCAACGGGGCGTGGTGGCGTGGTTGTCCGAGGCGTGGCAGAGATTGTCGAAAATGCTAAGGGTAAACAACAAATTGTTATTTCCGAGATTCCTTATGGGCTTAACAAAGCTTCGTTGATTGAAAAGATTGCTGATCTCCATAAAGAAAAGAAGGTGTTGGGCATTGCTGACCTGCGCGATGAAAGTGCTCGTGGCGAGGTAAAGATTGTCATAGACCTGAAGCGCGATGCCTTTCCTAAGAAACTTCTGAATCAGTTGTTTAAGCTCACCCCACTGCAAAGCTCATTCAACTTCAACATGATGGCCTTGGTTGACGGTATTCAACCGCGAGTGCTTGGTTTGCAAGATATTATTGTTGAGCATATTAAACATCGTCAGATTGTGGTCCGAAGACGAACAGAATATGAACTTCGCAAAGCAAAGGATCGCGCCCACATTTTGGAAGGGTTGAAGATTGCGCTTGATCATATAGATGAGGTGATTGCGACTATTCGTGCTAGTGAGACTACAGACGAAGCGCAGGCAAACTTAATAAAGAAGTTTAATCTCTCAGAGTTGCAGGCAAAAGCAATTTTGGCGATGCAGTTGCGTACACTTGCAGGACTTGAACGTCAGAAGATTGAAGACGAACTTGCAGAGCTCATGAAGCTCATCACTGAGCTGGAAGCTATTTTATCTGACGAAAAGCGAATTCTGGCTATTATTAAAGACGAATTCCTAGAGCTGAAGAAATCTTACGCAGATGAACGACGCACAAAGATTGTTCCTCAAGAGCTTGGCAAGTTCAGCGAAGAAGAGCTGATCCCTAACGAACAAGTTGTCGTTACTATGACGTCCGCAAGCTATATTAAGCGAAGCAACGCACTTGAATATCGCCGACAAAACCGTGGTGGCAAGGGTAAGCGAGGTATGGCGACGCGAGAAGAAGACATTGTAAAGCATCTTGTACTCGCAGAAACACATGACTTCTTACTCTTCTTTACCGACAAGGGTCGAGTCTTCCGGATGAAGACCTACGAGGTGCCAGCAACAGGGCTCACCGCGAAAGGTGTTGCAGTGGTGAATCTCTTGCAACTCCAGCCTGATGAAGTAGTGACTTCTATTGTGCGGGCAGATAGTAAGGCCGCGGAAGGGTACCTCTTTATGTGTACTATTAACGGTGTCGTAAAGAAGACGGCGGTAGAAGCGTATAAGAATGTTCGAAGCAGTGGAATGATAGCAATTAACCTTGATAACGGCGACGAACTACGTTGGGTCAAGCAAACTAACGGCAAAGATGAAGTGATAATTTCTACTCAAGCCGGGCAGGCAATTCGTTTCCACGAAGATAATGTTCGACCAATGGGTCGTGTGTCCCGAGGTGTCCGTGGTATACGTTTGCGCAAAGACGACCGAGTCATTGGTATGGATCTTGTAGACCAGAACGCCAGCATCTTTGTCCTCAGCGAAAAGGGATACGGAAAGCGTACAAAAGTATCGCAGTTTACTCCTCATGCTCGCGGTGGCGTTGGTATACGTTCAGCAGTTGTTAATAATAAGACAGGCTTACTTGTAGGTGTTGCATCATTGAGCAACAGCGGAAGTGAAGAAGTCATTATCATTAGCAAATCAGGTCAGACGATTCGTTTGGGCTTGAACGATATCTCTGAAATTAGCCGTGCAACTCAGGGCGTGAGAGTCATGCGACTAAACGATGATGACTCAGTAGCCTCTATTGGCCTCGTAGAAGCAGAAGAAGTTCTTGCTGACGATGATGAGGAAACTACAACAAAAAAGGCAGACTAATCTAGTAAAAGCGCGGTTTAGGTGTTGACACAGACCGCGCTGTACGCTAGAATAACATTCACGCGTTTGAGATGTGAACTTATATAAGATAAGCAACCTCCTCAAAAGTACGTTAAAATCTGAATAGTGTAATTCAACGTCAATTTTTCTTTAAGTAGAGACAATAGTTAATACGTTAGAGTTTTTTTCTGAGATGTTTTTTAAACAATCAGACTTTTTTATGGAGAGTTTGATCCTGGCTCAGGATGAACGCTGGCGGCGTGCCTAATACATGC
>CAZHXX010000008.1:0-29022 GCA_964536485.1 uncultured Candidatus Saccharibacteria bacterium
GGTGGCACTGGCCAAAGCACGACGACGGTTGGTGACCTCCTTGTTGGTGCAGCTGGCAACACCTTCAACAAACTCGCCATTGGGGGAAGCAACACTTGTCTCGTTTCTAACGGAACAACGGCTACCTGGAGTAGCTGTCTCAGTGCGGGTGGTGGTGCTAATACGGCACTGTCTAACCTTGCCTCAGTCAACATTAATACCGCTCTTAACGCCACTGCAGCTAACCTTACGCTTCAGACCACTACCTCAGGAGACATCACCCTTACTACCGCAGCAACTACCGGTCTTGTAAACATCTTGAGTGGTAACCTTAAGGTAGGTAACGGCACCCCAGGAGTCGCACTTAACAGTGAAGATGCATATATTGAAGGGACGCTTGAAGTTGATGGTGCAACGCAACTTGATGGAGCACTTGCGGTGAACAACACCATTACTCTTACGAGCACTGGTGCGAGTACCTTTGACCTTGATGGCACGGGAACACTTGGCATCATTTCTAACCTCACTTCAGGTGCTCGCTCATCTTCACTCCTAGCTCTCACCCAAGCGAATAATGTTACCAATGATTCATCAGCTTCACTTCTAAGTGTGACAAACGACGATACCGCTTCAACAACAAGTGCGGCTATAGCGGTAACCCAGAACGCGTCTGCTGGTATCGGTATAAGTATCGCAGGTATAAGTACAAGTGGAACTGCGCTTAGCGTAACTAACACAGCGGGTACGGGTATTAGCTTGGCAACGACAAATGGTATCGGAATAGGCCTAACAGGAATTACCTCAGGTACTGGTATAAATGGCGGTCTTACTGCGACTGCGACGTCGGGTTCTATACTTCGTGTCATTAATGCACCAACTGTCACAGGTGCAGGCTACACCGGCTCTATCATAAACATTGCCCCAGCAAGCCGTACTTATGCGACTGCTTCAGGGACCTATACTGAATCAGGCCAGTACCTTAACTTAGCTCGAAATAATATTGTCAACGCTTCATCGGCAACGTATGCAATAACAGGCGATGTTGCTAACTTCAGCTCTGCATGTACGCAAACATTAGGTACTTGTACCGATACATCAAATATCCTTGAGCTTAACCAACAATATGCCTCAGCCTCAGGCTCAGTCCTCAATGTACTGGGCGCGGGAACAGGTAACCTTGCGACTCTTGATGCATCAAACTCATCTGCAAATGGTGTTCTTATTGATGTCCAGTCAAGCTCAACACAGTATGCACTGAGAGTCACTGGCAATAATAGTGCATCCAATGCTCTAGAGGTAACTGGTGACGGAAACGTAAATCTTGGTACTTCAAGTTCAACGACAACAGTAGATGGTGCACTTACCGTAACTGGAGTATCCACGGTTAACAATCTTATTGTTCAGTCTGCTACCACCACAAGTGCGTCAAGCGTAACTGGTGGCTCATATACTCTTACGGTTACTCCGGGCTCAGCTGCAGCAACTAGCTATACAGGTGCTAGCACTACGGTTACGTCAAGCTCAGTTAATCTTACCGGGGCAGGAAGTGCCCTTATAGGTACAAAAAACACCGCAAGCTACAGCGCAGCTGCTACCACAATTCAAGGAATGCATGGAAGCCAGAGTACTTCACAGATCTCCGGAAGTGCGAGTGGCACACTTATCACTGGTATGCAAGGGTATGCTCAGAACAGTGGAAGCGGCACGGCACTCTATGCAGTAGGCACTGCTAGCTCTGTACAACAAACTGGTTCAGGAACTACCACTAGTGCTTACGGTTTCTATGCTTGGGGCAATCAACGTAGTGCAGGAACACTTACCAATTCTGTTGGTGTAGGTCTAGACAATCAGTCTGCTGCAACCAATAATACCAACCTTTTCATCTCTTCTACGAGTGGCTTTGTCCCGCAAACAAGTGGTGCTGGCAACTGGTCTATCTACAACGAAAGTACGTACAATAACTACTTCGCGGGGCAACTAGCTGTGGGTAGCAACTCAACTACTCTCGGAGCTCAACTTGCAGTTATAGGCGATAGTGACCAGGAGCAAGTGCTTATTCGAGCAAATGCAACCCAAAGTAGCAGTAACCCAATTATTAAGGTAGAGGATAGTGCAGGGAGCGAGTTATTTAGACTATCAACAAATAATTCAACTAGTCTATACATCGGAAATAACTCGGGCACTTCACTATCTGGTACTCCAGGGTACAATACTGCACTTGGTAGTGCAACGCTAGATTCTGCAACAACAGCCGGGAATAATACAGCCATAGGTGCTAATGCTCTTCATACACTTTCCGCAGCTGACTTCAACGTTGCCGTAGGAGCAAACGCAGGAACTCTTGCCACTGGAGCAGGCGGGACTTTTGTTGGTTACAACGCCGGAGGTTCGGTATCTAGTGGTAACTATAATACGCTAATTGGGTATAGGGCAGGAGAGAATATAACAACAGGTGGTGGCAATATAATAATAGGAGACCAAGTTAATGCACTAAGCGCTACAGATAGCGACAAGCTTAACATAGGCAATACCATTTATGGTGATGTAGCAGCAGGTACAGTCTACCTCCAAGCAGCAGCTAACTCTACCACTCAGCTCGAAGTCCGAGATGGCTCAAGCGCTACAGCTACTCTTCTAGTTGCAGATAGCACTAATGATCGTGTCTATGTAGGTGATACAACAGCAGATAGCAATGGAGTACTTCTTGTACTAGATACAGATAATGACGGCACAGAAGTAACTGGAGTTGCTGGTGCTATGTACTACAACAGCAGTATGTCCAAATTCCGTTGCTACACTACTTCATGGATTGACTGTGACACGACTGGCTCTGGTGCATCAAAGTGGACACAAAGCGGTGGTCTACTTCGACCAAACACTACTACCGACAACGTAACCCTTGGCTCAACAACTGCAGGAGGAAAGCTCTTCATTGACGGCGATGCAGACGAGATACAACTTCAGGTACAAGCTAACTCAACCCAAACGAGTGATTTGTTTGTGATTGAGGATAGTAGTGGGAATGATTATCTAAAAGTAGACAGTAACGGCATGATAACAGCTTCTACAAATGACTCAAGAACTTCTGGCAACAATAATGTCTATAGCTTCCAGACTAATGTAACTTCATCCGGTGGTACAGCATCATCTACGACAAGTCTATATGGTCAAGTAGTAGCATACGGTAATACGGGCATAAATCTGATAACGGGTGTTACCGGTGAAGCGGTGTACAATAATAACTCTGGTCAGTTGTTAAATTATGCTGTAGGCGTTACGGCCTTAGCGCGAGATGGGGTGAACAGTGGCACAGTCCAACGCGCGATTAGTATTGTGGCAGATGAAAATTCGGGCACTATAGCTGAAAATTATGGACTAATAGTAACTACAAGATCTGCTGGCTCTTCATCTCGCGCTGATATATGGATTACGCCACATTCTTATGATACGGCTGTCGCTGGTGAGTGGTCTATCTACAATAGCAATACTGATGATAGTTACCTTGCCGGCAAGTTAGCCATCGGAAGCACCTCAAACGTCTCAAGTGCAATCTTGACCGTAGATAGTACTCCACCTGCAGGCGCTTCACAACAAATCTTTGCAGTACGTGGCTCTATTACCTCCACAAGCTCACAACGAGCAGTCAACGTGTCACCAATCCTTGCTCCTTCAAGTGCTTCTACCACCATCTACCAGGGTGTTTATGCAGCTCCACTTGTAAACAACACAAACCTTTATGACTCTCTAATCCCATCAGGCGCAACTATTAACGTCTTCCACGCAGAGCCAGCTTCAGGAGGGCCTACGAATATTATTCTTAATGCACGTGGCTTCTACTCAAAGATGACGGCGAATGCTATTAGCTCAGCAGGTATGTACATCGACAGCCCAACAGGAACCATCACCAATAACTATGGTCTCTACGTCAAGAACCAAACAGCAGGCTCAACCTTAGACTATGGCATCTATGTTGAAGGCTCAGATACGTACTCACTCTATGTAGATGCAGGACTGTCTCGCTTCGACGGTAACATCATTCCAGGTGCAGCTACATCAGTAGACCTTGGTACTACCGCACTAGAGTTTGACGACCTCTATCTTGGAGATAATGCAGGACTAAACCTTGGGCTTGATCAGGACGCACTGTTCGCTTACGACGAAGCAACAGATGATAGAGTAGAGCTAACAGGCACCAACGCAAGCTTGTTTATCGAGGATAAGTTGGCATTCGGTGTTCAGACACTTACGATTACAGACAACGGTGCGGATGATACTTTGACTCCATCTGCAACGTATGTGCGTGTCGATATTGATGAAACAGCGAATGCTGGCGTACCAAACCTTGTCCTAAGTGAAACTGGGGCAAAGGATGGGCAGTTACTTATAATCGTAAACAATGAGCTGGATGCAACAAGTGATACCTTTACAATGAACGACAGTGCAGGCGTGCAGAACTGGGACGGCACTGTTATAGGAGCTGAAGATGCGGCTATGTTCATCTACATGAATGATCGTTGGGTTGGTATCGGTGGGAGCAACAACTAACACTTTTAGCAGCGCTACCTCGTCATTAAATGCTAAAATGTGAATAAATGAAAAAACAACATATTGTAGCCGTCTCATTACTACCTATACTTTTGATAGGAGGGACTCTTGTCACTGTTGCTGTTTTGAAAAACAACGATGCCGTGAAAGTCAAAAGCGCAGAGAGCTCAAAAGAAGTTTTAGCAAGTGCCGTCTTTCGGGATGACACATATGGAGTGAGTGTTAGCTATCCTGTAGATGCTGAAGTCGTACCTCTCACAGAGCAAGACAAAAAGGATAAGTTTATCCTAAAATTCCAGCATCCAAAGAGCCCTGAGTACGTTTTTAATGTCCGTGCAGAAACGGGCCTCCGGCTACCGTCGCAACTCGCAAAAATTGATGTTATCGATCTTGTATTGAACGGTGCATTGAGTTCTTTACCCTTAAGGTACCCTAACTATAAACTGCTTGGCCAGAACAAACTATATCTTAACAACAAAGAGGCTGAGGTGGTTGAGTTCACTTATATTGGGCCAGCAAAAGAACTTGTTCGACAAAAACTGGTACTAGTTGCTAAAGATTCAGATTCTGCCTTGTACTTCACGATGCAGTCAAAGGACAGTGACTTCGATAGCTTAATGAGCTCGGTGTTTGACCATGTGCTTAATGACGTGAAATTCCTATAATACTGAGCTCTCAGCAACACGGAAAGACTCTAAGCCGTGATTGTGCGACATTAAGATAATACGACTCGCGTGGATAGTATCAAGTCCCAAAGAATTAAGTAAAATTTTTCTGTGCTCATATCACACCGAGAGTGCTGGCGGTATATCATATGTGTTATACATGACGAGCGAATTTTTATGATCAAGGCAGGGCTCTCAAAGTGCATAGAGTATGATGTAACTAGTATTAAAAAGCTAGCTTTTTAATACTATATAAAATACTGTAATCACTTACTTTTTAGTGCTGTGGATAAGAGATGAAACAGATATGAAAAATAATTGAAATCGGTATATATATTAGCTACACTAATAGGGATCTGACTGACAAAAACAAAAATTAGATCAACCTCAGAGAAAACTATCTGAGGGAAAACAAATAAAAACCAAAACAAAATCTCCAAAAATGTATAGCTCTAAGCAAAGGCATGCCATATGGCAAAAGGTAACCTCTATAGGTTTTCTTTTGCCACTTTTCATTTTTGGGACATTTTTTGCCAGTTCACTGAACGCCAAGACGGCTGAAGCCGCAACCTCAAGCACGCTTAATTTTCAGGGAAGACTTCTCACTAGCTCTGGTGGGCTTGTTCCTGACGGGTCGTACAATATCGAATTCAAACTCTACACCGCCTCTGCAGTTGATGTAGGTGAGACACTTGTGCAGGGCTCGTGCCAAACACTACCTGGCCCAGTTGCGGACGAGGATTGTGCTTGGGTAGAGAGTAGGACGGGAGCTAACAAGGTGACCGTGACTAACGGATACTTCAACGTTGCTCTTGGTTCGGTGAATGCATTCCCTGGAACTATTAACTGGGATCAGGAATTATGGCTAGGCATGAATGTGGGTGGAAGTGCTAGCCCCTCATGGGACGGTGAAATGACACCAAGATTTAAGCTTACTGCTGTACCTTACGCCTTTCGTGCTGGCGCATTGGTTGATGCGTCGGGTAATGCGAAAACCGCAAGTGATTTAGCCCAACTTTCGCCCTCAGCAGTTCAGACGGTAAATACCGCAATAGCAGCATTGCGTCTAAACCAAACAGGCACTGGTGCATTATTGCAACTTCAGGGAAACGGAACGGATGTATTTACTGTTGATAAGTCAGGAAATGCAGTACTCGGGGCAGGTATAACACTCGGCAACTCTTCAAGCACTGTTGCTGGAACTATTCGCTGGAACGGAACAACATTCCAGGGCTACAATGGATCGGCCTGGGCGGCCATTGGGAGTGGAGCTGTTACTCCTTTTGCGAGCAAGACAAAAACAGCAGACGAGACTCAGAATAGCACAGTGAACGCTACTGCAGTACTTCAGAACGATGATGAGCTTTTCTTCCCAGTAGGGGCAAACGAAACATGGAATTTCAGGTTTGTAATTCTTGCGAACGCTAACGTCACTCCAGATATCAAGTTTGCAGTGACCGCACCAACCGGAGCAACTTGTAAAGTTGGTACATCCGACCCCGAAGGAGCAACATCAGTATCTAATCTTGGATGTGGGGTTTCTACTGGCCTCGTTACTGGAAACACAACAGAAGATGTTTATGAGGTTGTTGGCTCTGTCGTGAACGGTTCAACTGCCGGCAACGTTACCTTGCAGTGGGCACAGAATACAGCCAATGCTGCAAACGTTATCGTTCGCTCGGGAAGTTATGTAGAGGCGTCTCGTTCATTGGGTGGTTCAAGCGCCGATGTCGCATTTATCCAAAATGGCAATAGTTTTGGAGGACTTGCGGTAATTGGTACGAACGACGCTAATGGACTTGCATTTGAAACGAACGGGATAGAGCGAATGCAGATTCTCTCAACGGGCGAGATTCGCGCCAAAGATGACCTCTTGGCAAATGGTGCAGCCACAGGAACAACAGGCACTACGGTGGGAACAGGCACGAATACGACAACGCTAACTCTAGCAGCCGATAGCTTTAACGTAAACGATGTTGTGTTCATAGACAACATTGGCCAAGATTATTACACGCGCATTACTGTTGACCCAGGAACAGGGAGCTATACGGTTTCTCCTGCTGTTACGTTTACTGCCGGCAGAACGGTGACTGCCTATACGTTACAGAACATAGGCGCAACAACGACGGACTATACAACACAAACGAACCGGTTCTTCCAGGGATATTTCCTCGGCGGTGTTGTGGTGGGCGCAGGGTCAACCACTATATCAGATGGCAATATCGACAGTACTACAACACTTAGTCTTCAGCGTAATGGCGGTGACGTACAGATAGGTGGTGGCCTCACTGTTACAGGCGTGCTTACAGGGGATGCTTCTGGTCTTACTAACATTAATGGAGCATCAGTTGACGGGTCGACAATTACCGCTCTCGATGCTTCTAACATAGCTACCGGTACGGTTGCTGATGCACGATTAAGTACGAATGTTACCTTACTAGGGAATACCTTCAATGGAGTAAGCCAATTAGTACAACTTAATGCAAGTGGTAACCTTCCTATATTAAATGGTGCAAACTTAACCAGTCTTACAGCTGCTAACTTAACCGGTGCACTCCCAGCAATCTCCGGTGCAAGCCTCACAAGTCTTACCGCTGCGAACCTTACCGGTACCATTGCTGATGCACGACTCAGCGCAAATGTAACCCTCCTTGGTAATACCTTTAACGGCAACAACCAACTTGTACAACTTGGTGGTACTGGTGCACTTCCTGCATTAAATGGTTCAGCACTCACCAGCCTCACCTCAGCTAACTTAACCGGTGCTCTCCCAGCTATCTCTGGTGCATCACTTACTAGTCTCACTGCCGCTAACCTCACTGGAGCATTACCTGCAATCTCCGGTGCAAGCCTCACTTCATTGAATGGTTCTAACATAGCTACCGGTACGGTTGCTGATGCACGATTAAGTACGAATGTTACCTTACTAGGGAATACCTTCAATGGAGTAAGCCAATTAGTACAACTTAATGCAAGTGGTAACCTTCCTATATTAAATGGTGCAAACTTAACCAGTCTTACAGCTGCTAACTTAACCGGTGCACTCCCAGCAATCTCCGGTGCAAGCCTCACAAGTCTTACCGCTGCGAACCTTACCGGTACCATTGCTGATGCACGACTCAGCGCAAATGTAACCCTCCTTGGTAATACCTTTAACGGCAACAACCAACTTGTACAACTTGGTGGTACTGGTGCACTTCCTGCATTAAATGGTTCAGCACTCACCAGCCTCACCTCAGCTAACTTAACCGGTGCTCTCCCAGCTATCTCTGGTGCATCACTTACTAGTCTCACTGCCGCTAACCTCACTGGAGCATTACCTGCAATCTCCGGTGCAAGCCTCACTTCATTGAATGGTTCTAACATAGCTACCGGTACGGTTGCTGATGCACGACTCTCAACGAACGTCGCTTTGTTGAATGGTGGACAGACGTTCTCTGTACTTACGAACTTTGGCGCAGGCGTGAGTGTCACGGGTACTATCTCGGGTACAAGCTTGAGTGGTAGTGGTTCGGGAATCACTGCCTTGAATGGCTCTAACATCTCCAGCGGTACAGTTGATGACGCACGACTTTCAACCAATGTGGCTTTACTTACAGGCTCACAATCATTTAGTGGCACTAAGACCTTTGCGAGTGGAGGTCTGGTACTTGGTCAGAGCACTTTAAGTACGCTAGCAACGGTTGCAAGAGCAGTAAGTCTTCCAGATGAGGCAGGAACAGTTTGTCTGAGCAATACCAGCACCTGTGGGTATATAAGGATTGCAGCAGGTGTCGTACAGACTGACGCCTCAACGAATGATGTTGTTTCAATAAATAAGACGAACGCAACAGGGAATCTTATTAACATGCAACGGAGTGGTGCTGCCGTGTTTACTGTGGCAAATAGCGGTGCTCTCCAGATTCAAGCAACAGGAACAGCAGCGCTCGATATTCGTAATGCCGGTGGTACGAGCTATTTCACCGTGGATTCGAGTACAGGAATTGTTCGTGTGGGACCAAGCGCTGTAGACGCTACAGGCGTATTGTTCACCTTAGATACAAAGAACACGACAGGTGACCCTGCTATTGGGACACTTAATAATGCGCAGTACTATAACTCAGCTGATGGTAAAGCCCGATGTTACGAGGGTGGCTTCTGGTCTGACTGTACAACAACACGCTTGCTAGGAGAAACAACTCTAGGGGCAGCCGGGAATACCATCACTGTAACGCTTGCTGCAAGTACAGAAAATCTTGAGTGTCATGTCAACGCTAAGGGACGAACAGCAGCCGCGTTAGTCTATGTACGCTTCAACGCCGATGCGGGTCTAGCTAACTACGGCTGGAACACTTATGGGATAGCTACAACTGCTGTCATCGATGCACAAGACTCTTCCGACAGCGAGCTACAGCTAAATGGTACGACTACCGGAACCGTTCCTTTCTCGGCTGACCTTGACATTACTAACTTTGCAGATACAAGAAAGGCCGTACAGTGGACCGCAATAGGCGCAGAAGCTATTGGAACAGATATGAATAGGTATAGTGGTGGCGGTACGTGGAACAACACTGTTGCTCAAATATCATCGGTCAGCTTCATCACAAGTGCCGGAAACTTTACTGCCGGTTCACACGCGTGGTGTGAAGGAAGAAATGTTCGATAATAGCTACGGTATGCTAGTCTTATATATATGAAGATTATTGCCGTACTCAATCAAAAAGGTGGCGTAGGGAAGACAACGACAACCATTAATCTTGGGGCAGCAATCGCCAAACAGGGGAAGTCGGTACTTATTATCGATCTTGATCCTCAGGCCAATGCTACAAGCGGGCTCGCTATTGATAAGACGAGGCTCAAGCAATCGGTATATAATCTCTTAGTCTCTGGAGCGTCGGCAACTGATATGGTGAGCGAAACGGGTGTTGAAGGGTTGTTCATCCTGCCTGCGACGACAGAATTGGCTGCAGCCGAGCAAGAACTGGTGGCAGTAGCGTCTCGTGAAACAGTCCTCAAAAATGCTATCGCATCTCTTGTCTATGATTATATCCTCATTGATTGTCCACCTTCTCTAGGCCTCCTAAGTCTTAACGCTCTGGTAGCGTCTCACACGGTACTCATCCCCGTACAAACTGAGTTTTATGCACTCGAAGGTCTTGGACTTCTTATGCAGACAATTCAGCGTGTTCAGTCTGGGCTCAATCCTTCACTAGGTTTGCTTGGAGTTGTCATGACCATGGTTGATGCCCGTAACGCGTTAAGCGGGCAGGTGATCGCAGAGGTAGAAAAGCATTTTGGATCTTATGTTTTTGATACACGCATTCCAAGAAATGTTCGGCTTGCTGAAGCCCCAAGCTTTGGGAAGACAGTGTTTGAACATGACAAATGGTCAAAGGGCGCACGCGCCTATAAAGCACTAGCCAAAGAGGTAGTTAAACGATGAGCAAGTCAGTTTTAGGAAAAGGTTTTGACAGACTCATACCAACTGGTTTTGAGATTGCTGATGTCGCTAGTCCTTCAGAGCAAATAAAACAAGTATCTATCGAAAAAGTTTCTCCTAACAGCGAACAACCAAGAAAATATTTTGACGAAAAGGCCCTTGCGGAATTAGCGGAATCAATCAAGGTGCATGGTATTATCCAACCACTTGTCGTTACCCCACAAGGGGAAGGGTATCGAATAGTAGCAGGTGAAAGACGTTATCGAGCATCACTTATTGCAGGCCTCGAAAAGATCTCTGTAATAATAAGGAACCATAAAGAGCTCGAAGAACTAGAAATTGCACTCGTCGAGAATGTTCAGCGAGTTGATCTTAGCCCTCTCGAACAGGCAGTCTCGATAGTACGCTTAAGGGATCAGTTTAGTCTGACACCAAGAGAAATTGCCAAGAAACTTGGAAAGGCCGAGACGACAGTGAGCAATATTGTGCGCTTGCTACACCTACCTAGCGAGGCGATCGATGCGCTCCAGCAAAAGCGAATCACAGAAGGGCATGCTCGAACACTTTTAGCACTCAAGTCAGACGAGAAGGCTCAAACTGAACTACTAAAACTCATTACTAACAGTGGGATCTCAGTAAGAGAAGCAGAGGAGTGGGTAAAAAAGTGGAAAGAAGAAAAAGAACAAAAAAGTAGTACAGTTGGAAGCGAAACAAAAATACTAATTGAGAAGTTAGCGAAAAAGGGAATAGCACTTAAGATAAAGCACAAGCGACGAGGTGGACAGATAGTTCTTTCCTATAAGAATGAAGATGAACTGCGCGGATTATTAGAAAGACTCTAAAGTTTTTTCATCGCGTTTAACGGGATAAAACGCACACTTGCTTTACCAACAATAATGTCTTCACTTATCGCACCAAAGACGCGTGAATCGGTTGAGTTTGTTCGGTTATCTCCCAACACAAAAACTTCGCCTCGTCCTACTGTATAATCAACTTCTCCTGGAGTTGTAAGTATATCTTTTGCATATTCTTTGCCTTCATCTGGCTTGAATCCATTTGGATTTTCGGCATTGTAAACAGTTACAACACCCGAACTAATTGTGACTCTTTCTCCTGGTAGCGCGATGACTCGCTTGATAAGGTGTTCGGTTGCCGCTGGTGCACTTAAGCGTGCTGGGCGATCAAACACGATAACATCCCATCGATGTGGGCGATACTCGCCATTTGTTATATTGGCCCATGTTTTAGGTAGTTTTAAGACGATAAGACGATCTGTATCCTGCAAGGTTGTCTCCATACTGGCACCGTCAACTTCATAGGGCTGAAAAACATGAGCAGTCAGCAAAAGCGCAAGGAGTGGTGCAGCAATTAGAAGCCCCACTGTTCCAGAAAGTTTCTGCAAGACTTTTTTTAGGAAAAATAACTTAGGATTTTTGTCTTCTTTTCTGAAAAGTGGTTTGTTAGGGTCAAAATTAGTGTTTGTTGGTTCCATATACGGAAGACTATAGCACATTGTGCTAGTGATTTTACGCTTTAATTAGTTTACCTAAAGCACCATGACAGGCTATAATAAAAAGCCATAGTTATGACGCAATTCAGATTCCCGCAAAAACCCAAAAGACCAGCCGCAAGTGTTGACGGTTTTATTTCAAGAGATAGTGCAATAAAGGCAGAAGACGTTCGTGTACGGTTTCGGCAAAACTATAGCCCGCTTCAAAACCAGGCTACAGCAAAGCAGGTTGAGCGTAAGAATGATGGCTTTTTACCTAAAAATTCGGGCGACTCTGACTCTTTTGTACGTCGTATGGAACAGGACTCGCATGCTCAGCAGTTTAACTTGCAACTTGATGATGAAGAAAGGCCACCAAAAAAACGTAAATTTTTATTTTGGAAACGAAAAAAAGAAAAAAAGAAATCAAGTGTTCGTCGCAAGCTAGCTAAATCATTTGGTGCTCTTTTTCTTGTAATGATTCTTGGTGTAGGGTCAATTTTTGGGTATGCGCTCATAAAAGAACGACAGATATTCCGTGGAGCCGGCGAAGGTGCTGCAGGGCTTGAGAAGAACGTCGACCCTTCACGCTTGAAGGGTGAAGGAGACGGCCGAGTCAATATACTGCTTCTTGGCAAGGGCGGGCCTGGGCATGAAGCACCAGACCTAACAGATACAATTTTACTTGCAAGTATCGACCCGGTACAAAATGAAGCAGCGCTGGTAAGCGTCCCCAGAGATTTATATGTAGAGGACAGTAGTGGCAACCAAACAAAGATTAATGCTATCTATTCCAATGCCAAGACAGCGCGTCTTGCTAAGGCGACAAGTCAGTCTGACTCTGAAAAACAAGCCGCCGAAGATGCTGGCCTAAAAGCCATAAAAGAAAGTGTAAGTGAGGTGCTGGGTGTCCCTGTTCATTACTATGTCATGATAGATTTTACTGCATTTAAAGAATCTATAGATACAGTTGGTGGCATCACGATCGATGTAAAAGAACCGCTTTATGACGCCACGATGGCTTGGATGAATAACGGTAGTTCACTCATTGCAGATAAAGGAGTGCAGGACTTTAACGGGACAAGGGCCCTTATGTATGCACGATCTCGTTATGGGAGCGCGAGAGGGGACTTTGATAGAAGTGAACGCCAAAAACAGGTTATTTTTGCACTACAGCAGAAGGTTCTTACGCTAGGGACTTTTTCTAACCCATTCAAAATTATTGAGCTGCTAAACACGCTGGGTGATAACGTCAGAACTGATTTAGACGGTAAGAGCACTGTAAAGCGTCTTTATGATATTGGGCAACAAATTACTGGTGATAAGTTTATCTCTGTGAGTCTTGCAGACCCAGCTAACTTACTTGTAACAACTGGTTTTATGGACGGCCAGTCAATCGTTATGCCAGTAGCTGGACTTAATCAGTACGACGATATACAGTCGTATGTTCGTAACACACTGCGCGATGCATTCTTGAAGAGTGAAAATGCACGAGTTGTTATCCTGAATGGCACTGCAACGCCGGGTCTTGCGAGCGCTAGAGAGAAAGAGCTCAAGTCCTATGGCTATAATATTGTGGATATTGCTAACGCTCCAACAAATGATTATGTTTCTTCTCGTTTAATCGACGTAACCAATGGCACGAAACCATACACAGCCAACTATCTAGAGAAACGACTTAACCTGAAGCGCGAAACAGTGACAATTCCTGGGTTGCCAACGACAGAAACAGCGGACTTTGTTATAATATTAGGTACCGATGAGGCTTCTCAGACGACAACGAACTAAACGAAAAGGAAGGTTTTCAGACTTCTTGCACTTCTTTTTAGTGGGAGCGCTTCCTTTGCTTCTCTTTGTTCTCGTGCGATTAGAATTTGTAGGGTTTGCCTTCGCTGTCGTACTTCTCAGTAAATGGCGCATGCTTGCAGTAAAAATGCGGCACTGGCCCGCAAACATTCGTTCTAATGCGGTAGATATATTTGTGGGACTTTCCATGGTAGTGTTTATGTCGATTGCATCAACGCAACTTCTACAGATCGTGACAGTCGTTGCTTATACATCTTGGCTCCTTTTTGTTAAACCAAGATCTTCGGATTTATGGGTCGGTATGCAAGCACTAATCGCACAGACAGTTGCACTAACCGCGATATTTCTTATATGGAATGAAGCAAGTGAGACAATACTTACTTTTGTTGTGTGGGGAGTTACCTACCTATGTGCTCGACATTTTCTTGGAGCGTTTGATGAGGCGATGTCTCGGGTTAGTGCCTATACGTGGGCATTTTTCTCGGCATCACTTACATGGTTGTGTAGCCACTGGCTCTTGTACTATAAAGTTATTTCTCAGCCTGCTCTCATATTGACTGTAGTAGGATATGGCATGGCAGCGCTGTACTATTTGCAGCACAAAGACAAGCTCAGCAAAGGAGTACAAAGACAATTTATTAGTCTGATGATCGCCGTAGTACTTTTTATATTAATATTCTCCGACTGGAGCGGTGACATCATCTAGATCTAAAAAAGTGAAGCAAAAAGAAGCAGGGGGTATGTATGCCAGATAAAAGTGAATCGTCAAAACAACTACCAAAGAAATTTAATCGTCCTTTGTATGTAAAGAATATCTTTTTGGTTATGATTGCTATTGCGTCAGGCTTTTTTGGTGGATATTTTGGTGGCCAACGACAGAGTATTACCGGGGGAGGCGGTGAAAATAAAGTTACGCGAGAGATTGTCGAAAGCGAAGGCAACCTGATAAATGCGATAGCAAAAGACGTAAATGAAAGTGTTGTATCTATAGACGTAAAAGGAACCGCCACATCACAAAACTTTTTTGGTTACAACCAAAGCTACGAAACTGGTGGAGCTGGTACTGGATTTATTCTTAGTGAAGACGGCTATATTGTGACAAACCGTCACGTTGTATCAGAGGACGTCACAAATGTGAGTGTCACTTTGGCCGATGGAACAAAAATTGATAATGTCGAAGTCGTCGGCCGTACAAATACAAGCGACCCGCTCGATGTCGCATTTGTTAAAATCCCCGATGCGTCAAAGTACAAGTTAAAGCCAGTGAAACTTGCTGACTCCGCAAAAGTAGAAGTGGGGGACAGGGTCGTTGCAGTGGGGAATGCACTTGGTCAATTCCAGAACACTGTTACTAGTGGTATTATTTCTGGGTTCGGCAGAGATATCGAAGCCTCGGATGGAGGAGGTGTCGAAACACTTCAGAACTTGTTCCAAACCGATGCTGCAATAAATAGCGGAAACTCTGGAGGTCCTCTTGTAAACTCCGCAAGTGAGGTTATTGGGATTAATGTTGCTACGGCAACAGCAGAAAATATAAGTTTTGCCATACCTATTAATGATGTTAAGAGTTTAATCGACACCGTTTTACAAGAAGGTAAACTCGAACGTCCTTATCTCGGTGTGCGTTATGTCCCGCTCGATAAAGAGGTCTCTCGGCAACTGGACTTAGACATTGAAGACGGCGCGTACATTCCTGAGTCAACCAGTAGTCGCCCATCAATTATCGCTAATAGTCCAGCAGAAAAAGCAGGACTAAAAGAAAAAGATGTTATTACCGAGATCGACGGGATTAAGCTTGATAGTAAAAATACGCTCATTTCGATTCTAGGAAAAAAACGGGTTGGCAATAGCGTCTCCATAAAGATTTTGAGAGATGGTAAAGAGCAAATCGTAACAGCGACCTTGGAAGCTGCTCCAGAACAATAAGACAAGAGTGAATCATTGAAGTTATATAGTTCTTGTGCTTTAATGAAAGGTATAAGTGCTAGTTATTAGCAGAAAGTCTAAAGAAAGCTGTATGCGAAAAGTTAGTGGAATGTCTGTTAGTTTGTTATTCCTATTGATTCTGATAGGTCAAACGGTGGGGCTAACAGCATTATTCTTCGTTGCGGATGCACGGGCAGCTACCACGTGCACTAGCTTGCCCGCACTTAAGACATCTGTTCAAATACCGGTGAACGGGGAATATGCGCTGTGGCTCCATGCAAAGACAAACTCAGATTCAAGGCCCAGCGCTGTGTATGGATATTTTGACGCGGAGACAACATGTACTAATTTTAATGTGCCAGAGCCATCTGGCGCACTCCAGTGGGTGAGTGGCCAAAGCACTGTATTAAAGAAAACACTTTCTGCCGGCATGCACACGCTCAGTATCGCCGTCGAGGGTGGTTCGTTAGATGCCGATAAAGTTCTTGTCACAGGGAACACAAGTTGTACCCCTGTAGACACTGGGACGAATTGTCTCGACCAAGATGTCAGGATTGAAGTAGTAGGACTCACAGGAGGTGAACCCATCAAAGATTCTCTGACAGTGACGACAAAGATTACGGGTGCTAAATTACAGGCGCCGAAAGTTGAATATTACTTCGACAGCGATAGCACTCCTTATACGACGCGTGTTGCAGAGCCATATTGTCTGCATAGCGATGGAACTGTCTGTGGGGCGCTTGACGTGTCTTTCTTGAGCACGGGTACCCATAAACTTAAAGTAATAATTTATGCCGATAATCTTCAGCCAGTAACCCACTTAATTCCATTCAACAAAGTTGCTGGCAACACTTCCGTGCCTATCACTCCTGTGCCTACAGTTGTTACGCCAACTCCAGTAAAAGCAACTACTGCAGTAGTATCGACTCCCAAAAAAAGTAACACAGTAGTCGTAGGAGCAACGACTCAGCCAGTCACTAAAACTGTTACCGGTACAACTGTTGCTACGGTTACTCCATCGATTCCACTGGCAAGCGGTGACAAAGTGACCTATAAAGTGAATGGAACAGAGTATGGTTCGCAAGTTGTTGCTGACGGTGCGTCCGATCCATCAACAACGCTTGATGTTTCCGACCAGCCGAGTGGCGAGAGCACCATAAGTGCGGATATAGAAAGGGCTGATGGTTCCGTTGAGTCCTACACGACAAAAGCAACTATCGACAACAGTACCTCAGCGCAGACAAAAAGCTGGTTTGGGAGAGGTGGCTTTAAATTCATTACTTCTCTATTCGGTATCATGGCTGGAGGAGCAGCTCTGTTTTTCCTTGTTCGCTATATCAAACAGCGACGCGAGTATGAGTTCGCGCATAATATGAATAACTATGAATATGTCCAGCCTGAATCTAATGTTGCTGCTTATTCACTTCCTCCTGTCGCTATTATGTTATTCGCTGCTGGCGCTGTATTCTCTGCATTTACCAGTGCGGAGTCGGCACGAGTTGGAACATTAGCCGATCTCACCAAAGCACTATTACCGGCTGAATATTCGTTGGTTGCAGTTGATGGCGTAAATGTAGTCCATATGAAGTATCTTGCATCTGATGCCACTCCACCACGAATAGTTGACGATTCTGGTATAGCCCCAACAGCTCCGCCAGCCACCCCACCACGAATAGTTGATGATTCTAGTATGGTCCCATCAACTCCTCCGGTTACTCCTCCTATCACGCCAACAATTCCCACTAATCCTCAGTTAGCCTTAAGTTCACCTCCGTTTTCGCCAAGTTCTCTATGGAACTCACAAATTAGTTCTGCACAGCAGTCGAAATGGTTTGATATACCTTTGCTTCACTACAACTCGGTAATGAATGAAAGTAGAAAGTGGTTTTTATCTAACAAACAACTGCGTGTCTGGCATGGGACCGCAACAGATCCGGTATGGACAGTCACTATGCCACAATTCGGAAACGAGAACCAAACATTCAATCGTAACTGGCCGCCTTCAACCTTTACTATCCACGCCCCACAAAATATACAAGAGGGTACCGACGGAGACCATATTCTAGCAATTATCGATCATGTGACGGGCGAGTACTTCGAGAATTGGTCAAAGGTGGTAATAGATGCGACAAACCACACCATAGTTGGTCCTCAAGGAGCGGGCTGGGCCAGAGGAAACGCCGTCAATGGGACGGGTTTTGGCGTTCCACTTGCGCAGGGCGGCAACTCCGCTGGCGTGCGGGCTGCCAACTTCTCCTGGATAGGGGGAGCGATAACGGGCTATGATATTCAGCAAATTCTTGATGGTAAGAAAACAGATTTCGGTCATGCTTTCGTAGTGGCTCTTGGCTACGACACACTTTCTAAGTGGGGCCTCACCACTCCGGCAACCGCTCCAGATAACGGCGATCATGATGGCCCGATAAAAATGGGAACACGCATAGGCATACCGGCAGGTGTATCCATGCCCCCACAAATAGATCCAAGCGATAAAATTGGTGTAGCGTATTTCAATACTCTACAGCGTTACGGAGCATTCGTCGGTGACTTTGCGGGCGGGCAGTGGCCAATTGTCTACGTTGACGGCAACAGTGTAAAAGAAGGCTCAGCTTATGAGCTTGCTCTAAATAATGCTTGGATTTGGTGGAATCAGGAGGGCGTTATAGACCCAGCAAAAACCGCCAATCAGTTCTGCGTACCGCTTCTTCGTTTGATGGAAAATAATTAAACAATTTGCTCAAGAAGTAGGATAAAGTCTCTCTGAGTCACCAGTCTGTAATGGCTCTGCTTTGCTAACGAGGTTATCGCCTGGTGTTGCTCGGGAAGTGCCTCCGCAATAATGTACTGCGTTGTTGCGGGTCCAACGTCTAGCTGATGAAAGAGGTCGCTGTAATGGGTGAGTCCATCTTCTCCGCTAAAAAGTGCAGTACGTGGTTCATGGCGGGCACTGTCGTTTATGGGATAGTTATCGGGCACATAAGGAAGATTGCACAAAATAACGTCATAGTGGGCTGGATATGCCTCAAGAAGATTCCCTCTATGACAGTACGGATCTTTGAGCCCATATGTCTTTGCGTTTTTCTCAACTACGCTAAAAACTCTTTCGTCACTATCTAAGAAATGTAAGGAAATGCCTGGTTTTTCGAGAAGCGCGGTGATACCGAGCACGCCCGATCCGCACCCAACATCTGCAACAGCGGCAGTTTCACTGAGCGGGAGCCCTTTAAATATTTCTATAATCATCTCAGATTCGGGGCGGGGAACTAAAACAGTTTTGTTGACGTAGAATTCTCTCCCATAAAATTCTTGCTTTTCTCTAATATAGGCGAGAGGCTCTTTATTGATACGTCTTTGGACGTTGGTGTCTAGAACGGCTAAACTGTGGGCATTAATTTCATCGTCGGCGTGAGCGACTAACCAAGACCGGTCTCTACCGAGATGGTCGGCAAGTAGTAGTTCCGCATCTAAGCGAGGAGTGCTACTGCTTGCTTGAGCAAAGAGGTGGCGTGTTTTTTGTATCCATACAGCAATAGTCATAGCGCCAAGAACCTAGCTTTCAGCGCGCAAAAGGTCGGCTTCAGCCTTACGAAGCTCCTCGATAAGATCATCAATTTGGCCAGTCATTGCCCCAGGAATATTACTGCGTGAATAGCCGATACGATGGTCGGTAATGCGGTCCTGCGGGAAGTTGTAGGTTCGGATTTTTTCCGAACGGTCACCAGAGCCAATGAGTTTCTTACGCTGGGCACTAGCTTGAGCTTGTTCCTCGTCAATTTTAGCCTGAAGCAGGCGAGAGCGAAGCACACCCATAGCTTTCTCGCGGTTCTTTATCTGTGATTTTTCGTCCTGCATGGCAACAACAATGCCTGTTGGGAGGTGTGTGATACGTACTGCAGAATCGGTGGTATTCACCGACTGGCCACCATTCCCACCTGAGCGATAGACGTCAATTCGTAAGTCGTTTTGATTAATTTCTATGTCGGTTTCTTCGGCTTCTGGCAAGACTGCAACCGTCACGGTGCTTGTATGTATACGCCCTTGAGATTCTGTTGCTGGTACACGCTGAACACGATGCACACCAGCTTCAAGCTTGAATGTGCCATAAGCATTGTCGCCACTGATTCGAAATACAACTTCCTTATACCCGCCAGCTTCCGAGGGACTATCGCTAAGAAGTTCGGTCTTAAAGCTGTTTGCCTCACAGTAGCGGGCATACATTTTGTAAAGTTCCGCTGCGAACAAGCTTGCCTCATCACCCCCGGCGCCCGCTCTAATTTCGACAATACAGTCTTTAACATTGTTTGGGTCTTTTGGAATCAATAGTTCTTGCAGATATGCGCGTGTTTCTTCAAGTTTCTGCGCTGTTTCTTCTGCTTCCATTTGAGCCAGTTCGGCTAGTTCGTCAGAACCTTTGGCCATATCCTGGGCCTCTTTTAGTTGTGCGTCAAGTTTCTCTATAGTTGCGAGCTGTGATAGAACATCTTCAAGTTCAGCTATGCGTTTCGCAGTCTTGGGGTATTCTCTAGAGCTATAGTAGTTAGGGTCATCAAGCTTTGCTTTGAGCTGGAGTAGTTCTTCGTTATATAAATCTTTTTTCATGGAATTACCTTTAAGTGTACAAATAAAAAAGCTCCAGACCAAGTAGGTAAGGAGCTTTTATGTGTACGATAGCTAACCGATTTTTTGAACTTCGGCTTTTTCTTCTTTTTTCTCTGCCTTAGCTGGTTTTGCAACTTTATCAAGTTTTGCCTTGCGCGCTGCGTCTGCAGCTTCTCGACGAGCCTTGAATTTATCAACGCGACCTTCGATGTCAACAAGCTTCTCCTGACCCGTGTAAAAAGGATGAGAACTGCTAGAGATGTGTACTTTTACAAGCGGGTATTCGTTGCCGTCTTCCCATGTAATTGTTTCTTCTGCCTTGACAGTTGATCGAGTCAGAATCTTAGTGCCATCGTTTAAATCTTGGAATACGACGAGGCGATAGTTGGTTGGGTGGATGTCTTTCTTCATAATCTGAGTGTTTAACGAGGATTATATGATGAACCCATGGACGACAAATCCTCTAATAATTAAAGTCGTCCGTGGCGTGAAGCTATATAGTTGTAGCCTCGACTTAGTCCTGAGTATATCGTATCTGTTGAATTATTACAAGCCATCTGTTAGAATAATTTTATAACTAAATAAACAACCGCGTGACATTAGTCCTCCGGGCGAGCATTGAGCTCATCACGGTACGCGCGGTGAAGAGAAAGGATTAGTATATGGCTTCAAAGATTGAAGTAGATGCTAAGAAATTATTAGAAGCCGGAGCTCACTTCGGCCACAAAACAAGTCGTTGGCACCCAGCAATGCGACCGTATATCCACAGCAAGCGTGGCGATACACACATTATTGACCTCACAAAGACTGCAGATATGCTCGAAGTAGCATTAGCTGTTATTACCGAAAAGGTAGCAGCTGGTGGGCAAGTGCTTGTTGTTTCAACTAAGCGCCAGGCTCGCGATGCCATCACTCAGCTTGCTGAAGAAACCGGTATGCCTGTCGTCGTGAATCGATGGCTTGGTGGCATGCTCACAAACCAAAAAACAATTGGTGAGCGAGTAAAGCACCTAAAGCGCCAAGAAGAACGCATGGCAAGTGGCGAACTTGCAAGCAAGTACAGCAAGCTTGAAGTACAGCGCTTCCAAGAAGAAATTGATGCTATGAACGTTATGTACGGAGGCATCAAAGAAATGCACGCTCGACCAGCTGTGTTGTTTGTTGTCGATGTGCAACACGATAAAAATGCTGTTGCCGAAGCACTCAAACTCGGTATCCCAGTTGTTGGACTTGTTGACACAAATGTCGACCCACGGACCATCACGTATCCAGTTCCTTGCAATGATGATGCACTCAAGGCAATTGAACTTGTATGCGAGTACGTAAAGCAGGCGATTGAACTAGGTAAATCAAGCCGAAAAGTTGAAAAAGTTGAAGAGAAGAAAGAGGAGAAGTAAAGGTGGCTATTTCTATCGATGACATTAAAAGATTAAAAGACCTCACTGGCGTTGGCCTGACTGATGCCAAGGCAGCGCTAACAGAAGCTGATGGGGATTTCGATAAGGCCCTTGAAGCGATGCGCAAAAAAGGTATGACAAAGGCTGAAAAGCGTGGTGAGCGCGAAGCTCGGGAAGGCGTTATAGGGAGTTACATACATGATAACCGTATCGGTGTTATCGTGGAGGTTAACTGTGAAACCGACTTTGTCGCAAAAAACGAGAAATTCACTAACCTTGTTAAGGATGTTGCAATGCACATTGCAGCAAGTGCTCCAGAATATGTTTCCGCTGAGAATATCCCGGCAGATGTTCGCGAAAAACAAGCAGAAGAGTTTACGGAGAAAGCAAAAGCCGAAGGGAAGCCAGAAGCGATGCTTGCCAATATTGTCGAAGGGATGCTCAAGAAGTATTTTGCAGAACGTTGTCTCATGGACCAACCATTTATTAAGAATCCAGACCAAACAGTGGGGGACTTAGTAAAAGAAGCCAATGCGCAGCTTGGTGAAAATGTCGTCGTTCGACGTTTCTCACGTATGCAACTCGGTGAAGTCGCTTAAACCCAGAGAGATAAAATGATAAGACGCTCGTCCTTGGGCGTCTTTTCCATTGTTAAATGCTACAATATGTACAGAAAAAGGAGTATTCATGGACAATGTATTGAGTCAACTAAAGACAGATGCGGATAAAGCAAAAGCTCATTTCGAAGAGGAGATTAAAAAGCTACGAACAGGACGAGCTCATCCAAGCATGGTCGAGGATGTGATAGCAGAAGCTTATGGGACGCCAATGCCATTGAAACAGCTTGCCACTATTACCACTCCAGAAGCACAACTTATCCAGATTTCGCCATTTGACCCGAGCACAATTGCATCAATAACTCAGGCTATCCGTGCAAACGAGTCCCTGGGCTTTAACCCAGTAGACGATGGCCGTGTTGTTCGTATCCAGGTGCCTGCATTGACCGAAGAGCGACGCGTGCAAATAGCAAAACAGCTTGGTGAAAAGCAAGAAGAGGCTTTTATTGGTTTGCGTAAAGCTCGTCACGAAGCACTCGATACTGTCTCGAAAGCACAAAAAGACAAAGAAATTGGTGAAGATGATGCAAAGCGTATAGAGAAGCAAATTGACGATGCGATAAACATTGCAAAAGCTCACATTGAAGCAACATCAAAAGCCAAAGAACAAGAAATTCTAAAAGTTTAGGTTTAACGACTTTCGCCGGGTATACTACTACTAATGCTTATTTTTGTCGGAATTTTATTCATCTTATCACTCGTTATCTTGCATGAGCTTGGTCATTTTTTGGCAGCAAAACGTGCAGGAATTGAAGTAGAGGAGTTTGGTATTGGGTTTCCACCAAGAGCGGGTACTATAACTGTTAAAAATGGAACGGCCTATACCATAAACTGGCTCCCATTGGGTGGTTTTGTAAAATTGAAAGGTGAGCATGACAGTGACACGGAGCCAGGCTCTTTTGGTGTTGCAACGCTACCGCAGAAAATGCTTGTTATGGTCGCAGGTGTGGCAGTAAATGTACTGATAGCCATGGTCCTCTTAAGTATCATAGCTGCCGTAGGTATGCCCAAGGTACTAGAAAATCAGTTTAGTATTGCAAGCGACACAAAAATTGTGCAGCAGGATGTTATTGTAAGCTCTGTCTCAAAAGAGTCACCAGCCGAAGTCGCAGGCTTGAAGGCTGGTGATGTGATTACTAAGATAACCCCCGAGAACTGTAGCGGTGAAGCCTGCGCCGGACGCATGATAACAACAGGTGATGACCTGCGCAGTACTACGAGTGAACTCGCAGGACAAAAAATCTTAGTTGAATATATCCGAGATAATAAAAGAGAGCGGTCAGAAACGACAGTTGTCGAACTCTCAACTACGCAAGCTGTTGAAGACAGTAGACTTGCAAACGAAGCATGTGTAGAAGCGGGTGAAGCTGAGTGTCCAACGATTAAAGGATATCTAGGAGTATCGCCATCAGACTATATTAAGCAACGTTCAACTTGGTCGGCGCCAATCGTTGGTGTTGCCCTTACTGGTCAATTTTTCTGGGAAACACTCAAAGGAATCGGCGGGATTATCGGGGACTTATTCAGCGGAAACGCAGCCGTTGCGGGAGAGCAGGTGACAGGTGTTGTGGGTATAGGTTATGTGTTGAGTGAACTAAGCTCTCAAGGTTTTATGTCCGTACTATTTCTTACTGCGATAATCTCAGTTTCTCTTGCTGTGATGAACGTATTGCCCATTCCAGCACTTGACGGAGGGCGTCTCTTCGTTACGCTTCTTTTCCGGGCACTTGGGCTACCTTTAAGTAAGCGAACCGAGGAGCGAATACACGGTACAGGCTTCGCGCTTCTTATGGTGCTGTTTGTTCTAATTACGGTACTCGATGTTAAAAAGTTTATTCTCTAGTCGAAGTTGGTTTTCGCTGAAAACGGTTATTTTTACGGTGCTTGTTTTCTTTGGAGCCCAGTTTGTAGCGTTAATGTTTATTTACGGCTTACTGAGCGCTTTTGGTTATAGCGAAACAGAGATTACGTCGCTTTTTGAGACTAACTATACATACACGCTCATCTTTTCATTAGCTGTTGCGGCACTCGTTATAGCTACAGTTTTTTGGTTACTAAAATTGCGTCTAAAAAAGCCGCTAGACTATCTACTTTTAAAAAAGAAGTTAGCTTTACGTGAAGTGGGATTAGTGTGTGTCGTCTACATCGTCTACTTTTTTGTACTACTCCTTGTTACGGCAATTGTAGGCTCCACGACTTCCGTCGACATTAATCAACAACAAGAACTTGGTTTCTCGGCACCTTCGACATTAATCGGCTATCTACAGGTATATCTCATAATTGCTCTTCTTCCTCCCATTCTTGAAGAAATCCTTTTCCGTGGTTTTTTATTCGGTACTCTTAAAAGACACCTTACAATTACCTGGTCGGCAATCATAACATCTCTTCTTTTTGGGGTGGCGCACCTTGAATACGACAATCTCAACTGGATAGCAGCTATAGATACGCTTATTTTCTCCGGTTTTTTAATTTATCTCGTACAACGCCAAAAGTCTCTGTATGGAGCGATGCTACTACACTGCATAAAGAACTCCATCGCATTTTACGTCTTGTTTGTGCACAAATAAATTGTCGGGTACAATGTCTCTAAGATGAGAAGCGTTTATAGAAACTGCCCAGATATATCTCGTATGCCGGCTCGCCAAGCCGTATAAATATTTTTTCACATTTTAATAAGTAAATAGTTTAAAAAGGGTCACTTACAGAATGAAACGCTCACAATTGTTTATAAAAACACGAAAAGATGCACCAAGTGATGAGCTCGCGAAGAATGCGCAGTTGCTTATACGAGCTGGTTTTGTCTACAAAGTAATGGCAGGGGTGTACGCGTATACTCCACTCGGTATGCGCGTTGTAGAAAATATTAAGCAGATAGTCCGTGAGGAGATGAACGCGATCGCTGGTGCTGAGCTTATCATGTCCGCACTGCAGCGTCCTGATACATGGCAGGGAACTGGACGTTGGGATGACGAAGCTGTTGATGTATGGTTTAAGACAGAGCTTAAAGATGGCCATGAGCTGGGGCTTGCATGGTCCCACGAAGAAGCGATTATCGAAATGATGAAGCAACATATTACGAGCTACAAAGATCTTCCCCAGAGTGTTTATCAGTTCCAGACAAAGTTTCGTAATGAGCTAAGAAGTAAGAGTGGTGTGATGCGCGGTCGCGAATTTGTTATGAAGGATATGTACTCTATTCACACCACACAAGAAGATATGGATGCATACTACGACAAGGTTATCGAGGCTTATAAGCGTGTTTTTGATCGTCTTGGTATTGGCGCTAAGACATTCGTTACCTTTGCAAGTGGTGGGGCGTTTACAAAATTCAGCCACGAATTTCAGACAATTTGTGATGCGGGTGAAGACACGCTTTACGTGAACAACGAGCAGACTATTGCTGTCAATGAAGAGGTGCTCGACGACGCGACAAAAGAGATTGGTGTAGACAAAGCAACGCTAAAACCAGTCGTAAGCGCAGAAGTGGGGAATATTTTTAAGTTTGGGACAGAAAAGTCAGAAAAGATGGGCTTCACCTTCACTGATAAAGATGGCACTCAAAAACCACTCTATGTCGCTTCTTACGGTATTGGAGTAACTCGTGTTATGGGGGTTATCGCAGAGATGATGAGTGACGAAAAGGGCTTGATATGGCACACAAACATTGCACCATTCCATGTCTATCTGGCGACCATCGGGAAAGTAGAGGATGAAGCAGAAACCCTTTATGAGAAACTGAAAGAAAACGGCATAGAAGTACATTACGACGACAGAGACGAACGACCGGGCGCAAAATTTGCTGACGCAGAGCTTATGGGGATTCCGTACCGCATCGTGCTAAGCGAGCGCACACTAGAAAAGGAGTCAGTAGAAGTTGCAATGCGCGGGACAGCTGAAATAACGTTGGTGCCACTCGAAGAGCTTATCGTGTACATAAAAGACAAACTAGCACAATAAACTGTTGTTGATAACGTACCTAGTTTGATATAGTCAAAGCATTATTTTGGCGCATGACAGCAGAGACCGACACGGAGCATTAAGGGTAAAGAGAAACTTAGAGGGATAGAACACAATGCATAAACAGTTCAAATTGACTACAGAGGGTATAAAAGAACTAGAGAAGGAGCTTAAGACACTCTTAGCTAGTCGGAGCGACATCGCAGAGCGAATTAAGTCAGCAAGAGAGTTTGGAGATTTATCCGAGAATGCTGAGTACAGTTCTGCCCGTCAGGAGCAAGAAAGAGCAGAGGCTCGGATAGCAGAGATCGATCATATTCTTAAGAATGCAGAGACAATTTCTGAGCCCAAGAAAAAAGACTTAGTGGTGCTCGGAAATACCGTTGTACTAAAAAGTAAAGATGGTGAGCGAACATTTACTATTGTTGGTTCAGTCGAGGCGGACCCTCTAGAGGGAAAGATTTCCGATGAATCGCCAATAGGACAGGCACTTCTCGGTAAGAAATTAGGCCAAGAGGTAGAAATTGTGACTCCTGCAGCTACCATAAGCTACACTATTAGCGCAATAAGCTAAGCTTTGCGGGTTGCTTTTAAGCTTAGTCCGTGCCATACTAGCTACGTTATGTTTTTTGAATGTGCGCAAAGCACCAAGACAAATAAGAATACAAACGACTCATGTCGGAGGATTCTTGCTGTCTAAAAAAATGTAACACTACATAAATCAATCGAAGCAAACACAAGTCCTCTGGCAAAACCAGAGGACTTTTTTATTTGTTTCAAAGAAAGGAAGTATAAAAATGAAAACACAGCTAGATGGTGAGTGGCACGAGATATTAGGCCAGGGACCAACACCCAGAGGGGTACATCAAATGTATAGAACAGCCCAAAGTGTTGGGAGAATAGTGCAAGCTTATCCAGAAGAGCTTGGCTCCATGTATCAGGCAAACGGTTTCTTCATGCGACGTGCCGAAGAGGTTCCACAAGACACCCCTTCGATGCTGTTTGCTTACAAAGTCCAGTATCAGTGGGAAGGGGGCATGACCGGACTTGTAGGCCCCGCATTTAGAGCCGGTGAGCTCTGGTTGGGTGCGATGGCACTGTGGTCACCAATCAGTGAGCGTTCGCAATACTGAGGGTTATGAGGTAGAATAGGAACAATTATGGCAACACTAAAAGATTTTAGAGATGAACGACTTCGTAAACTAGAAGAACTTAAGGCTCTTGGGGTAAACGCATATCCTGCAAGAGCGACGCGAACGCATAGCACAGCAGAAATTACGTCTAACTTTGACACGCTCGAGAACCAGCAAGTAACAGTTGCTGGAAGAGTGATGTCGATTCGAAAGTTCGGCAAACTCGCATTCATCGTAATTCGTGATATGAGCGGACAAGTACAAATATTTATCCGAAATGGCGAATCTGCTGATGTTGCAACCAGAGAAAACAGTGAACTAGTCATGCCGGCAGAAATTAGTCTGCTTGATACCGGCGACTTTGTCGAGGTGAGCGGAAAAGTGATTAAAACCCAGACTGGTGAAATTTCGGTAGCCTGCGAAAAGTTGCGGTTACTCACAAAAGCCTTACGGCCAATGCCATCTACACAAGAAGGTTTTACTGACAAAGAACAGAGACTCAGGCGCCGATACGTTGATATGAATGTGAACCTCGACGTGAGAGATCGCTTTGTCCGTCGCAGTAAGTTTTGGCAAGCTACAAGAGATTTTCTAAATTCAGAAGGATTCTTAGAGATAAATATTCCTGTTTTGGAGCATACAACTGGTGGCGCAGATGCGAACCCATTCGTGACTCATATGGATGCGCTTGACCAAGACTTTTATTTACGCATCAGTCACGAACTTCCCTTGAAGCGACTTATTGGTGCTGGCTTTGAAAAGGTGTACGATCTGGGACCACGTTTTCGGAATGAAAACTACTCCGACGAGCATCTACCTGAGCATATCGCTATGGAGTGGTATTGGGCGTACGCTGACTGGCAAGACGGAATGGCACTGATGGAGAAAATGTTCTGCGCGGTACTTGAGGAGACATTCGGTACGCTACAGTTTACGATTGGCGATATGCAAGTAGACATGACGAAGGACTGGGAAAGGTGGGACTATGCAGAGGTCATCCAAAAGCATTATGGTATTGATGTCTTTAACTGCACGATAGAACAGGTCCAACAAGCACTTCATGACAACAAGCTTGAAGTAGAAAAGGCCGATAGTATCCCGCGCGGTATAGATAAGCTTTGGAAAAAGATACGAGCAACTGTTGCAGGGCCAGTTTGGCTTATCAATACTCCGACGTTCATATCGCCTCTTTCTAAGGCTCATGCAGACAACCCCAACATGACTCAACGCGCTCAGGCAGTAATTGCGGGAAGCGAACTCATCAATCTGTTCTCAGAGCTCAACGATGCGGAGGATCAACTTCATCGTTTTGTCGAACAGCAATCAATGCGAGACGGTGGTGATGATGAAGCGATGATGCTCGATATTGACTACGTTGAGATGCTTGAATACGGCATGCCTCCGACTTGTGGCATGGGCTTCTCTGAACGAGTGTTTTGGATTTTTGAAGGGGTGAGTGCTCGAGAAGGTGTCCCATTCCCACAACTACG
>CAZHXX010000008.1:29122-51760 GCA_964536485.1 uncultured Candidatus Saccharibacteria bacterium
GAGTCTCGGCGAAGCCCGGTCAGTACCATAATTAACCAGGTTACAACAAGGATGCTTCCGCTATAGAGAACAATACTGCCCCACAGCTGAATGCGATAGCCTTCATTGAAAAAGTTATTGAAATACAAAACAGTTGCGAGGGCGTAAGTACCAATCCCAAGAAGTGTGGTCGCAAGAAGGGCATGACGGTTTTTAAGCGTTGCCATGACTAGAAGCGGAAGAACGTAAAGGATGGTTGAAGTACTGGCCATGCCGCGCTCCCAATACGTGGTTGCTCCAGCAAAGGCGAGGAGCACTAAGCTAAGCAAAAAGGTGAGTATTTTTTTGCTGTAAAGTGTTCCTTGTGAACCGATAAACCATGCAATAGTATTTACGATAAACACGATAAAAAGAGCGGTCCAGCGGTCTACTACCGCATCCTTTGTCAGAAGATTCCCCGAGTCAAATATGACGAGCGCTAGAGCAAAGATGCCGATGAAGTAGAAGAGAGTACGAGTGACTTGTGTTAACAAAGGGCTCGATGGTTGCTTTATTTTTTTTGCCATTGCTTTCATCATAGCGTAAGCGTTATGCCTGGTACAATAAGAATTATTATGTAACACGAAAGTACAAATATGAAAGCTACCTGGAATGATGTTGTAATCGCTGAAGCAAACAAAGAGGATCTCATATATATTGAAGGGAACTGGTATTTCCCCGGCGAGGGTATTAAGTCAGGGTATTTCTCGGAAAGTCCAACTCAGTATACCTGCCCCTGGAAGGGCCAGTGTCAATATTACGATGTCACTGTCAACGGAGCAGTTGGAAAAGACGTTGCTTTTCGATACCCACACCCACTCCCAACTGCAATAGAGCGAGTGAAAAAAGATTTTAGTAATTACTATGCGTTTTGGAATGGGGTTGTTGTCACAGAATAACCACTAGCAGTTTTTATGTAGCAAGGATATACTGTTCGTGATGGGTGAGCACAAACAACACAGAGAACAAGGCTTTAGTTTGATTGAAATCATGCTGGCACTCGTGCTGTCTTCAATTGTCCTTACGGTAGGATTTACATTATTAACGCTTGGTACGCAGCTCAATGCACGCACAGAAGCACTTCTTGCTGCTAACGCAGCAGCTTTCGCAAAAGTGCAACAGTATGAAAATAAAGTATTCACTGATATTCCTATTGGTACCGCAGGAAATCAATATGTCGTTGAAGATTTTTCAACCTCGCTCCCTACTATAACGAGTAATATCGTAAAATCTGGTACTGCCAAAGTGTATACACAATACGCTAATGACACCACACAATCTCTTATAAAAATTAGGGTTGTTATCGATTTTAAGTATGGTTCTAGGGATAGAAAAATAGAATATGGAAGCTATATTCAGCTAGGGGGTGTCGGGAGATGAGAAAAAAATTCTTTCAGCGTGAAGCTGGATTTACAATTCTAGAAATCCTTATTGCGCTACCTCTAGCTTCAATCCTATCAATCGTACTAGCGAGTACAATGTTTAATCAGTATGGTGAGCTCCTGCAAGGATCTGCGCGCTCTCGTCTGCGTATGGAAGGAGAAATTCTCCTCCTTTCACTAGAGGATGAGCTCTTGTTTTCGACGGATTTTGCAGACGCAAAGTCAAGCGACCTAAGTGACGCATACGCTCCAACAGGCGGGTGGACGAGTAATACTACGCCAACTGATACGCTCATAGTCTACGAAACCGCCTTAACAGCAGATAGGCGTGACCCAAATAGGGATTTTGTCTATAAGAAAGCCAGTACTTGTTCGTCATCTTACAATATCGCTATAAATAACCTTATCTATTTCACGACAAAAAATACCAATGATTCTTACCGAACACTTTTCAGGCGTACGCTTGTGCCTCAGTACACAACATGTGGCACAAACTACAAAAAGCAGACATGTCCCGCAAGTTCTATCGTGGCTCCGTGTACCGGTGCGGACAGTGTACTTTCAAATAAAGTAGTTGATTTTCAGGTCGAATATTACGATGACGGGAATGTGCCTCTCACCGGTCCAGCTAACGCAGAACTCGTAAAGCTGACACTTACGTTGGGTGAAAAGATTTACGGTAAAAATATTATTGTCCCTACCAATATAACGATGAAGAAGGTAAACTAATGCGCATTTTCTCGTCATCTTCAAACTCGTCGCAAACTGGATTTGCCATGCCAATGATACTCACCTTTATCATTCTCATAGGGGTTGTTGGAACATCTCTCGTGCAGAGCTCAGTACAAACTAATGGCTCCGCGGTGCTACACTCTCAAGTGCAGATTGCGCACATTGCAAGTAAGGCTGCCATCGATTTTGCTGAGGAGCAGTACGAGATTAACTCTTCTTATGCCGGTACAGCAGAGCAAGACTTATTTTCAAACGATTTTTACCGAGCAACCATAGAAGTGCAGATTCTGTATAACGAAAGCTCTAGCGCAAAACGAGTACAAGGAATAGGGAGGGTCTACATCCCAGAAACCTCAAGCAATGCGAAAGTTGTTCGAGATATAAAATCGACGATTATTCGTAATGGTGAAGTTATCGTCACGGCGGGCCAGGTAGATCCAGCATCATTTGACCCACTTGTATGGCTGGATGCGAACGAGCCTAACAGTCTCTATAAATCTCTTATCTCTTCAAATACACAAACGATTAACGCGCTTGCAGGTACTGCTAACGGTGATGTGGTTGAGCAACGAGGCTCGAATGCAACCTCTGGTGCTGGCACACTTCTTTTTAACGATGCAGATCTTGAAATGTCATACGACGGTACCGCAAAAGGAAACCAAGTCATTGGCCTCCGTTTTAGAGGCGTTACGACACCAAAGAATGCCACCATACAGAACGCTTATATCCAGTTTACTTCAGACCAAACAAAGCAAGCAGGTGTCGTTCAGTTGCAGGTTCAGGGTATTGCTTCGGACAATCCTTCCTCGTGGAGCGGGACAAACGCCGTATCAAATGCACCCAAGACAACAGCAAGTACAAACTGGGACCCCGCAAACTGGAATAATCCACCCTTGAGTGGCGCGACGGAACGGGTCGATGTTACTGCTATTGTGCAAGAAATTGTGAACAGAACAGGCTGGTCGCCGTCTAATGCCATGGCCTTCAGTATCAAGTGGTTGAACGGAAGTGGTGTACGTACTGCGAGAAGTGGCAAAAGCGCGAATGCACCGCAACTTTTTGTGCAATGGCAAAGTGGTTCTACTGTCCCATCTACCGTAAGTGGTGACTCGGTTGTTGCGTGGTATGACAAATCTGGGAATAATAACAATGCATTGCTTGGCTACGGAACGGCTCCGACACTACAGACTAATCAAATCAATGGTCTTAACGCAATTCGCTTCTCAGCAAACGGAACGTTGCTTTCAGCGCTTCCTAGCACGACCGATAACGAACTAATGGCTTTCATGGTGATGCGTCCGAGAACTACTTCTGCTTCTAACGCAAGATTTTTGACACTTATGAATTCTTCTCAGAACAGTGATTCTAATACAGCAAACGGGATAATCCCGTTCATGAAAAACGGTTCTGCTACATCAATACAGCAGTACTATAACAACGCAGCAGGAAGAAGCATTACTGGGGCTATCGACGACAACTGGGCTACCTATTCCTCGCGTATGAGTAGTACCGCCACAGAGCGTTTACTAAAAAACAGCACGCCAGACAACTATGGCGCGCACTTTAGCCCGAGCTATACCGTGAACCAAATGTACCTAGGAGGCTCAAGAAGCACTGCCGCAGGTGCAAACTACGCTAATATGGACGTTGCCGAAGTTATTGTCTACGACCGCGCTTTCTCTTGTACCGAGATACAGCAAATCGAGAATTACCTCGAGGCAAAATATAATTTTAGCTATTCAGATAAAAATCCTTGCCCCTGAAACATAAGGAACTTGCGCATGATGCATTGCAGGGTGTGCTATAGTAACTTCTATGGCTACAACTAAGAAAAAATCTAGCTCTTCGAAGCGTACTTCGACAGCTAAGAAATCCACGAAAAGCACCAAGTCTGCAAGTGCTAAAACTGCAACAGTGAAGAAAACAGTAACTAAAAAAGCGCCAGCGGTAAAAGCAACAAACGCTGATACGACGGTGGCGACTAAAAAAGTTGAAAAAGAGCAAAAGCCAAAAAAGGTTTTTGATCGCTTCAAGAACCTTCGTTCATGGAACTGGGTAATGGCGGGCTTGCACGCAGCTCAAGGTGTTGCCGTGCTCGTGCTTAGCCAAGACAGACTATTCCCTGTGACAACCGATCACTTGACCGTCGACCCACTCACACAAGGTGGCAACCCAGTGCTTGTGCCTGCAACGCGACATCTTTTTGACGTTAATATCGCTTATGTGGTTGCTGCATTTTTCTTTATGTCGGCAATTGCACACCTTTCTATCGCTTCTTGGTACCGTAAGAAATACGAAGCAAATCTTAAGAACGGCATCAATAAAGCGCGTTGGATTGAGTACAGCTTTAGCGCAAGCACTATGATTGTTGCGATAGCAATGATCGCAGGTATTTATGACTTAAGTACTCTCGGCATGATGTTTGGTTTGACTGCTGTGATGAACCTTTGTGGTCTTGTCATGGAGAAGGCAAACGCAGGCAGGGAAACAGTCGACTGGACCTCATACGTAGTCGGTTCAATTGCGGGCATTCTTCCGTGGCTTGTTTATGCACTTTATGTGTATGGAAGCGCGCAATTCGGTGAAGGCGGTGGTCCACCAACATTCGTTTACGCAATCTTAGTAAGCATCTTCCTCTTCTTTAATGTATTCGCGCTCAACATGTGGCTACAGTACAAGAAGAAAGGCAAGTGGGCAGACTATCTTTACGGTGAAAAAGCATACATCGTGTTGAGTTTGGTTGCAAAGAGCGCACTCGCATGGCAGGTATTTGCCGGGACGCTTCGCCCATAAGTTATTTTTGCAAAGAGATATTTAAACACCCTGACGACTAAGCCAGGGTGTTTTTATTTGGTAGAATAGGTGTAATGAAGAAAAAAATATTACCAGTTGTTGAAGTGGTTTTGGAAAAACTTGTACACGGCGGTCAGGCAATGGGCACGTTAGACGATGGTCGTAAGGTGTTTGCTTGGAACGGCCTTCCTAGCGAAAAAGCCCACATGCAACTTACCAAGTCAAAAAAAGATTTTGCCGAAGGCTTTGTAACTGAAGTATTACAGCCCAGTAGAGATAGGGTAGGAACTCTTGAGAGACAGGACATCGAGCTGTCGGTAGCACCGTGGTCAATTATGTCCTACAGCGCAGAACTTAGGTCGAAGGCAGATATCCTTAATGAAACATTTAGCCGGGAAGGACTTGTCCTTCCTCCGCTTGAAGTACAGACCGTCGGCAGTCTTTCAAGCTACAGAAACAAAGTAGAGTTCAGTTTCTGGGGTGATGACGACGGTTTGCATTATGCGCACTATATCCGAGCAAGTCATCAAAAGCGGAAGCTTGACTATCCGTACAATCCACTCATTCCAGATCAAATGGCAACCGTAGCGGAGAGTGTTCTGGCTGAGTTAAATAAGCTATCTGTGCGGGCGGGCGATCTTAAATCGCTTATTTTACGATGCGATGCAAGCTCACCTGCAAACTCAAAAGTAGTTGTAGCGCTCTATGTGAAGACAAGAGAATTCCCTAAGCTTAAACACCCAAACATAGTTGTTGTGTATAGCAATCCAAAAAGTCCGGCCAGTATCATTACAGAGGTACTTTATACGAATGGTGATATAACTCTCCACGATAAGCTACTTGGTAAAAATATCATGTATGGTGTATTTTCGTTTTTTCAGGTAAACTTACCCATATTTGAACTCGCGCTACAAGACATAAAGTCCGCAGTAGGGGAGGGTCCATCAGTTGATTTTTACAGCGGTGTCGGAGGTATTGGAATCGCAGTTGGCGCATCGACACTTGTCGAATCCGACGAAGCGAATGTCGCAATGGCCAAAGTAAACACCCAAGGCACGGCTACTGTAGTGGTGCATGCAGCATCTGAGCAAGCGCTCGACTACATAGATTCGGATAAAGTACTGATTGTTGACCCACCACGGGCCGGTCTTCATCAAGCGGTAGTTGATCGTATTTTAGAGGTCAGACCTCCAAAAGTGGTCTACCTAAGTTGCAATCCAAGTACGCAGGCGCGCGACATCCGATTGCTCAGCCAGAAATACCGCATAAACTACGCAAATGGCTATAACTTTTTCCCCCGTACTCCACACATAGAGTCTTTAATTGTGCTAGAGTTGAAATAACTATGAATCCCGTTACAAACTTACAAAAACCTTCAACTTTAGTCTCAGACTGTTCCGAAGTTGTAATCTTTTATTTGGCACAATTTCCTCTTAGAAAGATTGTAGCGGGATGAAGTTGCATAGATTTTACGTCGGAGATACTGAGCTTGTGCATGATTTTTGGATGCAAGATGCCAAACTTTTTCATCAGTGGACAAAAGTTTTGCGCTTTGAGGTAGAGCGAGAAGTAGTGCTCTTTAATGAACTGCGCGAAGAACGCTTATATCGAATTGTAAAAATAGGTAATGATGCGGTGCATCTTGAGTTGGTAACTGAGTTGGTTCCCAAAATCCCTGCAAGAGACATATACCTTTGTTTCTCGCTATTGAAGAAGGATAAAAATGATTGGGTCCTGCAAAAAGCCACAGAGCTTGGGGTGAATCACTTTATCCCGCTTCTCACTAAGCGCACAGAGAAAACTGGGTTCGACAGGGAGCGTGCCGAAAAAATTGTCATTGAGGCTGCAGAGCAGTGTGGGAGAACGGACATTCCTCGAGTTAGAGAACCTGTAGGGTTGCATGCGCTCATTAATGAGCTTAAAGGTAAAGTTGAGCTTTGTGTAGCCGAACAGGGTTCACCGCATCTAATGTCTAACGAATCTCCTGTATCAGTAGCAGTGCTAATTGGCCCCGAGGGTGGTTGGACCGACGAAGAAAAGCAACTATTTGTAGACAACGACCTAAAACACCTCGCACTAAGTAAATTTACCCTGCGAGCCGAAACGGCAGCCATAACTGCTGTAACACTGTTACAATAAGTTGAATGGGTTATTGGCAAGAACGAAACAAACCATATCAACCGGGGCAAAAAGAGCCCTTTAAAGTATCTCGAAGTAAAATCGAGCTGTTTATGCAGTGTCCGCGCTGCTTTTGGCTAGATGTGCGTTTGAAAATAAAGCGCCCGGGGAGCCCGCCGTTCAACATTAATAAAGCGATTGATGAACTGTTCAAGAAAGAGTTTGATGTATTCCGCGCCAAAGGCGAGCCCCATCCACTCATGCTTGAAAATCAGATAGATGCTGTTCCATTTTCGCACAAAGACATGGACACTTGGCGCGAGAACTTTGTTGGGGTTGTTCATTTGCATGAACCTACCAATTTGCACGTGTTTGGTGCTGTTGATGATGTCTGGGTCGACAAACAGGGGAGACTCATAGTAGTTGACTACAAAGCAACCGCAAAAGACAAGCCAGTTAAAACACTTGGTGCGGAAGGCACTTGGCAAGATATGTATCGGCGCCAGATGGAAACCTATCAGTGGTTGTTGCGACAAAATGGTTTCGAAGTGAGTGATACAGGGTACTTCGTGTATGCCACGGGGACGAGTGACCGCGAAAGCTTTAATAATGTGGTTGAGTTTGAAACACACGTGATTCCGCACACCGGCAATAGTGACTGGGTAGAGGATGTGCTAGTGCGAATGAAAAAAGTAATGGACAGCGACACTATGCCAGAGATTGGCACGGCGGCTATGGGCGGTCCGTGTGAACACTGTGAATATGCGCGTGCCCGCACGATGCTAACACTAGAAGCCATACAAAAGAAAAAGAAGTAGGCTAGAACAACTAGTTCCAAAAACTGTAAACTCTTCGTTCATCGCGCTATACTGTAGATATGATAGACATACAGTTGCTTCGTGAAGATGCGGAGCTTATCAAACGAAAAACCCAAGAAAAAAGAATGAGTGTCGATGTTGATAGGATTGTCGAGCTCGATAAGCAACACAGGCAGTTACTCCAAGAAGTCGAACACTTACGTAGCAAGCGCAACGAAATTAGTGACAAGATGAAGAACGGCAAGCCTGATCAGGCCCTCATAGACGAGAGCAAGAGTCTAAAACTTGAGCTAGCAGATAGAGAGACACTTCTCGACCAAATGAGTACTGAACTTACTGGTCTGATGATGCGCGTTCCAAATCCTCATTTTGAAGATGTTCCAGTCGGTGACGAGGGAGAGGGTACAGAGCTACGTCGTTTTGGCGACTGTGAAAAAACGGGCGCCAAAGATCATCTGGATTTTGCTACTGAGCGTGGATGGGTAGATTTTGAACGTGGCGCGAAAGTTGCTGGCGCAAAGTTCTACTTTCTTAAGGGCGATTTGGCTCTTTTAGAGAACGCATTGCTGCAGTATGGGTTAGAAGTCATGGCCGAAGAAGGCTTTACTTATTTGACGGTTCCCCATATGGTAAATGCTCGAACGGCAACTGGAGCTGGTTTTGCTCCTCGCTCCGACAAAGAAAGTAATGAATATTTTGTCGAAGATGAAGACCTCTCTCTTATCGCAACCGCAGAGATGCCAATCACAGGTTTCCATAGTGATGAAATCTTAAATGAGAACGAACTGCCTCTATTTTATGCTGGCTACAGTTCATGTTACCGAAAAGAGGCAGGAACTTATGGTAAACATACCCGTGGCCTATTCCGTGTACACCAGTTTAATAAGCTTGAAATGTACGCATTTTGCCTTCCAGAGCAAAGTGTAGAAATACATGAAAAGATTCTTGGCATCGAAGAAAAAATCTGGCAGGCACTGGGTATCCCATACCATGTTATTGATATTCCGAGCGGAGACTTAGGTGCCCCAGCAGCAAAAAAATATGATATAGAGTATTGGTCGAGTGTCGATGGCACCTTCCGCGAATTGACTAGTTGCTCAAACTGCACAGATTTTCAGGCTCGTAACGTGAACGTACGTGTTCGGCGAAGCGACGGTAGGGTTGAATTCGTGCATACATTGAATGGCACTGCCATATCAATGGCGCGAAGCCTCGTCGCAGTCATCGAGCACTACCAGAACCCTGACGGAAGTCTGCGTGTTCCTGAAGTTTTACAAAAATATATGGGAGGAAGACAAACATTATGATCGAGAATGTTGCAATCACTGGCATAAAGACTGACGTAACCAAAGAGCTTGAGAAATACATTACAAAGAAGATTGGAAAGCTAGACAAGTATTTAAAACGCTCCCAGCGTGGTGAAGTACGCGCAGACGTAAAGCTTAATGAAGCGGTGAGCGAAAAAAACGGCAAGCGCTGTACCTGCGAAGTCATCCTGCATATTCCAGGGGCACGACTTACTGCTCTTGAGTCTACAGTTAATATGTTTGCTGCCGTTGACATCGTAGAAACTAAGCTACGAAACCAATTAAAAAAGCACAAAGAAAAGCACTCTATGTCTGATGATAAGCACAAAAATTCACGCGCAAGACGACTGATTGGGAAATTAACCCGTACAAAAAAATAGCACAATAAATATTTTTTGACTCTTTAAGATACTGGATTTATTCCGGTATTTTAAATTCCAAGAAGGGGTTGGATCCACCGAGAAATCTATGATTTCCCGGATGCTAAGGAGGGGAAACCTTACTTCTGTTGCTGGGTTTCCCAGCCTTAAAGCGCCAGCGTATTCAGATGATAAGCACAAAAATTCACGCGCAAGACGACTGATTGGTAAGCTTGCGCGAAAATAGAAAATACCCTCGCTAAGATAGTGGTAGGTAAGCTATAATACTTTCAAACGAGTCATCATGGTGGGTTTCATGGTGTGCTATGAAAAATACTCGCAACAAGCGTGCCAACTGAAATAGAAGGGTAGAAATTATATGAAGAAATTTGTTAAAAAAGTTTTGGGTGACCCAGAGGCCAAAACATTGAAGCGCCTCCGCAAGCGCGTAAAAGAGGTCAACTCCTTTCAAGAAGACTTTAAGGCTTTGTCTGATAGCGCTTTGCGCGAAAAAACTAATGAATTACGCAAGCGTTTAGAGAAGAAGGGTGAATCGCTAGACACCATTCTTCCTGAAGCATTCGCAACAGTACGCGAGATGGCATGGCGTCAAATTCAGCAACGACACTTCGACGTTCAGCTTATCGGCGGCATGGTCTTACACGAAGGTAAAGTGGCTGAAATGAAGACTGGTGAAGGTAAGACCTTGGTTGCAACGCTCCCCGTATACCTAAACGCACTTGAAGGAAAAGGTGTGCACGTCGTCACAGTAAACGAGTATCTTGTGCAACGTGACGCTGGCTGGATGGGTCAGATATACAACGCACTCGGACTTACGACAGGAGTCATTATCCCTGATCACAGCTTTATTTATGATCCAAGCTACACCAATGAAGAGCATGAAGACGAGCGTTTCCGCCACTTGCGCCCTTGCACCCGTCAAGAAGCATACGAAGCAGATATAACGTATGGGACAAACAACGAGCTTGGCTTTGACTATTTGCGTGACAACATGGTGCGCGAAGTCTCGCAGTTACGTCAAAGAGAACTTAACTTTGCCATTGTCGACGAAGTTGACTCAATCTTGATTGATGAAGCACGAACACCACTTATTATTTCTGCACCGTCAGCAACGAGCGGTGCAAGTTATGAGCAGTTTTCTAAGCTTGCACGCCAACTAAAGCGCGACACGCACTTTGAAGTTGATGAAAAGCGTCGTGCTGTAACGCTTACTGACGCGGGTATTACTTATGTTGAAAAGGCGCTTGGGATAAGCAACCTCTACGACACGCAAAATATCCGCACTATTTATCACCTTGATCAAGCTTTGCGAGCAGAAGCACTTTTCAAGCGCGACAAAGATTATGTGGTGACGAAAGATGGTGAAATCGTCATCGTGGACGAATTTACCGGTCGACTGCTTAAGGGGCGTCGCTATAACGAAGGCTTACACCAGGCTATCGAGGCAAAAGAACACGTGGAAGTTCAAGAAGAAAGCATGACACTTGCGACCATCAGCTTCCAGAACTATTTCCGTTTGTACGACAAGCTTTCTGGTATGACTGGTACGGCAAAAACTGAAGAAGAAGAATTCCATCAAATCTATAAGCTTGAAGTTGTCGAGATTCCTACTAACCGTAAGCTTTCTCGCGATGATAAGGCAGACAAGATCTACCGAACAAAAAGCGGTAAATATGATGCAATTGTCGCAGATGTAAAAGAGTTGCAAGAGAAGGGTCAGCCGGTACTTATCGGTACAAGCGCTATCGAACACAACGAAGAGTTGAGCAAGCGCCTTAAAAAAGCTGGCATCAAGCACGAAGTACTTAATGCAAAGAACAACGAGCGCGAAGCGCACATCGTCGCGGGGGCTGGTCAAAAAGGTGCTGTTACACTTGCAACCAACATTGCCGGTCGTGGAACAGATATCGTGTTAGGTGAGGGGATTAAAGAGCTTGGTGGGCTCTATGTTGTTGGTTCTGAACGTCACGAATCAAGGCGAATAGATAATCAGCTTCGTGGACGAGCTGGTCGTCAGGGTGATCCTGGTGTGACGCAATTTTACGTAAGTACAGAAGATGATTTGATGCGCGTCTTTGGTGGCGACAGAATTCGTTCAGTTATGAACCGGCTTAAAATTGACGATTCAGTCCCTATTCAAAACAGAGTCATTAGCCGAAGCTTAGAGGCTGCGCAAAAGCGTGTTGAAGGATTTAATTTCGATATGCGCAAAAATGTTGTTCAATATGATGATGTTATGAACCGTCATCGTGTCGCTATCTACTCCTTGCGCAAGGAAGTGCTCAGACAAGCGAACATATCGGGTAAGATAAAAGAATTTCTGCAAGAACAAGTGAAACTCATGGTGACTTCTCCTGATAGCTATAGTGATGCGTTTGAAATACAGCTTAAAGAAGTTTTCAACCTTGAAGACAGTGTTCTTGATAAGCTCTTTGATATGGAGGCCGAGAAGTTTGACAAGGCTCTCGAAAAAGAAGTCCTCGCTAAATACAAACAGCAGACCAATGATTTTACCCAAGAAGTCATGGAAAAAGTTGAGCGCGATATCTATCTGCAAGTGATGGATAATCTGTGGATGCAACATCTTGAGAACATGGATCATTTGCGACAGGGAATTCATTGGATATCTGTAGGGCAACGCGACCCGCTTGTTGAGTATCGTCGTCAGTCAAAAGTCATGTTTGAAGAAATGCAACATGTCTTGCGCCATGACGTTATCCGCGCACTCTTTCATGCTCGTCCAGTTGATACAGATGAGCTTGATAATCCAATCGAAACAGAGCTCACAAGAGCTGCTCGTGGGTCTGTTGACAATGCAGACAGAATTATCGAAACCGATGATTCGTTTCATGAGGATGATTTTGGGGTTACAAAACAATCAACAGCAAAAAACAATGCTTCTAAGACGCAAAATATTCGCAAAAAGAAACGAAAAGCAGAACGAAAAAACCGTAAAGCTAGCAGAAATAAAAAGTAGCAACGAGCCGGCGATGTCAGCGTATTTTGTTGTATATTCTCTAAGAAAAAGTGAGCGCGCATGCTAAGGCACTCGGTTCACGAACTCACCCTCCCGCATGGGCTAAAAGGGCTTGTAATAGATACACCAAAAACAGGTGTTGTGGTGGCAGAAGTAAGCTTTCGAGCGGGCGAGTTTCTGCTAAAAAAAGAAAAGTGGGAAACGGCTCACCTCATGGAGCATGTCCTACTTGGGGCAAACAAGTACTTCAAGAAGGCTCGAGATTTTCAAGCAGCTATTGAGCAAAATGGTGCTTATTCGAATGCCAGCACCAGTGTCTATGACATAACATACGAAGTTGAAACGGCTCACTTTGAATGGGAGCGCGTAGTAGGGCTCCTCCTTGATGCAATCACGACACCAAAATTTCTCGAAGAAGAAGTGTCTTCGGAGCTTAGTAATGTCAAAGAGGAGCTTATAAGTCGATCTAATAACCATTTTCGTCATCTAAACTCTGCGCTTCGTCAGCAAATGGGGCTTATTTCGCTAACTGACCAAGAACGAGTAGAGCTTTTGCCTGGAATCAGCAGGCAAGATTTGCTTGCCCACTACAAGAAAACCCATACCTTATCTAACGCCCGCTTTATTATTGCTGGTAATTTTAAGGGTGACTATAGCGCAGTTGAATCTCTCATGACAGAGCGTTTGTTACTTGCTCCTGGTGATGGTCGAATTCTTATGCCAGAAGAGGTGCCACAGAAGCCTGCAGAGCCGCTTGTGTTGCGCAAACCAAGCGTTCCTAACATCTATATGTATTTTGACATGTATCTACCCAGGCAACTGTCGCCAAAGGAACGAACTTCAATGCAAATTCTTTCCACCATGCTGACAGAAACAATGTACTCACGAATTTTTGGAACTGCTCGTGAGAAGGGCTGGGTGTATGGTATGGGTTCTGGCGGTATACAAATGCGTGACGTGTCTGGCTGGTGGCTAGGTGCGCAGGTAAGCAAAACGAACAGTGGCCCTCTCTTGCGTCTCATTCGGGACGAACTGCGCTTGGTGCGAGATGGTACGATTGCAGATGAAGACTTTGACTCGGCGCGCAAGCATTTGTTAGGAAAAACAATGCGATCCGGGCAGACGGCAAGTGGGCTGGTATCGCGATATGGAAACTACTATGCCGACGATAGAATTGACGACGTCAACAAGCTTCCACGTCTTATGAAACAGGCCAACAAAAAACAATGCACTGAATTATTTCGAGAGATTGTCTCGTCACAGTCCTGGGGACTGGGTGTGTTGGGATCTATCTCAAAAGTGCCGGCCGAGTCACTGCATCACTACCTTGGTGCCGTATTTGAAGACGTGGAGTAAAATAGCCATATGACTAAAGCAGAGCTTAAACAACTCGTCGAACAGATAGAAGAAGCCTATGGAAACCTCGCAATAGAGGAACTCAAAAAAGAGAATGACGAGCTTAAGCAGTCTATGTCTGCTGCTGATTTTTGGTCAGATAATGAGCGTGCACAACGGATAAGCAAGAAGCAATCTGCACTTCAGAATCGTATTGACTTTTGGGAAGATACGCAAAGCAAAGCAAGAGATTTGCTAGAGCTGAGTGAGCTTGATGACCCAAGCCTCGAAGATGAGTTGGCGCTTCAAGCTTCTGAGCTAGACACCGTTTTCAATACGGCGAAGAGAGAACTGCAATTTAGCGGTCCTTATGACAATGCATCAGTCATCCTAAGTATATTCGCCGGTGCTGGAGGTACTGAGGCACAAGACTGGGCAAACATGCTTCTGAGAATGTATCTACGGTGGTGTGAAAGCGAAGGCTTGAGCGTGACGATGATAGACCAATCACCTGGCGAAGAAGCCGGAATTAAGAGCGTCACACTGGAGATCGAAGGGGGGACCTTCCTATACGGCCGTATGCAGTCAGAGAATGGCGTGCACCGTCTGGTTCGTCTTAGCCCGTTTAACGCTGACAATCTACGTCAAACTAGCTTTGCGCGAGTTGAAGTTGTACCAAGAGTAGAGTCGCCCGAGGTAATTGAGATCGATGAGAAGGACTTAAAGATAGACGTCTACAGAAGTGGAGGAAAGGGTGGCCAAAGTGTGAACACGACCGATTCTGCTGTGCGCATCACACATCTTCCAACAGGAATCGTTGTAGCCATCCAAAACGAACGTTCACAACTGCAGAACCGTGAAACCGCTATGACTATCTTACGTTCAAAACTGGCTCAACTTCAGCTTGAACAACACAAAGATAAAATCTCGGAGCTAAAAGGTCCGAACGAGCAAGCCGCTTGGGGCAATCAGATACGTAACTATGTACTGCACCCATACACTTTAGTAAAAGACACGCGTACAAAATCTGAGACACCAGACGCAAGTGGTGTACTCGATGGAAATATCGCCCAGTTTATCGAAGCCTACTTAGACGCGAAGCTTTTGGTATAATAAGCTTATGATTCTATTGGACAGGGTGACAAAAACATACGGAAAGAAGGGTCCAGCCCTTGAACGTATCAATTTACATGTAGAGCCAAAAGAGTTTGTGGTGATTGTTGGGCAAAGTGGGGCGGGCAAGTCAACGCTGTTAAAATTGCTGACCCGCGAAGAAAAACCAACGAGCGGAAAAATTATTGTTGGTGGTATTGATTATGAACGTTTACGAGACAAAGATATCCCCTATCTACGTCGAAAAATTGGCGTCGTGTTCCAAGATTTTAAGCTCCTATCAAACCGTACTGTATTTGAGAATGTGGCTTTTGCCTTAGAGATTGTGGGGATGAGCAACAAAGAAATTCGTCACACTGTCCCTAAGGTTCTCGAGATAGTTGGGCTTAAAGGCAAGGGAGACAATTATCCAAGCGAGCTTTCCGGTGGTGAGCGCCAGCGTGTTGCAATCGCCCGGGCAATTGTACGTCAGCCAAAAATCTTGATAGCGGATGAGCCAACTGGCAACTTAGACCCAAAGCATGCCTGGGATGTTATACGAGTGCTAGAAAAAATTAATCGTTACGGGACAACCGTCTTGCTCACAACGCACAATAAAGAAATTGTTGATAAACTGAAACGCAGAGTGGTGACGATTAAAGATGGAAAAGTTTTTGATGACCGCGCTGGTTCGGAGTACCGTCTATGACCTACCGACGCTATTACACGGCTAAAAGAATTATAAAATCTGGGTTTGTTAATCTCTTTCGTAACGCATGGCTTACGATTGCAGCAACTGCCGTTATGCTTGTTGCACTGACCATTATCTCTATTGCAATTGTGCTGAATGTCACTGCAAACAACGCTATTGAAAGTCTAGCGAGAGACCTTAAAGCATCAGTGTATCTCAGTGAAGGTTCAAGCGAAGCACAAAGAACTGCCCTCAAAGAACGCATTGAAAAACTAGACTTTGTTGAGCGAGTTGAGCTCGTTAGTCAAGACCAAGCAAAAAATGATTTGGCGGAGGACTACAACCATAATAGTGATATTCTCCAAGCGCTTGCGCTGGCAGGTGAAGACGTACTTCCTGCAAGTTATCGTGTTACGGTGAGTAATTTGAAGCGTATGCCAGAGATAAAAGAGGTAGCAGAAGCTGAAGAGTTTAAAGGCACCGTTGACTCTGTATCGCTTGGCCAAACAGACGCACAAGCAACCATTGATAAGGCGGCCTCAGCGCAAAGATTTATTAATACAGGGAGTATTATTGCGGCGGTAACGCTCTCGGCAGTCTCTATTATGATTATTTTCAATACGATTAGAATGGCAATCTATACTCGTCGAGATGAGATTCGCGTCATGAAGCTCATCGGGGCAACTCCGGATTATATTCGCGGACCGTTCCTGGTAGAAGCCTCTCTTTACGGAGTGTTTGCAGGTGTCATCGCAAATACGGTCGTCTATTCGCTAATTGTGTCCTTGGGGAAGAAGGTAGCCGAGCAACCAGAATTTTCTGAGACGTATGCGTACTTCACCTCGCCTTGGATTGTCTGCATGATGCTTCTGTCAGTTATTCTAGTGGGAATATTCATCGGTATCTTTTCTAGTATGCTAGCTATGGAAAAACACTTGAAGCTAAAAAACTGGTAGCGTGGACTAAGGAGCGATTCTCATAGTCCTGATTTTGTGGTATTATAAGGTTATGCTTTTTGCCATAAAAACAAAGCTTTTAGACAAAATTCCTTACGTGTTGGCACTTCTATTGTTGTTTTTCTCTTCAGTCTCACAGCCGGTCAGCGCGCTCTCTTCTTCTGAGTTACGTTCGCAGTCTAACGATCTTCAGGCGCAAATAGACGCCAACAAAAAAAAGGCAGAAGAACTCGCTGAGCAAGCTAGCTCACTCCGGAGAACAATCGAAAATCTCGACATTGAGATTGACAGCCAGACAAAACAAATCGAGCTCATAGGACTAAAGATTGAAGGGCTAAGTAGTGATCTTGAAAAAGCCAACACCGAATTAGAGAGGCAAAAAGGGCTCTTAAAGTCGGCCTTGCGCGCGCTTTACCAAAAGCAAGGCGCTTCATCTGTTGAACTGTTAATAGCAAGTGATAGTTTCTCGGATTTTATTAGCGAACAAGAATACCTCGAGCGCTTACAGGAGGCTGTCAAGAAATCTGCAGACCAGGTGATTGATCTTAAAGTTCAGATTCAGGCTCAAAAAGAAGAACAAGAAAAGCTCCAGACAGAGCGTAAAAATGAGTTAAACCGATTAGAAACGACTAAGCAAGACCGTGCTGATTTGCTTGAAAAGACTGAGGGGCAAGAGTCGAGTTATCAAGCTATGGTTGCCCAGCTTACCGCAGACCAAGCAGAAGTAAACAGGCAACTTTTTGCAGCCGTTAGACTAGAGGCGGGCGATGGCTCCAGCGGTGGCTACCCTTATGCAAATTCACCGTTTAGTATGGAAACTCCTGGGTGTCCTGCGGGCGACGGTCCTGATAGGTGGGGATACTGCACGCGTCAGTGTGTATCTTATGCCGCATGGGCAGTTGAACGTTCTGGAAAGACAGCACCAAAATATTGGGGCAATGCTAAAAATTGGAAATGGCATGCTGAAGCAGAAGGATATCGTGTCGACACCAGCCCAGAAGAAGGTGCCGTTGCCGTGTATACGAGCGGGTATTTTGGCCATGTACAATTTGTAGAAGCAGTTTACAGTAATGGCACAATGCGAGTAAGTCAGTACAACGCACAGCTCACTGGTCAGTACAGCGAAGCAACGGTGCCATCATCGCGCTATGATCTCTGGTTTATTCATTTTTAAGCACGCAATCAAGATGCATTGTTCGGTTGCGGTGCTGTACAATAGTCATAAGAACTAATGCTAATGAGACAAAGAAAGAGAGTGGACTTTGGAATCTGGATCAAAAGAGTCTGGTAAGTTGCCAGCAACATCTAAAAAGGCAAAAAACTTCATGAAAAAGGCAAAAATTTTGGTAATTGCGCTTGTCTTTTTTGCTTCTGGATGGGCGGTTGGCAAGGGAAAGATTAGCCTCAACGCGGGCGAAAACATTGCCGAACTTGCTTCAAGCCAAAAAGGTCCTGCCGATCTAGGTACGGACGGGTTGCAAGAAATATATGATGATCTAAAAGCAAATTATGATGGCACAATTGACACAACAAAACTGCTTGATGGGCTAAAAAAAGGTGCCGTTGCCGCAGTAGGCGATACCTACACGGAGTATCTCTCAGAAGAGGAAACAAAAGATTTTAACTCAGATCTCAACGGGACATTTGAGGGTATTGGTGCAGAGCTGGGCAAGAAAGACAATTTCATCGTCATCATCTCACCAATAAAGGGGACTCCAGCCGACAAAGCTGGCCTTCAGCCACAAGATGTAATTGTCGAAATTGACGGAACTTCCGCAGCAGATATATCCGTCTCTGAGGCAGTAAAGAAGATTAGAGGAGAAAAGGGGACCACAGTTACACTCAAGCTCATACGTGATGGCGAGCAAGTCGAAGTCTCAATTGTTCGAGGGACAATTGATATACCAAGTGTAGAGTGGGCAGTAGGGGACGACGGGATAGGAACGATAACTATTAGTAGATTTGGCGATGATACCGGGAGCCTTGTAAAAAAAGCAGCCGAAGAGTTTGTTAGTAAGAATGTCACAAAAGTGATTCTTGATATGCGGGGCAATCCCGGTGGGCTACTTGACCAGGCAGTCGCTGTCGCAAGCGTGTGGCTTCCAAAAGGCTCGACAGTACTCGCCGAAAAGCGTGGTGGCGAAACGGTGCAGACATTCACGACGACGACCGCACCTATCTTTAAAGATGTCAAAACCGTCGTGCTCATAAACAAGGGGAGTGCGAGTGCGAGCGAGATTGTCGCGGGTGCACTTCATGATAATAAAGCGGCGACACTGATGGGTGAAAAAAGTTATGGTAAGGGAAGTGTCCAGCAGCTTATTGACCTAAAATCCGGTGGAGCACTTAAGGTGACTATCGCACGTTGGTACACTCCTGCAGATAAGAACATCGACAAGCAGGGTATTGAACCAGATACAAAAGTTGAGCGAACAACAGAGGACATTAAAGCGGGCAAGGACCCCCAGCTTGACGCCGCAAAAGCAGCACTTAAATAGTACGTAGGTCTCTTTCGAAATAATGCGTATAATCTAGAGTAATATGCTCATGCTTAAAACTACGGCCCGATCCATAGCCACTCACGTGCATAGACTCTATCACCATATCGCTCTTCGAGTCAGTAGAGTAGAGCTTGAAATACTTGTACTAATTATCCTGGCACTTTTTACCCCATGGTGGGGAGTGGATAGAACGATGCCTTGGCAAAAGATCTGGGGCCAGCAGATAAGCTGGGCAAGTAGATACGATATTATTCGCATCATAGAAGAAAAACAACAAAGTACAATTTCTGTCCTGTCACGTGGCGAAACGGTTGCGAGCATTACGCCTGTTGAAGCCGGTATATCGTATGATGTAGAGGCGCTTTTTAGGACGCTCTATGCAACACAAGCCCCAGTTGAGCGTCTTGCTTCGAGTCTTAGTGATGTTAATGAAGTGCCACTGATCTCCTATAATGAGAGCCTTATTGCTTTAGTTGATTCGTTGGCGAGTGCTAATGAAGTCACGCCAGTAGATGCTCGTCTTGATTTTACTGACGGGGTAGCGAAAATAACTCCAGAAAAAGTTGGTCGGACGGTCGACAAAGAGCAGCTCAAAAGTGCTATCACTAGCGCGGTTGCCCAGGCAAAATCAACGCTCGAAATACCACTCAAAGATGCCGAGCCACAGGTAAAAGAGGCCGACTTACAAAAGAAACTCTCACAACTTGAAGCCTTGCAATCTCGAGAGCCAATAAGCATAGCGGTCGGAAAAGATGCCTACGCGCTCAGCTCAGAAGTTTTAGCACAATTAGTAGATCTTGAAAAACTAAATACACCAGAAGATATTCAGCTTTCTCGCTCTAAGGTAGCTAACTATGTCAGTGCAATTATCGCTCCTCGTGTTGCAAAAAAGGGGACGCCTGAAAGAATCGTGACTCTCGACAGAAAAGTCGCAGAGACGACGGCTGGGACCGAAGGGAGTGTTCTTAATGAAGAGGCACTTGTCTCGGATATTATAGATGCTTTTGCAAAAGGAGAATCGTCAGTTCAAGGGAGTACTGTTTCGGCATCAGCCGGTGTTGTTGCTGAGAAAAGATATTCGAAATCTGCAACGGGGCTTCAGTTTTTGCTAGAAGATTGGGACGCCGAAACAGGAGGTGAGTGGGGAGTATACGTGCAGGACAACACCGACGGAGCTTTAGCTGGCTCTCTCAACCCAGATAAACAGTTTGTTACCGCCAGTATCTATAAGTTGTACGTAGCTGCCTACACATATAGCGAGCTAGAAAAGGAAACAATCACCCAAACAGACGCAACCTCACTCGGAAAATCAGTAAGCGAGTGCATGCGCGTCATGATTGTGATGTCCGACAACTCATGCCCCAGCTACTTCTTTGACCATTTTGGCTATAGCTCTATTCAGCGCTTTGTCCAGGAGAACGGGTATGGGAATACCGAGTTGGATAACAGTTCTGGTGGCGACAAATATACAACTGCGCGGGATACGATGAAGCTTTTAAGAGACATCGATACTAAGCTTATTACCGAAGAGTATGAACAAGAGTTGCGAGGTTACATGGCGCAACAGATATATCGGAGCGGTATTCCAAAGGGAATAAGCGGCAAAACAGTACAAGACAAGGTAGGATTTCTGTATGGGTATAACCATGACGTTGGCTATGTGCAGGGCGATAAACCATATACAATCGTTATTTTGTCGAATGGTGCGAGCTTTAGCGCTATAGCAGAACTTTCTCGTCGTATAGACGCCGTGATGACGAGCAAGTAAAAGGTTGTCTTAAAGACTTCCCGTTTGATACTATATAAGTTAAAGAGGAATAAGAGGTTAGCGTGAGCAAATCAGGCCAAGTAAAATATGTATTTGTTACAGGTGGCGTGCTATCGGGAGTAGGAAAAGGGATATCTGCTGCTTCTATCGGTAATATTCTTAAAAGTCGCGGGCTGAAGGTTAACATCCAGAAATGCGACCCGTACCTCAATGTCGACGCTGGTACGCTTAATCCAGGCGAGCACGGCGAATGTTTTGTTACAGTTGACGGCGCAGAGACGGATCTTGACCTCGGGCATTATGAGCGATTTATGGACGTTGAGCTAAAGCAGTCCAGCTCACTTATGAGTGGGCGCGTGTTGCAACAAGTTATTAGCGACGAAAGAGCAGGCAAATATCTAGGTAAAACAGTCCAGATTATTCCTCATGTCACTACTGCAATTGGCGAACATATCGCCGCCGCTGCCGAAGGCTTCGACGTACACATTGTCGAGATTGGTGGAACGGTTGGAGACTACGAAGGCTTAAGTTTTATCGAAGGCATACGTGAGCTTGCGATGCGGGTTGGCCGGCAAAACTGTTTGTTCGTGCATGTCGTGTATCTTCCGTATCTAGGTGCCAGCGGTGAGCTCAAAACAAAACCAGCACAGAATGCGGTCCGAGACTTGCGTGGACTTGGTATTGTCCCCGATATGCTTGTTGCCAGAAGCGAGATTCAGCCTGCTTCCGACGTCGTAGAAAAACTCAGCCTCTTTAGTGGTGTTGAAGAAAACGCCATTGTCTTATTACCAAACGCAAGAACTATCTACGAAGTGCCACTTACCTTTGAAGAGTGTGGCATTGGTGAAGTTATTACGCGTAAATTGCAGTTAAAAGCCTGCAAAGCAAACCTTACTAAATGGCGTGAACTTGTTGACCGTGCAACAGATCAAGACGCACCAACGATTCGAGTTGGGGTGGTCGCAAAGTATTTGAACAACCAAGACACCTACATGTCGGTGTTTGAAGCATTAAAGTCCGCTGCTTGGTCTAAGAACCATCAGGTCGAAATTGACTGGATTGACGCAGAGAAAATTACACCGACAAATGTTGCAAGTATGCTAAAAAACGTTGATGGCATTGTCGTGCCTGGTGGTTTTGGTAAGCGTGGACTCGAGGGTAAAATTGTGGCTGCGCAATATGCGCTTAAAGAGAAAGTACCATACCTTGGTCTTTGCCTAGGCTTGCAAATGGCGGTTATTGCCGCTGCTCGTAACGCGGGTCTTACTGATGCTAATACTATAGAGCTTAACCCAAGCACACAAGACCCTGTCATTCACATTATGGAAGACCAAAAGTACATAGACAAAATGGGCGGAACGATGCGTCTTGGGAACTACCCATGTAAGCTCGAAGCCGGCTCACTCGCAAAGAAAATGTATGGAAAAGATCTTATCTACGAGCGCCATCGTCACCGTTATGAGTGTAACAATGCGTATCGTACACAATACGCCTCTTGGGGTATTACTGCCTCAGGTCTCTCTCCAGACGGCAATCTTGTTGAAATGATTGAAGGCAGTGACCATCCATTCTTCCTTGCCACACAGGCGCACCCAGAGCTGGCGTCTCGGCCAAATCGTCCACATCCTATGTTTGATGGATTTGTTACCACGCTCGTTGCACGCGCTAAGTAGTGGTTGTTAAAGATATAGACATGTCAGCAGGGCATGAGTCTGGTCTAGGGTTCAGCACCTTTGCAACATTTGAGCTGGAGTAAGATAGTTAATACCA
>CAZHXX010000009.1:0-43803 GCA_964536485.1 uncultured Candidatus Saccharibacteria bacterium
TACTAACAGTCTAGAACAACCACCTTTTTGTTGCTAAGGTGCTGAACCATTACGAATTATTGACTTTTTAAAGCATTAGTGCTATAGTCGTGTAAGATACTAAAAAAACAAAAACAAAAGGAACAAAAAATGACGGATACAATAGAAGCTCAGAGTGGCCCCGGGCCTAACCCCCAAAGAGAACACTGGCATGGAGTGTTGATGCGCAAAATTGAGGCAACACCACTTCCTGGTAGTGGTCTCGCCGATGTGCATCAAATTTCTGATAGCCCTGAACCTGCACAATTAGAAGCGGTTCCGTCAACAAGACAGGGGTCAGCAGATGTAGTACAGCAAATTCAAGATGCTCTCGCCTCCATTCAACCTGGATCTCCAGAAGCACAAGAAATTACCGCGAGTCAGACTAAATATCTTGATGATCGTGAAGCGGAAATAGTTGGCGATGTTCCTACAGAGATTGCAACTGAAGCAATTGGAAGCCTAATACAATCTAGAATTGAAGAAAGCCGAGGGAAGACAGGAGAAAAGTAAACTTCTAGCGCATCTCCTTGAATGACGCGCTGTAGCGCATACTTGTCCTATAGCCCATCCATAAACTAGAAATAAAAAGTTCTGTAGATTGTAATATAGATTGTTCAAGCGCAAGGCAAGGATAAGAAGAATCTCTAAAATATTATTGACATAAGCGTAACATTATGCTAATATTTAAATAGTTTCGTAAGAAACAAACAAGAAAAAGAGGGTAATGTGGCTCGAAAGAGCCATAAGATGAACCCTCTTTTTCATTTTGTAGCTTACGGATAGAGACGATGGTGGGAATTTTTATTATCAAAAGCGGAGAGAGGTTGGCTCTGTCCATTAATACGCAAGTCTTTAGTAAGATTGCAATCATATAGAAAGGAAATTCGCCCGTAGCTCTGCGGCCGTAAGGGAAAAGAGTAGCCAGTACGACAGATTTATTCTGGCGTCCTGCGCGTCGAGGAAAACCGCAGGTTGTCCTCGAGCAGCGAAGCGAAAAAAAACTATGGCAGGAACAAAAGCAGGCGGCCAAAAAGCTGCAGCTCGAAACAAGGCAAAATATGGTGCTGATTTTTATGCAAAAATTGGTGCAGCTGGTGGCAAAAAAGGCACAACTGGTGGCTTCTTTGCAAACCGTGAACTAGCTCGTGTAGCTGGTGCAAAAGGTGGCCGTATCAGCCGCCGAACTAAGAAAACCGCTTAATTTATTTTACAAGCATTTCAAATCGGATTTCGTTATTGTGCGACGGAATCCGATTTTTTTGCCTTGTAAAGTTCGGTAAAGATAGGCCTATGAAGGAGCGCTCTTCCCTGTTATTGTTGAACAAAAATAGTATTCAAATTGCTTTACGATAAGGTCGGCAAAATCGCTCAGTTGAGACGCGCCATTTCTTCTGGCAGAAAATACACACGTATACCCTGCTCGCTACTTGGACACCACTTAGATGACAGTCAGGGCAGAGGCTTCTTTTGTATAGCCAGTCTCGATAGCTATCAAGGCAGTCCTGAATGTGATCTTCGTTGATAGTAATTTTGTGGGCTTGCCCGATATCTTTAGCTTTTTCCCAGGCAGAAACCTCCATTTGTACGAGCTCCACGTCTGAGTAGTAGTGTGTATGCCCAAGGAGTGCATGGCCAGTTTCGTGCAGTAGCGACCATAACGCCTCTTTGCCTTTTGAAGAGCTGTCGTAATGTACGGTTTTGTCTGCGGGCGACCAGAAAAAAGTATCACTCGCCGCAAGATGTAAATGAGGATTTTCTCGCTGAAGGATTGTGACAAGTTCTTGTAAGGTCATTGTTGTTTGCAGAGCAAATACCCACCATACACAACTGCTTCCTCGGGATGTTTTGCTTGAACGATCTGCGGTAAATCACCAAGCATTTTACTTCTATAGATCTCTAGCTCTTCGTGTAGCTTCTCATGAAACTTCGGAAGGTGTGACCCGACGCCACCACCAATCACAATGCATTGTGGGCTGAGAGTTACAATCAAATCAATAAGTCCCACTGCGATGTTGCGTGCAACCATATACCAGTCACTCTCATCGGTAATTTCACTCGCCATTTTGCCTGTCTGCTGGACTATAGCTTTGCCACTGGCAAATTCTTCCCAAGCTTTAAGACGGCCATTGTGTTCCATGACAAGCGCCTTTCCGCCTGCATCATGGACAGAATAGTCAATTTTTCCGTCCACCACCAGTCCCAGCCCAATGCCCGTGCTTACAGTAACGTACAAAACTCGTGAATAAAAATCTCGTAGCTCATAAGCTTCAGCTAAGCCCGCTAGTTTTGCATCATTTTCAAGAAGTATAGGACACGACAAAACACTTGATAAATCCTGTCGAACAGCAACATTAGTCCAGAGCAGATTTCCAAAAGATTCAACTACGCCGGCCTCGCGGTTAATGACACCAGGAAGCCCCATTGCACAGGCTATAACATCTTGACCCTCGGTCATTTTGGCAATAGCACCCCTGAGCTCATCCATGAATGTTGGATAAAACATATCGGTAGGAAATTTTTCTCTAGCAACCATCTCACCATCAGGAGAAAAGAGGGCAAGGAGGGTTTTTGTACCGCCAACATCAATCGTTAAATACATGCATCCATGGTACCGGTTTTAGGCATGCGCAAGCAAGCACGTTTCTGCTTTCTTGCCGATACCCAAAGTGCCCTAGGCTAACTCTTTACTTACAGATGTAAAATCGTTATAATTATAGCTAAGTTTGGCGGAACAAACGGTCTACGGGCTGCCGCAAGCCTATAAGGAGGCATTTTTTAATGTCAAAAGTAACTATGGATGAGCTTTTAGCGAGCTCAGAAATTCAGCAATTAAAGGTTGGTGACGTTGTCGAAGGCAAAGTCATGTCGGTAAAGAAGCACGAAGTCTGGATAGACCTCGGTGCGAACGGTATCGGTGTGGTAATGCGTCGAGAAATTGGCCCAGGCCAAGACCTTGAAAAAGGGCAAGAGATCACCGTAAGTGTTGTCGATCCAGAGATGGAAGAAGGTCACGCACTGCTCAGCATGAAGCGTGCCGTCAAGGACAAGGGCTGGGATGAACTCGAGAGAGTCTTCGAAGCAAAAGAAACTATCGAAGTATTTGCCTACGACGCAAACCGCGGTGGACTTCTTATCGAACTTGAAGGTATCCGTGGCTTTATGCCGGTTTCACAGCTTTCTGCAGACCACTACCCACGTGTATCTGGCGCTGACAAAGACGAGATCATGCAGAAGCTTGGTGCGCTTGTAAAGAAGCCACTTTCTGTACGTATTCTTGATGTTAGCCGTAAAGACAACAAGCTTATCTTCTCTGAGAAAGAAGCAGCAAAAGACGACATGCAAGAGCGCTTCGCGAAACTTGCTGTTGGTGATGTTGTTGAAGGAGTTGTTACAGGAGTTATCGACTTCGGAGCTTTTGTGAATGTTGATGGCATTGAAGGGCTTATTCACATCTCAGAAATTTCATGGGAACGTGTAGAAGATCCAAAGAAGTACGTCAAAACTGGCGACAGCGTGAAAGCAAAAATCATTGCTATCGACAAAGATCGTCTTTCACTCAGTCTCAAGCAAATGAGCGAGGACCCATGGTTGAACGAAGTAAAACAGTTCGAAAAGGGAAGTCTTGTCGAGGGTCGTGTTACTCGCATCACCCCATTCGGAGCTTTTGTGCAACTTTCTCCTGCGGTTGAAGCCCTAGTCCACGTCTCAGAAATGAGCAACGACGAAGGTACTGACCCAGAAAAAGTCTTCAAAGTAAACGAAACAAAGCAGTTCAAAGTACTAGACGTTGATACGGAATCACGCAAAATTGCGTTGAGTCTTAAAGACGCAAAGTAACTGTAGAGCATCGTCTGCGCGTTAGCGCCAAGCTGACGCGCAGACAAAAGCAAGACTCTGCCTAAGGGGCAGAACGTAACGAGAAAGAAAGGGACAGCTGAAATGGCAAAGCAGATTGAAATCGACAGCATGGTTACCGTAGGTATGCTTGCCGAAAAGCTTGAAATCCCGGTAACAAAACTTATTGGAGAGCTGTTTAAAAACGGCATGATGGTGACGGTCAATGAAAAAATCGACGTCGACACCGCCCAAATTATTATTGATGAACTCGGCCTCGAAGCGGAACTTGTCGCTAAGGTAGACGAGATAGCTTTGCCAAAAAGGCAAAAAACGAGCACCGATCCAAACGCCAAGACACGGCCACCAGTCATAGCGGTCATGGGCCATGTTGACCACGGCAAGACAAGTCTTCTCGACAAAATCAGAAGCGCTAATGTTGCAAAAGGCGAGAGCGGAGGAATCACTCAACATATCTCTGCATACCAGGTCTCGCACCCAACAGCAGAGGGCGCTCGAATTATCACATTTCTAGATACACCGGGTCATGAGGCCTTTGCGGCTTTGCGCGAACACGGCGCATATTTAACCGACCTCGTTGTGATCGTGGTGGCGGCAGATGACGGTATCAAGCCACAAACACTTGAAGCTATTCGTTTTGCCCGCAAGGCAGGCGTTAAAATGCTGGTTGCCGCTAACAAAATGGACAAAGAAGGCGCAGACCTCAACCGTCTCAAGCAACAGCTCGCAGAACACGAACTTCTCCCAGAAGATTGGGGTGGCGACACCGTGATTATGCCGGTTTCGGCAAAGACTGGAGACGGCGTGAAAGAGCTCCTCGATATCATCTTGCTTATGGCAGATGTCGAAGACTTAAAAGCAATAGACGACGGCCTCGCTAAAGGGCTGGTTATTGAGGCACATATGGAACAGGGCAAAGGGCCAACAGCAGTTGTACTTGTTGAGCAAGGCACATTGAAACAAGGCGATTTCGTGGTAGCAGGTGATGTGTATGCCAAAGTTCGCACGCTAGAAACTCCAGATGGCCACAGCGTGAAAGAAGCAGGCCCTTCGACACCAGTTGTTGTGAGTGGCTTTAAAGCCTTGCCAGAATTTGGTACACAATTTGATGTTGTGGCTAACGAAAAGCTTGCTCGCAGTAGAAGCGAAGAATCCGCCGCCAACACACAAGCCCGAGGAAAGCTTTCAGGTGCAAGTGCTGGTGACCTCTTGAAGGCCATGACCAGGACAACTGAGTTGCAAGAGCTCACCATCATTGTTAAGGCAGACGTCCAAGGCTCACTTACTTCAGTTGTTGACTCGCTCAAAACACTCGATACAGAAGAAGTCGCCATCAAAGTGGTTGGGTCTGGAGTTGGCGCCTTTACTGACAACGACTTACATCTTGCCTCTACAACAGGAGCAATTCTCTACGGTTTTAACGTTGAGCTTCCAAGCGCACTTCGACAGCTTGCTGCACGTGACAACTTAAAGATTCGAAGTTATAAAGTAATCTACGAACTACTTGATGATGCGAAGGAAGAGTTGTCGCAATTGCTCGCGCCAGAAGTTGTCATTACCGATCTGGGACGCTTGAAGATTAAACAAGTCTTCAAAACTTCAAAAACTGAAGTTATCTGCGGTGGAGAAGTCACTAAAGGAAAAATCGTGGTTGGTGCAACAGTTAAGATCTTCCGAGACAAAGAAGAGATTGGCGAAGTGGAGTGTTCTCGTTTGCAACGTGGCCCTCAGGAAACAAAAGAAGTCTTAGAGGGTGAACTATGTGGCGTAAGCCTCAAGACCAGTTCAAAACTGCTTCTTGAAGAAGGGGATTCCCTCGAATTCTTCACTAAAGAATTAAAAGAAAGGACATTGTAGTAATTTTTTTGCTACACTAAGCATATGTTTAAACTCGATGACAACTTTCTCGTAGAACTTGGCTTAGGGGCATTGCCACCAGCCGAAAAGAATAAAATGCTTGCTCATATTTATGAGACACTTGAAATGCGCGTCGGTATGCGTCTTGCCGAGAAAATGAGCAACGAGCAACTAGATGAGTTCGAAGCATTCATCAATAAGAATGATGAAGCAGGCGCGTTGAAGTGGCTTGAGACGAACTTTCCTAATTACAAGCAAGTTGTTGCTGAAGAGCTAGAAAAGCTCAAGTCAGAGATTAAGCAGGTAGCACCACAAATTGTTCAACAGGCGATGGAGCAGGCGAGTCAGCAACCACAGCCGGCCATTTCTCAACAGCAGTATCCTGCACAGTCACAAGCCGTAGCACCTCAGGCACCACCGTCGCTACAGCCAACTCAGCCACTACAGCCACAACCAGCCTACGCTCAGGCACCACCCGTACCCCAGCAACAACCTCAATATGGTTCGCCAATACCTCCTGCGCCTCAGGCGATGCCTGCCCAGATGCCACAAAACAACCAGTACGCACAGCAACCATATCCTTCGGCGCCGGCGCAACCTGTTTATCAGCAGCAACAACCTCAATACCAACAGCCTCAGCTACAACAACCCCAACAGCCATACGAACCACCACAAACTCAGCAGTATACGCCACCAGTTCCACCTCAACAACCAGCTTAGGTAGTAGAGTAGGAAAAAAAGAAGACTACAGCCTGCTTGCGTAGCCAGCCAAGAACGCCTCTATAGTCATCTCTTTTTTGCCTGCTGGCTTTAGCTTTGTGATTGAATAGCGTCCTTCTCCACATATTATGACAAGTTGGTGCTTGTCGCGTATGACTTCATACGTGCCAGGTTGCCCGATGGTTGGTGCCACGTTGCTAGGTATAACGTTTCCTTCAGTAATAACGAGCTCTATACCATTAAGCACGGTGTAGCTTTTTGGCCATCCGCTAAAGGCCCGAACTTCTCGCTCAATCTGTATCGCTGGTTTCTTCCAATCAATTTTTCCATCTTCTTTTGATAGCTTTCGCGTGTAAGTAGGCTTCTGGCTGTAGCCATTTCGTTTTGCCATTTCTTCTTGAGACGTCGGGGTAAGGCCTCCTTCTAGGTATGTTGCTAAGTTTTTTTGCAAAAGAGAAGTACTCAATTCAATGAGACTCTGGGTAAGTAATGGTGTTGTTTCAGTACCGTTGAGCGGTAGTATCTTCACATCAAGAAGCGCCCCCTCATCCATTTTTTCAACCACCAACATAAGGCTTACTCCCGTCTTGTCATGACCCTCGAGGAGAGCAAAGCTAATAGGGTCAGCACCGCGCAAGAGGGGAAGTAGCGAGAAGTGGCTGTTGATAATACCTTTTGGAAAACTGTTTATAACAAAATTACTCACGATGATACCAAAATCTATAAGAACTCCGCACTGACTCGAAAAGTGCTCTTCAGCTAAAAGCGTGTCGAGCTCTGCTTTATTTTGAACACAGAATAAAGGAGTACCAGGAGAAGCATCCGACATTTCACGAGCGGTTGTCGGCTTGGTTATGATAGCTTCAACCTGAAACAACGCTTCAAGTTGGCGTAAGCTTTCAGCTGCTACTGGCCCACTACCAAAGAATACGAAAGATGTCTTTTCGTTCTTCATCAGAAAGATCCTCTATCTTGCCATTACTAGCCAGTTTATAGAATGCCTCAGGGGTATCCTTAATTCTGTCTACAAAAAGCATGCCATTAGTATGGTCAATTTCATGTTGAAAAACTCGTGCCAAAAAGCCTTCTGCTGTAATTCTTACTTCTTTTCCTTGTAAGTCTTTTGCTTTGACTTTAACTTTTTTATAGCGTGGAACTTTTCCGTATACGTTTGCAACGCTTAGACACCCTTCAAATTCTTCCTCTATTTCTCCTGCATATTTCACTATCTCTGGGTTGATAAATACTTGAAAAGTACGATCAGCTTTGTTGTCGAAATTATTACGTACTATGACAACTCGCTTGTGAACATTTATCTGTACAGCTGCGAGTGCTACGCCAACTTCGTGTTCTCTCGTGTCTTCCCAGTCGAGAGTCGCCTTCTCCATAGCTGTAATAAGTTCTTTAATACTGTCATCGACAAAGCCGACTCGTTTGGACCTTTCGCGCAGACTGGTGTGAGGGAGGGTAATAAGTGTGTTCTTCATTTCACGACATTATATCCATAATTGAGCATAAACTCTAGTCCTACAAAAGCGTTATAGGATCTAGGTCAAATAGCGCACTATCCGGTGCGTGACGTGTTGCCTGCAACAACACCTTTCGGGATTTTGCCCGAAGATGGAGTTGTACATAGTAAAATCTTCCACGTTTATGATGAAACGAAGGAACAGGTCCTTCAATAACTATGCCTGAAACATCACTCAAAAGTTTCTTGTAGGCATTCGCACTATTAATGGCTTTGTTGTAGGAGCTCTCACGAAATATGACCTTGCCAATAAAACTGTAAGGCGGAAAGCCGTGCTCACGTCTATCGTGATGTTCTTTTTCGCGGAAGCTATGCCAATCTCCTGCTATAGCATCTCTCAGAACAGGGTTGTGGGACTGATAGGTTTGGACAATAACACTTCCGTAGGTATGACCTCTGCCGACGCGCCCAATAGCCTGGGTGACGAGTTGAAAAGTCCTTTCGTCGCTTGAATAGTCGGGAAACCGCAGGGAAAGATCGCTATTCACAAGTCCAATGACGGCAAGTTTTGGCAGATCGAGACCTTTTATAAGTTGCTGAGTTCCAATCAAGATATCAACCGACCCGTTAACAATAGCCTCATACGATTCATTAAAGGACTCTTCAAAACTCGTGTCACTGTCATAGCGAGCTAGGCGTGCACCTGGGAAAAGGTGCGCGACTTCCTCAACAATCGCTTTGCTTCCTAATGATTTAAGCGTTAATGCACTTGAGCAAACAGGGCATCCAGTAGGCATGCTAGTTTTGCGCCCACACGTATGACAGACAAGGGTATTCTCGTCGTGATGATAGGTGAGTGCAAGTTCGCATGATGCACATTCGGCCACCCATTCACAAGAATCGCTACTGCACATGACGAGCTTGGACGTACCGCGTCGGTTGAGAAACAGAAGTGATTGTTTCTTTTGTTGCAGCGCCTCAGACACTTCGTTGATAAGGGTGTTAGAAAAAATAGGATGGCGCTTAAATTGCGTTCGGTCTTTCATATCAATGACAGACATCTTTGTTTCGACTATTTCACGGATAGCTTTTTCATGGAGACAGACAAGATTCCCCCCGCTTTGCAGCACTCGCTCCGTCTCGCTTATCGGGGGCGTCGCCGATCCCAACACAAGTTTTGCGTTATGGCTGTTGCTCAAACCGGCTGCAACATAAAGCGCATGGTAGCGGGGATCGTTTTCTTGTTTGTAGGTCGTTTCGTGCGCTTCGTCGATAATAATGAGCCCTAAGTTCTTGTGTGGTAAGAAGAGTGCTGACCGAGGCCCAACTACAACATGTGGCTCTTTGCTTTCAAGCACGGTATACCAGAGCTTTGATCGTTCGGCATCACTTAGTTGCGAGTGAAATACTGCAACTTTGGCGTGTTTGCTCAGTTCGGTAACTATTTGCGAGGTAAGCGCTATTTCGGGGTAGAGCAACAAAGCATTCTTCTTCTGTTTGAGTGTCTTCTTAAGTAACTCTAGGTACACGCGTGTTTTTCCTGCGCCAGTTATGCCGTGAAGGACTGATGGTTTTTGTGTACTATACAGCTCTTTCACTGCTTGTTTTTGTGCCGTAGTAAGCTCTAGAACTGTCGAACTATCAGTCGGGCCAATAAGTTCGGCTACTTTTTTTGTCGCAGTAAGATAGTCGGGAAAGAGCTGAGCTAGTGCTTGTCCAAGTCCAAGACCGTAATATTGTCGATACCAGTCTAGAAAAGCAACCGTTTCATTGCTTATGGTAGCGTTGTATCCTGTCACTAGTTCCTTAGTAGCAAAAGGCGGTTTTTTTACAACAGCTGTTACGTAGCCAATCTTTTTTTGCTTTCCAAACGGCACTCTCACGAGCGTATGTACAGGAATGATTTCATCATGTGCGTAGGTAAACGTCGCCGATTTCCAGTGACGCTTTACTCCCAATGCTACCTCGTAATACCTCATACTATAAGTATCTCACTAGTACAGTACTTGCCAGAAACTTTTTAAAAAATTGGTTGCAACTTGAGCCTGTTCGGACTATACTCATGAGTATTACGTTGTTCGAATAACAATAAGAGGCTTATGTTAGACACATTCATCACATCAAGAGTGCGCAGAAAAATCGTTGTCGTTTACTCCAAGTATCCTGACTTCAAAACGCATGTGCGTGGACTCGCTAAACTTATCAAAGAAGACGCTGGTAATATTCAGCGCGAACTTAAGAAGCTTGAAAAAGTTGGGTTCCTTATTTCTGAAAAGCAAGGAAACACAAAAGTTTATTACACGAACAAGCATTTTCTTATTTTTAAAGAACTGCAAAGCATTGTCCTTAAGTCTCAAAGAGCAGCCCAAAAACGCCAACAAGGTCTTTAAATCGGAGCTCACCTGAACGCAGCTGTTGCATAAGAGGTCGTTCTAAGGTAAAATAGGCACCATGATTCAAGTAACTAAAAAAGACCCGAAAGAGCCCCTCGAAAATTTAATGCGACGTTTTACACGCAAAGTACAGCAATCTGGTGTACTCGCAGAAGCAAAGCAAGCACAGTTTTTTGAAAAGCCTCTTAGCAAGCGCGACCGCAGAACTAAAGCGATTATCCGTAAGGAGCGCAAGGTTCAGAAGTTCAAAAAAATTCGTCTCGGAAAGTAACATCCGATGCTGAAAGCAACCATTGATAAAGACCTGAAGGCAGCTATGCTCTCGGGAGATAAGCGCTTGGTTGAAGTCCTTCGTGGCTTAAAAAGTGCGATTTTGTACAAAGAAGTCGCTGATGGTAAACGAGACAGCGGACTATCCGGCGAAGAAATTGTTGCGGTATTTAAGAAGGAGCAGAAATCTCGACGCGACGCTATTGCGTTGTATGAGCAGGCCAATGAGACCGTTCGTGCAGACGAAGAAAAATATCAGCTCGAAGTTATAAGCGGGTACATGCCAGAAGAATTATCTGAAGAAGCCATAGTTCATCTTGTTGATGAAGTACTTAAAGATTTAGGTATTGAAAAAGCTGAGCCAAAAGATATGGGGCGGATAATCGGTGCTATCAAAGCAAGAGCGAGCAATGCCGACGGTGCACTTGTCGCGAAGGTTGTAAAAGAACAAGTAAATTCTAAGAACGAATAAAGGGAGTATATTCATGATTTTATTTATCGGTGTAGTCGGTGCTGGTAAAAGCGTACAAGGAAAGTACCTTTCAGACCTCCTTGGGTTCCCATGGATCTCCACGGGAGAAATACTGCGTCAACATATTTCGGGTGAACTGCGTGACAAAATGCTTCGTGGTGACCTTCTTTCCGATGAAGACCTTTACCAAGTTGTAGAACCTATCTTAAGAGAATTGCTTGGTAAGTCAGAGATTATACTCGACGGTTTTCCAAGAACTCAAGCACAAGCTGAATGGCTAGAAAAGTTTATTGAAGAAAATGGTACCGAAATATCTTGTATTATTCACCTAGAAGCCGATGAAGATGAGGTTGTTGAGCGCTTACTTAAGAGAGGACGACCGGACGATACAAAAGATGTTATCGTAAATCGATTCAATGAATATCGCACAAAGACGCTCCCAATCATCTCATTCTTCGAGAAAAATGGTGCAAAAGTGGTTCATGTAGATGGTAATGGTACCGAAGAAGAAGTGCGCCAAAGAGTAACGAAGGCAGTAACGGACCTCGGCATTCATCACGTATGAAACCAAAGACTCCTATAGAGATAGAAAATATTAGAAAGAGCGGTGCTATTCTCGCCCAGATTCTTAACGGCATAGAGGAGCGCTTAGCGCCTGGAATGACCGGCAAGCAAGTAGACGATTATGCGATGGCGGAGCTAAAGCGCCTTGGGGGTAAACCTGTATTTATCGGTGTGCCTGGTGGGCGTGGCGTACAAGACTTTCCTGCTTGTATATGTATTTCACTAAATGATGCCGTTGTGCACGGTATTCCAGACGATAAAGCTTTCAAAGAGGGCGATATCATTGGGTTTGACTTTGGTGTTAACTACAACGGGATGATAACGGATGCAGCGCGAACATTCATAGTTGGTGGTAGTGCTCGAAAAAAGAGAGAAGAGGAACTTGTTTTGCTTACTAAGCAATCACTTGATGCTGGTATAAATATCGTCAAGGCTGGTGTGAGGACAGGTGACATCGGTGCTACTGTTCAAGCAGTGCTCGAAAAAGCTTCACTAGGTGTAGTGAGGGAGTTGGTTGGTCACGGAGTAGGGCATGAACTCCATGAACCACCAGAAGTACCAAACTACGGCTTTAAAGGAACTGGCGCTCTGTTAAAAACAGGTATGACTATTGCGATCGAGCCCATGGCGACCCTGGGTGAATGGCGAGTTGTTATTGACCCCGATGGGTGGACCATTCGTACGCGTGATGGGTCACAAGCAGCCCATTTTGAAGACACTATTCTTATAACAGACGATGGCTGTGATATTTTAACAAGAATTTAATGCGCTAGTCCGAGAGAACTCTTGCTATTACGTAAGCAATAGCGATATACTGCAATAGAGTTTACTCTATAACAACTTTCTAAGGTAAAAAATTAATGATTTGCAGCCGAAACAAAAAAAATTATTTTAATCGCAACTCAAGTTACGGTGAAATAATTTTTTTTGTTGCAGACGCAAAGGGTGATTTTTTAGCAGAAAGGCTGTTGTAGGGTAAGCTCTCCAATGCGCGAAACAAACACACAACACTATGTCGGCGTTGATATCGGAACTTCTGCAGTTCGTGTCGTAGTTGGAACCGTTGATGAACAGGGAAGGCCTGAAATCATCGGGTTTAGTCAGGCAGAAAATACCGGAATGCGTCGTGGCGTTGTTGCTCATGTCGACGAGGTTGCACTCGCGGTCAGTACCGCACTCCAGGATGCAGAGCGCCTCTCGGGGAGACGACTTTTGAGCGCAACAATTAACATTAATGGTGCGCATGTACAAGGGTTTAACTCGCGTGGTGTTATAGCAATTAGCGCAGCTAATAGAGAAATAACAATAGACGACCGCATGCGTGTAGAGGAAGCCGCTGCTGTTATGCAGTTGCCGGCTAACCGAGAAATTATTCAGGTATTCCCAAAAGCTTACCGCTTAGATGGCCAAGATAACATAAAAGATCCTATAGGAATGCAAGGGGTGCGTCTCGAAGTTGATACGCATATTGTTACCGCATCAACACCGAATATTCGCCTTCTCGAGAATGTAGCAGAAAAAAGTTCGCTCGCAATCAAGCACCGCACTGTTTCGAGTCTCGCTTCTGCCGAAGCCGTCCTGACGCGACAACAAAAAGAAGCCGGAACAGTTGTCATCGATATAGGGGCAGGCACAACAAATCTTGTAGTGGTAGAGGATGGCGAAGTCCAGCATGTTGCTATTATTCCTGTTGGTGGCACACATATAACAAATGATCTTGCCATCGGCCTTAAGACCGACTTAGATATCGCAGAGAGAGTAAAAATTGAGCACGCCTCGCTTGCAAAGCCAACTCGGGCAACCGTGACTGTTATGATCGACAAACGTCAACACACGTTTGATGCCGATCAAGTACACATGGTGATAGAGGCACGCATAGAAGAGCTTTTTGAGCTAATTGATAAAGAGCTAAAGCGAATTGGTAAATCACGTAAGCTCCCAGGAGGTATTATCTTCACTGGTGGCACGGCAAATGTCAGAGATATAGCTGAGTTTGCAAAAGACCGCCTAGAGCTTCCTGCTAGAATTGGCAAAATAAATGAGGTAAGTGGGCTCGCAGACGTCAGCGAGGATATCGCGTTTGCTACTCCTATAGGCCTCATGCTCCTTGATATGTTACTAGATGGTCAGCACGCTCAGGGCCATGCTAACGATTACGCTGGTGTCGTCGACAATATTAGTTCGCTCTTCAAAAGGTTTAAAAAGCACTGAGTGTTTTTGCTACTCAGCAAAAGAAAGATTTTGTTCACTGGTTGCATGATATAGCTCGTATCGCTATACTGAGAACATAACGGTAGGAGAAAAAGGTACTATGCCACAAGTTGCACCAGCCATAGAAACATTTGCCCGCATTAAGGTTGTTGGAGTTGGTGGTGCCGGCGGGGCTGCCATAAACCGGATGGTTGAAGCAGGTGTCGAAGGCGTAGAATTTATTGCTGTTAACACCGATGCGCAGGCGCTTCATTATTCAAAAGCATCAGTCAAAATTCATATCGGTAAAGATACGACGAAAGGTCTAGGAGCAGGTGCCGACCCATCAGTAGGCGAAAGAGCCGCTGAAGAGTCCCGCGCAGATATCAAAGCTGCACTTGATGGCGCAGATATGGTCTTTGTAACCCTCGGTGCCGGTGGTGGTACAGGTAGCGGTGCTGGACATATTGTAGCCAGTGTTGCACGTGAATGTGGGGCACTCGTTGTTGGGTTTGCTACTCGGCCATTTGCCTTTGAAGGTGAAAAACGAAAGGCAAATGCAGAATCTGCCATTGAGCAACTTGCACATCAAGTTGATACGCTCATAACTATTCCTAACGACCGACTTCTTCAGACGATTGACCGCAAGACGCCTCTTCTCGAAGCGTTCAAAGTAGCCGATGATGTCCTTCGTCAGGGTGTACAGGGGATATCAGATCTAATCACTGTTCACGGCCTTATTAACCTAGACTTCGCAGATGTAAAAGCCGTTATGAGTAATGCGGGTAGTGCGCTTATGGGCATCGGACGTGCGTCCGGAGAGAATCGTGCCGTAGAAGCAGCAAAGCAAGCCATCGAATCACCGCTCCTTGAAGTCTCTATTGATGGTGCAAGAGGTGTACTCTTTAACGTTATTGGTGGGAGCGACATTTCTATGCATGAAATTAATGCTGCCGCAGAAACTATAACCGCAGCAGCCGATCCAAGTGCAAACATTATTTTTGGTGCCACTATCAATGACGATGTTCAGGGCGAAGTTATTGTTACTGTGGTCGCAACTGGATTTGATGCATCTTATTTTGCCCGCCCTGCAAGCTCTCCAACTACAACAGTTTCAGAAGAGCCTGTAGCTTACAGCACAAGCCACTCAGCACTACCTACTGACTCACAGGATATGGATATGCAAGATGTCGACATGGACCTTGACAATGACCGTCCATCAGACACGCTAGGCTCGCTTAGTAACTCACACGAAGAACAAAAGACCCCAAGCATATGGTCAATGGATAGCGATCATCAAGAAAGCACTCCTTCTGAGGATGACAATACTGATAAAAGTCAGGAAGATGGTGATGAAAAACGTGAAAACGACAAAACAGGTTTTTTCCGCTCGGTAAAATCCCCCGACACGCTACACGATGAAGACGAGCTCGAGAAGCCTTCTTTCTTGCGAAGATTTAAACGAAATAAAACCGACAAATCACAAGAAAAAACAGAGGAAAAGTAACGTAAGCGTTACGAAAATTACAACTAAAATTTGGTTGCTAAGGCGCTAGCTATAGCGGTACACTATAAATGTGAGCGCTAAATGTAGGAAAAGTACCTTACAAAGACAAAAGTAAAGAGGAGAGTAGCAGTGCGATGTAATCAATGTCAGGCGACAGATACAAAAGTAATTGAATCACGAGAAGTAGCAGAAGGTGAATCAATTCGTCGTCGTCGTGAGTGCATACAGTGCCAGAATCGCTTTACAACATATGAACGTATCGAAAAACCACAGCTCATAGTGGTCAAAAATGATGGTACGCGTCAAATGTACAGCCGAGAAAAACTCCTTGCGGGCTTGTACCGTGCGTGTGAAAAGACGGCCGTGACAAGTGTGCAAATAGAGAAGCTTGTCAACGATGTAGAGAGAGCACTCTATGCAAGTGGAGACTCGGAGATTCCTTCTCGCAAAATAGGCGAAGAGATTATCGAGCGACTTGTAGCCATAGACGAAGTTGCATATGTACGCTTCGCAAGTGTCTATCGTCGTTTCAAAGACCTCGCAAGCTTTGAAAAAGAGCTCTCAAAAATGAAAACACGAAAAGAATAATATTAGTTGCCGCTAGCGAGCGAAGAAACACAACTTGCTAACGGGAGCTAGTATAAGCCGCCTCTTTATGAGAGAGAAGAGGATGCTTTGACTGACTCTAAATAAAAAACAATTAATAAGTACTGAGTACGCACAACAGCCAGTGGTGTCGCGTACACAGAGTGAGGGTAAAAACATGTCACAAACAGCAAGTCTGACGATTGCGCGGCGTTTTACGCAGCCAAACACGAAAGGCTACGACAATATTAAATGGACAAAAAAAGACGCTATCATTGCTAACCCAATGACGGGCAAAAATGTCTTTGAACAACGTGACGTGGAAGTCCCAGAAGGCTGGTCATTGAACGCAGTCAACATTGTTGCGCAAAAATATTTCACTGGTACTCCAGGTACATCTGAGCGAGAAGGATCTCTCAAGCAACTTATCGACCGAGTGGTTGATACGGTCACTCGCCAAGGAGTTCAAGAAGGTTACTTCGAAACTGATTCAGAAGCGGAAACTTTCCGTGAAGAATTAAAGTTTATCCTTGCGACGCAACGAGCAGCCTTCAACTCTCCGGTATGGTTTAACATTGGCGCAGCAGAGCGTGCACAGCAGGCAAGCGCATGTTTTATCCTTGGCATCGAAGACACGATGACCTCAATTCTTAACTGGTACACAGAAGAAGGAATGATCTTTAAGGGTGGCTCTGGTTCTGGTATTAACCTTAGCGTTATCCGCTCTTCTGCCGAAGGTCTTAGCAAGAGTGGCGGAACAGCTTCAGGCCCACTGAGCTTTATGCGCGGTGCGGATAGCTCAGCAGGTGCAATCAAGAGTGGTGGCAAGACCCGACGCGCCGCTAAAATGGTCATTCTAAACATTGACCACCCAGATGTCGAAGAGTTTATCTGGTGCAAGGCAAAAGAAGAGCGCAAAGCTCGAGTGTTGCGTGACAATGGTTTTGACATGGACCTCGACGGCAAAGATTCCTTCTCAATCCAGTACCAAAACGCTAACAATTCAGTGCGTGTCACAGATGAATTCATGCAAGCAGTTGTAAATGACGAAGATTGGGATTTGCGTGCAGTGACGACAGGGAAGGCGCTGAAGACCATGAAAGCTCGACACCTCTGGAGGCAGATTGCAGAAGCCTCATGGGAGTGTGCGGATCCAGGCCTTCAGTTCGACACAACTATTAATAAGTGGCACACAACACCAAACGCGGGTCGTATCAATGGCTCAAACCCATGTTCGGAGTACATGCACCTAGATAACTCAGCATGTAACCTTGCAAGCCTCAACTTGCTTAAGTTCTTGCGCGACGATGGCACATTCGATACTGACGCTTTTAAGCACACGACCGAGCTCATCTTTACCGCACAGGAAATACTTGTGGGTTATTCAGAATACCCAACGGTAAGTATTGGCAAGAACGCTAAAGCATATAGAGAGCTTGGTATTGGATACGCTAACCTCGGCGCTCTTCTTATGGCACAAGGGTTACCATACGATTCAGCTGAAGGCCGTGCACAGGCAGCTGCTATTACAGCTTTACTGACAGGTCATAGCTATGCAACAAGTGCAAAAATTGCTCATAGAGTTGGTCCATTTGCAGGCTACCAAAAAGACAAAGCAAATATGCAACACGTGCTCGAGATGCATCGTGATGCAGTTGCTCACATTGATGCAACGCTAGTATCAGAAGAACTTCTTAGTGCAGCTTCAGAGGCCTGGGACAATGCTGTCGAGCTTGCTAAGCGCTATGGGGTACGTAATTCGCAAGCAAGTGTTCTTGCGCCAACGGGGACGATTGGTCTCATGATGGACTGTGACACGACTGGTATCGAGCCAGATCTTGGGCTCGTAAAGCACAAAAAACTTGTAGGTGGCGGTACGATGAGTATCGTTAACCAGACAGTTCCTCGAGCTCTTTCAGTGCTTGGTTACACAAAACAACAGGTAGACGACATTGTAAGCTACATTGATACAGAAAAAACTATTCTTGGAGCACCACACCTCAAGCAAGAACACGTAAATGTATTTGCCTGTTCTATGGGAGACAACGCTATTCATTACCTTGGCCATGTCAAAATGATGGGTGCTGTACAGCCGTTCATCTCTGGTGCAATCAGCAAGACAGTAAACATGCCAGAGACAGCAACCGTAGAGGATATTGAGCAACTGCATCTTGACTCCTGGAAGCTTGGTCTAAAGGCAGTCGCAATCTACCGTGATAACTGTAAGGTTGCGCAACCACTTTCTATGGCGAAGAAAGCTGGGTCAGAAGAGAAGGCTGAAGAAGAAGCCCCAGCTACACAGTTAGTTGCCAACCCAGTACTTACTGGCGGAGTAGCTACTCGTCAGCCATTGCCAAAAGTTCGTAACTCAAAGACGTTCTCGTTCACTGTTGCAGATTGTCACGGCTATCTAATTGTCGGTGAGTATGAGGACGGTCGCCCAGGGGAGCTATTTATAGATGTTGCCAAAATGGGATCAACTCTTTCAGGGCTTATGGACTCATTCGCTCGCTCAGTCAGCTATGGTCTCCAGCACGGAGTGTCGCTTAAGGTGTATGTAAAGGGTATGACAAGCATATCTTTTGCACCATCGGGCATCACGGATGACTCAGATATTCGTACAGCAACTTCACTCGTTGACTATATCTTCCGTCGGCTTGCACTAAATTACTTAAGTTTTGATGACAGACTAGAACTAGGGCTTGCCTCAATCGACGATATGCCCGTTGAACAAACTAGCCTCGTAGAAGTTCCAGTCGTTACGACGACCCCACAAGTACAAGTGCCACTTCCAGTAGAGTTGCCAAAACAGCAGGCACCAGCTGTCGTGCAGAGCACAGCACCAAAGCCAAGTGCAACGCACTCAGCTTCAAGCGCACCAATGTGCTACAACTGTGGCAATCAGACGCAAAAGGCAGGGAGTTGTTATGTGTGCACCACCTGCGGTTCAACTACTGGTTGTAGCTGATGCATATGAGAGGAGGTGACTCCTCCTCTCATCGCTCGGGGCACCGGAGTAAATCCGGTGCTCCGGCTGCTCACCTCCCACTAAACTTGAGAACTAACAAAGGTATGCAATCTTTGCTAGCGCTTAAGTAGACAGCCTTAAATACATTAGCAGGTTGTTTCTTGTGACCCATTTTCTATATTTCTTCTCTCCATCAAAAAGTGTTACACTTTTTGTATGAGATTGGTGGCCTTATACCGTACAAATAGCGAACAAGCACGTCCAATGTATGAATTTATAGAAATGTTTAGGCGTCGCTACCCTGATAAAGTTATCCAAGAATTAGATTTAGACACAAGAGAGGGCGCTGCAGAAGCAAGTCTTTACGGAATTATGAATTATCCAGCGCTCATTGCAACTGGGTTTGATGGACGAGTTTTAGGCCTCTGGGAAGGGCTTCCTCTTCCGCTCATAGACGAGGTTGCAGGCTCGGTCGTTGAAATACAAGCCACACCAGTGTAAAATAGCACTATAAGCGCTCTGTAATTATGCAGAAAAGTGACTATCACTCACCTAGCTTAGAGAAGAAAGTAGCAATAGCTATCAGTAGAACTCTACGGTTCCAGCCGTAATTGGATGAATTAAGTAAAAGCACGAGATGGTACCGTCTCCCATGTAATGGTTGACTCTCAGCGAACAAAAGCTGAGATTTTTTATTTTTAAAAGGAGTGCATGTAGATGAAATTTACTTCAGGAAACCGGCGTAAAGCAAGCGAATACGAAAAGGATATTGTTGCATATTGGAAAAAGAACAAAATTTTTGAAGAGTCAGTCTCGCAGAGGTCTGAACAAAATAAGTATGTTTTTTATGATGGTCCTCCTTTTATAACTGGAGTTCCTCATCACGGAACGTTGCTTAGTTCAGTTGTAAAGGATGTTGTTCCTCGTTTCTGGACTATGCAAGGCAAAAGAGTTGAACGGGTTTGGGGTTGGGATTGTCATGGCTTGCCAGCCGAAGTCTTTACTGAAAAAAAGCTGGGCATTAAAGACCGTCGAGACATTGGCACAAAAATAAGTCTAGAGGAGTATATCACCACCTGTCGAGACAACATGGTCCAGACAGGAAATCTCTGGGAAGACACGATAGATAGAATTGGACGCTGGGTAGATTTTCGTGGTGCATACAAAACCATGGACAAAGAATACATGGAGTCTGTTTGGTGGGCGTTTAAGACGCTCTACGAAAAAGGCAAAATTTATGAGGGCGAGAAGGTGCTCATGTATTGTACTCGTGATGCGACACCACTTTCAAAGGCCGAGATCGCAATGGATAATAGTTACCAGGATGATACCGATCCGAGCATCTATGTAAAATTTAAATTACTAGACGGTTCAGAAAGATATATTGTTGCGTGGACAACAACACCCTGGACACTCCCTTCTAACAGTGCTATTGCTGTAAATAAGTCAATAAAGTATGTTGAACTAGTGCACAAAAACCAAACACTTATCATGGCAGAGAAACTTGTTGAGAAGGTTATGACAGACGAAAAGCATCAGCCACTTGAGTACAAGATTTTGAAGACGATCAAGGGTGAGACCCTCGTTGGTCTCTCATATGAACAGCCGTTTAGCTTAGAGCTTAAACACAAAAATGCCTTTAAGGTTTGGCATGCAGACTTTGTGACAGACGAAGATGGTACGGGGATTGCTCATGAGTCCCCTGCTTATGGCGAAGATGACTATGTGCTTGCAAAGCAAAATGATATTCCTTGGGTGATGTCGACAGATGAGAATGGCTTCTTTACCTTAGGTGCCTGGAAAGGCCAAAATGTCTGGGAGTCAAACAAGCAGATAGCAAAGGACATCCTTGCGGATGGCAGGGCGCTCAAGATTGAATATATTAAGCATAGTTACCCTCACTGTTTCAGATGTAATACAAAACTCATGTACCGCGCAGTTCCAAGCTGGTTTATGGATATCGACGGACAGAGAGAGGAAATGCTTGAGCAGAATGGAAGTATCAGCTGGCACCCAGAGCACATTAAGCACGGTCGCTTTGAAAAGACAGTACAATCAGCTCCAGACTGGAACCTTAGTCGGGATCGTTTTTGGGCTACAGCTATGCCGGTCTGGAAGGGGACTGACAAAGACGGTAAGGAGCATATACGAGTAGTTGGTAGTTACGCTGAGCTTAAAGAACTCTCAGGAATAGAGTTAGAAGACTACCATCGTCCGTGGATAGATGATGTGACATTCACAATAAAAAACGTCACTTACAAGAGAATAGATAAGGTAATGGACTGTTGGTTTGAGTCTGGCAGTATGCCGTTTGCACAGTTCCATTATCCGTTCGAGAACGTGCAAAAATTCGAACAAAACTACCCCGCAGATTTCATTGTCGAGTATATTGCTCAAGCTCGAGCTTGGTTTTACTACATGCATGTAGTAAGTGTTGGCTTGTTTGGGACTTCTTCGTTTAAAAACGTTATAGCAACAGGTACGATGGCTGGCAATGATGGCCGTAAAATGAGTAAGAGCTTCGGCAACTACACCGACCCGAATGAGGTTATGGACACTTACAGTGCTGACGCATTACGCTTCTTATTTGTTAGCTCATCACTCATGAATGGCGAAGACTTTTCACTTATCGATAAAGATGTGGCCGATATATCCCGTAAACTTGCCATGGTGTGGAACGTATACGACTTCTTTACTATGTACGCAGAGGTTGATGGCTGGGAGTGGAATGGCACGATAGACGATCACAGTGAGCTGTGCGAAAGTGTCCTAGACATATGGATTATGTCTAAAATTCACACACTTATAAATGATGTCGAAACAGCAACAAAAAGGTATGATTTACAGATGGCAACTCGTGCAATTCTACCCTTTATTGACGAGCTTAGTAATTGGTATGTGCGACGTTCGCGTAAGCGTTTCTGGAAATCGGATGATGACGAAGATAAACAAAAGGCGTACAAAACGTTGCACTATGTACTGGTACAGCTCGCACATGTGATGGCACCATTCACACCATTTTTGGCAGAAGAGCTGTACAAAAATCTCACAGGCTTAAAATCAGTGCATTTGAGTGACTGGCCAAAAGTTGGGCACGTGAACGAACGTGTAGTTGTTGAGATGGATGCAGTAAGACGCGCAGTAAATGAAGGTTTAGCACTACGTTCTCGACATGGGGTTAAGATTCGACAGCCACTTGCAAGTATAAAGGTAAGTGGCGCACCAGATCTTGGTCCAGAAAAGGAACACTACTTGCACATTATTGAAGAAGAGATCAATGTTAAGCGGGTACTTTGGGACAGCAAAGGCAAGGAGTTATATGAGCTCGATACTAAGATTACAGAAGAACTTAAAGCAGAAGGGCTCGCTCGAGAAGTGGTCCGGGCTGTCCAGCAAGCACGAAAAGATGCTGGCTTGCAAGTCGATGATCGTATTGATCTCTATCTAAGTACGGACGACGCCACTATGAAGCAGGCAATAAAGGAGTGGGAAGAATACATTTCCTCTCAAACTTTGGCTGCATCTCTTATAAGTAGTAGTGAACTAACTGAAAGTAAAAATAAAATGTATGTAGTCGAGAGAACCATCGAAGGAGCTTCGCTAGAGTTGGCATTGAATAAGACTACGATGTAGTAGTCGTAGTGAGTACTTTACAAACAGGGGTCAACATGCTAAAATGGCATGAACTAACTCAATGAAAGAATTTTAAGTATGAAGAAAGCAGTTATTATGTGCGGTGGCGTGCAACACCTCGTCGCAGAAGGTGATGAAATCACTGTCAATTCACTTGGCGATGAAAAGAAGGTTGAATTCACACCAGTCATGATTGTTGATGGTGATAATTCTATCCTCGACGCAAAGAAGCTACAGTCATTAAAAGTCTCCGCACAGGTCCTAGAAAGCCTGCAAGGTGACAAAGTAGTTGCTTTGCGCTACAAGGCAAAAAAGCGTGTACAGACCCGCCGAGGTCACAGACAGGCACTAAGCAAGATCAAGATTACAGCAATTAAATAAACAGTAAAATTACTAAAAAATTAAAAATGCGTCCTCAAGGTGAGGGCGCATTTTTAATTGTGGAAAACTAGTAATTTTTAAGCATTATCTTGTTGATATGCTGAACACATTTGTTGTACACTAATGAAGTCTAAGGTGTAAAAAGCACCAAAGACGGGCGCAGTGTCGGAAAATCTCGCAGTTTTCTGACTTCTGTGTTGCTATAAAAAAATAAGCAACACATGAAAAATAAATTTACAAAAAAACACAAACACGTACTTATTATTAATGGTACGCAAGGGATGGCTATGCTATCCCTTGCTGTCATTTCTGGGATTTGTAAGTATTTAAAGAGCTCAGCACCATGCGCCCGGTTGCTGAGCTCTTTTGATACTTACAAGAATTTTACGAACCAGTCTAGTGCCGACTCAGCCTCATGCGCCCGAGCGCTGAGTCGGCTTTGGACTGGTTTTTCAGCACGTATAAGACATCGTGCAAGCTCAATCTCATGCGCCCGAGCATTGAGCTTGCTTGGTGTCTTATTAATGAGCGCATCATTATTTATCGGTACGGTCCAGCTTGGTAACGAGCAAGTCTCCGCCGCCACCTCCAACACCCTCAACTTCCAAGGACGTCTCCTTACCTCAACAGGTGGCTTAGTACCAGACGGTACCTATAACGTTCAGTTCAATCTCTACTACGTCAGTTCTGGTGGTTCTAGTCTCTGGACAGAAACAAGAACCAACCAAGGTGGTACTCCAGTTACTATCCAAAATGGTTACTACTCTGTCTATCTTGGTGAAGTGACTACCTTCCCAACAAACATTGACTGGTCAGAAGATCTCTACCTAGGTATGACAGTACGTGGCACTGGTTCATGTGCCTTTGGTTCTTGTACGCCAGCAGATTCAGAAATGACTCCTCGCTTTAAACTCACTGCAGTGCCATATGCTCTCCGTGCATCAAACGTTGCATCAAGTAGCACTAATGCGGCTTCAACTAACTCAGATGGTATTAGTATCACCACAGGAAATGCTCTTGGAGCTACCAGCAACTCAGGCAGTATCACTATCGATGTGGGGAGTGCTACAGGAACAGCAGGAGGGATAAGTTTGGGTGCTGGCACAAATGCGCCAAGCTCGATTCTCATAGGGCAGTCAGGCGTAACCACTACGGTCCAGGGGTCTTTGGCTGTCACCGGTGCGGGAACGGCCTTATCGGTGACAAATGATGCGACAATAGGCGGAACCCTAGGCGTTACGGGGCTTATTACCGCAAGTGGCGGTCTAACGGTAACAAATGGAGATACACTAACAAACGCCGGTGCGACGCTTAACACAGCAGTTGCAATAAGTAATGTTGCTGGTGGTGGTGCTATTGGCACGGCGGCCGCTACAGTAAACAGCGCAACAACATTTAACGTTAATCAAACAACCGCTTCTCAAACACTAACGCTTCCAGCGCCTACCACTACTACTGCAGGCCGAATTGTCTACGTCAACAACGTAGGTAGCGCAAGCTTTACTATGTATGGAAGTGTGATCGCATCTGGCGCAAGCAACGCGTTTATCTGGAACGGATCTTCTTGGGTTACAACAGTTTCTCTAAGCGGAAGTGTCGTGAATGTTGTCGGTACACTAGATAGCCAGACAAAGAGTGCCGATGGTGCAGTTATCGCAAGCAATGCAATCTACCTCCAGTCAGCAGATGCAACATACCCAGGACTTGTTAGTACCGGCTCTCAGACCTTCGCAGGTGCAAAGACATTCGGTAGCACTTTGGCTGTATCCGGAACCTTAACAGCAAATACAAATCTCACAGTTGGGACCGGTGCAGGGGTTGGGCTCTTTACAAATAATGGTGCGACAGTAAACACAACTCTAGCCCTTGGCAACTTTACCGGCGGTACATCTAGTATTGGTACTGCAGCAACAACGGTTGACATATACACGAGCATTAGCATAAATCAGAATAGTAATAACCAAACTCTTACAATACCTACTCCTACAGCAAGTTCAACTTATGGAAGAATCCTTTATCTATCTAATGTCGGAAGCGCAAGCTTCACTCTTGGTACAACACTTGTTAACCCTGGTACGACAGCGACCCTTATATGGAGCAATACGAGCAGTGGTGACAGCTGGCAGTTTGCTGGTGCCGATGCAAATGGTATCATCAACCAAAATGCTTCTGCGCAGACAGCGAACTTCTATATTAGTGGTAGTGGACGTGCAAGCACTAGTTTCCTAGCCCCAAGTTTTGACACGGCAACAGCAGCGACACTTAACATTGGGCAGACAAACGCTACAGCTATAGCACTTAACAAAGACACGAGTGTGACAGGTAATTTAAGTGTTACAAGTACTGGTGCAAATACCTACTCTCTAGCAAATACGGGAACACTTACAGTTAGCTCAAACTTAACTGCAGGTGCGCGAGCAGCTTACCTTATGACCTTATCTCAAGCCAACGATGCAACAAATAATAACAGTTCAGGACTACTGCAACTAAACAACTCAGATACTGCCTCCACCGCAGCCGTACTTAACATCACGCAGGCTGCAACCGCGGGAACAGGTATCAGCTTTACGTCTTTGACGGGTGGCAACAGCATCACTTTGGCAACCACAACAGGTACTGGACTTAACGCTAATACTGTTACTACAGGTTCGGCGCTTAGCGCAACAGCTTTAACATCTGGAGCTGCGGTTATTGCGGCAATTCCAAACGGCGCCACGACGGCATCTGCGTTACGCGTAACGACTGCCGCCACTGCGATTAGTGCTGACTACACAGGAAATATTATAGATATATCACCAACTCGCACCATGACTGCCGCCGCAACACGAAACGAGTCGGGTCGCTATGTTAACATCGCTCGAAGTTCTGTCACTAATGGTGCGTCATCTATCTACAACATTACTGGTGACCTTGTTAATTTCCAGTCAACTTGTACCCAGACACAAGGTACTTGTACGGATAGCTCCAGTATTCTTAATCTCAGTCAGAATTATGCGACCGCTTCAGGTGCAGTATTAAAGGTCAATGGAGCAGGGACTGGCAACCTAGCAACGCTTGATGCAACAAATTCATCCGCAAACGGTCTCTCGATAGACGTCCAATCATCCAGCTCTAGCCAATTTGCATTTAAAGTGACAACAGGCAACAATACGACGACAGCATTTCAAGTTACAGGGGATGCAAACGCTACTTTCGGTGGTAACCTGAGCTTTGCAGAAGGTGCTTCGCGTGCAGTAAGCGTTGCAACACGTAGCACTAACAGTGCCGGGAACGATTTGTCTATAACTGCCGGTGCTGCTGGTAGTGGAGCATCAGCATTCAGTGGAGGTAATCTCTTGTTGCAAGGTGGTGTCGCTGCTGGTACGGGGAATGCAAACGGTGGTAACGTTACACTTAGAGGTGGTAACGGTACAGGAACGGGTGTACCGGGCATTGTTGAAATTGACACCCCTGTTTATACTGCAGCCTCTACGCAAACTTTTGCTGTAAACGGTACGATCTCTCAATCGGTAGTTGATGGCAATAGTACAATCCCTGTTAATGCAACCGCAGGGAGCCTTACTATCGCCCTTCCGTCTCCTGGCAACACCACGGTTGGTCGCATTATTTATGTAACTGCAGTAAGTGGTTCAAATAACTTTACTATCTCTCCGTCTGGCGGAATATCCTTCATTATGGCCGCTAACTCTACTGCTACATTTGTGTGGAATGGTAGCGCTTGGACAAACGCAGGAGTTGACGGAGGAAGTGCAAGCTACATTCAGAACCAAAGTAGCTCCGATCAATCTGCCGACTTCCGTATTTCCGGAACAGGCCGTGCTAATACGAGTCTTACAACTCCACTCCTTGACAGTATCAGTGGTACCCTATCAGTGGGTACCTCGACAGCATCAGCTATTACGCTTGGTAAGTCTGGCATCACCACCACTAACGCAGGTGCATTCACTGTTAGCCAACTTCTGACCGCCAACCTTGGCGCCACCATCTCAGGAGCTACCACTAGCATCAACGCATCAAGTAACTTTACTACTAACATCAACACCGGTACTTCGACTGGTGCAGTAAACATTGGTAACTCACTTGCTGGTGCTATCGCTCTTCAGAGTGCATCAACTATAACTACAACAACCGCAGACAACCTTGCTAATGCCTTTGACCTTCAAGAAGGCACCAACAACTACATCAACGTAAATACTACCAATAGCTCAGAGAACATCAGCTTCGGTAATGCTACCACTAACCCAACATATAGCTTCTTAGGTAGTGGTACAGCGACCTTTACTGGGTTGGGTCAGTTTAACGGAAAGCTAGCAGTAAACACACTAACTACTGCAGATCCTCTTGCACAGGCAACCATCTCAACAGGGGCAACAACAAATAAGGGTCTAGTTATCCAAGCGGTTGCGAGTCAATCAGCAAATATTCTTGAAGTCCAGAGCAGTGTAGGTGGCAACTATGTTACCGTCTCGAGCCTTGGTACACTTGGGGCTACAAACCTCAACATCTTTAGCGGGACTGGCAGCGGTGGTCTCTCTAAGAATTACAGTGTTGGTACTGGTGGCGTAACTCAGTATGACGTAGTTGTCATGGCAAATGATGGAGGCGCGTCAAAGGCAATAACAACTACTACCGCTAGGGATACCCGAGTCTTTGGTGTCGCTTCTAGCACGACCGCCTCTGGCTCAACGGCCGCAATTTACATCAGCGGTAACTACCTGGTAACAGCCACGAGCGCGGCTGTAGCAATTGGTGATCAGCTTGTCACCTCTACGGTCGCTGGTCAGGTTATGACTGACAATGATGCAACAACAGGCATTATTGGTATTGCTACAACCGCAAAAGGCGCAGGTGCAAGCGGACAAGTGGGAGTAAATATCCGCCCTGTAAACGGAGTGACTAATCCTAACTTCCAGGCCGGGAACTTAACTACAACAGGAACTATTACGAGCGGTCTTATTAACGGGCAAACTATTAGTTCAAGCGCTAACTTTACTGGTACGCTTACCACAGCTGGTCTTCTGACCGCCAACCTTGGCGCCACCATCTCAGGAGCTACCACTAGCATCAACGCATCAAGTAACTTTACTACTAACATCAACACCGGTACTTCGACTGGTGCAGTAAACATTGGTAACTCACTTGCTGGTGCTATCGCTCTTCAGAGTGCATCAACTATAACTACAACAACCGCAGACAACCTTGCTAATGCCTTTGACCTTCAAGAAGGCACCAACAACTACATCAACGTAAATACTACCAATAGCTCAGAGAACATCAGCTTCGGTAATGCTACCACTAACCCAAGCTTTAACTTCCTTGGTTCTGGTACGCTTGCAGTTGCAGGCAACCAAACAGTTGGTGGCACACTTGACGTCACTGGTGTTGTTACTCTCACTGCTGACCTTACCGTCAACGGTAACACTGCTATTGGCAATGCTATCACTGACAACCTTACAGTCACTGCTGCTATCCAAGGTGCCTCAGCACTTGTCTTTGATGGTGCAACTAATGACACAAACGAAACAACCTTCGACATTACGGACCCAACAGCAGATCGAACCATTACTTTCCAGAACAACTCAGGCGTTGTTCCATTGAGCACTGCAGGCAACACTCTCTTCTTCACGACAACAGGTGCAACAGCACTCACTCTTCCAACCAGTGGTACCCTTACCGTTAATCCTGCATCTGGTGGTTACCTCATGCAAGTTCCTACGACAACGGCAGACAACACTATTACTCCTACTGCTAACAGTGTTGTAGGGCTCACTGTCAACGGCACAAGTGGTACCGCTGCAACCGCAGTCAGTATTGTGCAGGGTGGGGCAGCGACAGCGTTGAATATCAACAGCACTAGCTCGGGGAGCATCCTTAACCTCCAGGATGGCGGCGTCTCAGTTCTTACCGTTGCTGACGGCGGTAATACTACAATTACTGCAAATGGTGGTACGAATGTCGCGCTCACGGTAAATAACGACGGTTCAACCGGCAACATCCTTAACCTCCAGGATGGCGGCGTCTCAGTTCTTACCGTTGCTGACGGCGGCAACGTAACTGTAGACACTACTACCTTATTTGTCGATGCCTCCTCAAACGAAGTCGGTATTGGAACGATCAACCCAGGAACTACCCTAGAAGTAGTCGGAAGCTTTTCAACAAGTGGCGCGGTGAGTGGAGCCGGCTCTGCAAACTATTTTGGTCAGACACTGAGCTCTAACAATACATCCCAGACTGGCTTGAATAACCAGGTTGTATATAATCCTGGAGCCACTACTACTGGCGTCTTTGGTTTCAATAACATTGTCAGCCTCGACAGCAGTGCGATAAATGTCAATGCAACAGCAGGATACCTACGAGTAAGCACCGCAGCTGGCTATACTGGTACCGTTGGAACTGCAAAAGGTATCGAGATAGCTGCGCCAACTATCGCTGGAACGAACAAGTTTACGAACTACTATGGTATTCAGATTGCTAACCCAAGCGCTAACAGCGGTAACACATCAGGAACTCTTACAAATATTGGCTTGCGAGTTGAATCTATTACGGCTGCAGGTGGGTCTGGGGGAACTGTTTCTAACAGAGGGATTTATCTTGCAGTTCCAGACGGCTCAGGCGCAGGAACAACTTCTAACCGTGGTTTGTATATTACCAGCGGTTCAGCAGGTGGCTCTAACTATGCTCTCTACAGCGATTCCGCAGCTCAAAGCTATATGGCCGGTAACTTTGGTCTAGGTGATACTTCACCAGCATCACTTCTCACTGTGGGAAGTGGCGAACTCTTCCAGGTTGCTTCTACTGGTGCTACGACAATAACTCCTACTGCAAACAGCACCGTAGCGCTTACAGTAAATGGTACATCAGGCACAGCAGCAACGGCACTTAGTGTTGTTCAGGCTGGCGCAGCTACCGCAGCTACAATTAGCCAGAGTGCTGTAGCAGATGGCCTTGTTATTACTTCAACAAATGCAAGCCAAGTATCATCAACTGCTCTTAAAGTGACACAATCAGGAACAAGTACAGGGTTTACTGGTAACTTCATAGACTTTACAGGGTCTTCTACGACTGGAGCAGGAAACCTTCTAAATCTTACGAGCGTAAACACCAGCGCAGGAAATGCCTTGAATGTTACTTCAAATTCACTTACAACAGGCAACGCAGTCAATATAAACAGCACCGGCACAGGTCTTACCACGGGGTCACTACTGCGAGTAAGCACGGCAACTACTGGTGCGGTGGCAACAAATGGTGCAATTCAATTTAGCGCAACAGGTAACTACACAAGCACTTCAAATGTTGGCCTTCTCAGCGTGCAAGCAAACAGTACTACCGCTGGAACTATCCAAAATATTAACGGGAACGCACTTACTACAGGTGTAGGTCTCTACCTAGGTTCAACTAGCACGGGCATAACCTCTGGTTCACTTTTCTATGGCACGACGGCAACCACTGGTGCGGTGGCAACAAATGGTATCTTCTCTCTTAACGCAACAGGTAACTACACAAGTACTTCTAACGTCGGCCTGCTTAACGTAGCTGCTAACAGTACTGTCGCAGGTACCATCCAGAACATTACTGGTAACGCTCTCACTACGGGTAACGCTCTACGAGTTACCTCAACTGGCACTGGTCTCACTTCTGGCTCGCTAATATTTGCAAGTTCCGCTACTACAGGCGCTGTCGCAACAAATGGCGCTATTAGCTTCCAGGCAAGTGGTAACTATACAAGTACCTCAAATGTCGGTTTTGTAAGCATCCAAGCTAATTCAACCACGGCTGGTACAGTTCAAAACATTCAGGCTAACGCTCTCACTACAGGCCAGGCACTCTATGTGTCATCAACTGGCACTGGTCTCACTTCTGGCTCACTCGCATACTTTACCACCGCTACTACAGGCGCTGTCGCAACAAACGGTATCGTTTCGTTGAATGCAACAGGTAACTACACAAGCACTTCAAATGCGGGTCTTCTCAATGTCGCAGCAAACAGTACCACAGCAGGAACGGTGGCAAACATATCTGGCACAGCACTTACTACCGGCACTGCCTTAAATATCACTGCAACCAGCCTCACAACAGGTGCAGCGCTTACATTAAACGCAGGTACGGCAACGGCACTTTCTTCGGGTGGAAACATTATCTTCCAAGAACTTACTGGTACTCGCACACTGGGCGTTCAGACCCGTACAGCGGCAGCTACAGCTGGAACAAACCTTACTGTACAGGCTGGCAGTGCATCTGCTACGGGTGTAGGATCAGCTGGTGGCGTACTTACTCTTCAGGGCGGTAGCGCGAATGGTGCAAGTGCAAGTGCAAATGGTGGAAACGTAGTAATTGCCGGTGGAACGGGGTATAGCACAGGTGTTAAAGGACTCATAGTAATGGATACAACCACATATAGTGCAGCTGCCGTGCAGAACTTTACAGCTAATGCCTCCATCACTCAGGCAAATGTGGATACCTACGGCTCAATCTTAATTAGTGGGAATGCTGCAGGATGGGTAGCCACCTTACCAGATCCAACGATCACAACTACCGGTCGTGTTATCTATATTACAAACTCAGGAAGTCTTGATATTACTCTCGCTGCGAATACAGTAGGTACGGCATTATCTATCACACTAAAGCCTGCCTCAACAGCAACAATGTACTGGAACGGTTCAGATTGGACCGCAGCTGGTGCGTCAAGCTCTACGGACTTACAGGCAGCTTATAACAACACCGCAACATCTGCAGGTGGTGCCGAAATAGTGCTATCTTCAACAGGTACCGGTGGCTTGACTATCCGTAACGATGGTACGACAGCAATCACCGGTGGATTACTCGAAGTACAGACTTCTATAGGTTCTAACCTATTTACCGTCAATAACAACGCAGCCGAGTATGCAAACAATGGTGGTGCAGAAAGCTCCTCCTTCACTATGTGGGCTGCGGCACCTGCCGGAGGTACCGTTAGTCGCTACACAACAGCTGGCGATAACATTGCTACTGGTGCAGGCTCCACATTTGTAGACACTACATCAACTGCAAACACCGGGGCAAAAAATACACTTTCAACTACTTTGACAGCAAATCTTAAGTATAAAGTTTCATATACAGTACGCCATACCTCAAGTACTGTAGCATTTACAACACTTGACACCATTTACTCTTCTGATGGAACTTCTACAACCGCAACCTGTGCAAGTGGAAGCACTGCTACGTACAGCACTTGGACGCGTATTGACTGTAGCTTTACAGCAACCAGCGTGGGTGCGTCTAACGCAATTATTATTCGCCATAGCGATGCTGTTGAGCACGACTTCTATATCGATAACCTCAGCGTCACTGTGAGCGCAGACGTTAACCATGCAGTCGATGGTGATGTAGACGTAGCACTTGGCACTAACTGGCAAGCGTATGATGCTGACGGTGGTACAGGTACCTCAGCAGTTGCTCGAGAAACGACAACTATTTACAACACCAGTGGATCTGTTGCTACGACCACAACTAGTGGATCGGGTGGTGCTGGCGAAGGTGTTCGAAACAATATGTCTATTACGCCATCAGTAAATACCCAGTACCTCGTTAGTTTCTACGCTAAGAGTTCAACAGCCTTTAGTGATATTACCGTTGGGTTCTTGCCGGCCGGTGGGTCAACGATCCCTTCGGCGGCACAAAGATGTACTGATTACAATACGCAAACCGTATCAACTTCTTCCTGGACAAAGATTACTTGTATCATCCTTACCCCAGGCTCTGGTATATCTGATCCTGATCTTGTAATCTATCAAGGATCTGCAAGTGGTCGTGTATTCTACGTTGATGCTTTGTCTATCACGCTAAACACCAACAACTCTTCCAACGTACAAGTAGGCGGTGGAAATAAGGGTGGGCCAACTACTTTGTTCACCCTTGACCGTTCTGCAGGAGCACCAATCGCAGACAACAACAACGCATATCTTGGTTCAATGTACTTTGACACTACTACAGGGCGTATCCAGTGCTACGAAGCAGACGGCTGGGGAGCTTGTGGTGCTGCACCAGACAACATTGTTAACCTTAACCCTGAATACGCAGGTGCCGTTTTGAACGGTACTGGTGTTGGTACCATGACCGCGGACTTCTGCTCAAACGATACAGCACTATCTGTTAATTCTACCCTATGTTCTACTGGTCAAGCCAAGAACTACTACAAGTGGACAAGCCCACAGGCAACCTCACAAACATATAGTATTTACGTCACTTATCAGTTGCCGGCAACCTTTAACGGCTTTTCAAGTGACGATACAGTACAGCTTACCGCTCGCGTTGACAACACCTCTAACGCATCCGTAACTTACGAAATGTTTAAGAGTACGGGTTCAGCTGTAACACAATGTGGAAGCGGTGAAACAAACGTCATCACAGGCGGTGGCGGGTCTGCTAATACTTGGTACACGTACGGAGTTAACGGAAATGAGGCAACTGGCTGTAGCTTCTCAAGCTCAAGCGCAAGTAACTTCGTTATCTTCAAGATAAATCTAAAGGCAAATTCAAACGCCAATGCCTATGTTTCAACCCTAAGCTTCACAACAACTGGTAGATAAGGTACATTTCTGGCTTGTAGCCTCTGTTGTTTTGCTTATGTTTTTGCTATACTTTTAGCTATCCATGGGGGTAAAAATACACAAGCAGTTGTGGGGTCGTGTAGCGCGCAAAAACATACCAAAGTTGAGCGCGCAAGAAACAGAGAGATTAAAGAAGTATAGTACCTCTGATTTTTTGCGCACAACGTTGCGAATGGGGTACCTCACTGTCCTTTCTTTCTGGAGGAGACACCGTCTAGCAAGTCGTGTTGTGGCTTTCGGCCTTGTAATAATTATTTTGTTCAGTATATTCTCTGATGTCTATGATAAAACCAGGACTATTGTAAGCTATGATCTAACGGGAAGCGTCGCACCGCTCGTTGATGAGCCAATCCCACTTTATGCGGATAAGCTTGTATTCAATAGCGAAAAAGAAGCTTACATATACAACCAGAGCTATACTCCAGGTGGAGAAGTAAGTGGTGACAGCTACGCTCCCAAAATAGAAGCTAGCTTTGAAGGCTCTCCCAATTACGCAACCACGGTAACAGATCCCGTTAATAAAGTCTCAATAACACTAACGCCCACTTTTGGACTAAAGGATCCTATAAAAGACTCGAACAGAGTAGTTTACCCAATTAATGGCCTTGGCAAAGGTGCTTCAAAAGTTTACACTCTCAAAGCGAGCGGTGTAAAAGAAGACATAATTCTTCGAGAAAAACCGTCAAAGGATAGCTTTGATTTTAAGTACGACGTTTCGCTTTCAGATGGGCTCGAAATGCGTCTTGAAGGTGATGGTTCAGTGGGAGTTTATGGTGTCGACCCAGCATTATTGGGCAATGTAACGACGGGTTCTGAGGCGGACGCAAAATTACTCGATACGGCACGTAAGAATTCTAAGAAAACACATTTCTTGTTCAAGATACCTGCACCTTTTGTTGTTGAAAAGTCTATGAAAAATATTTCTCCATCTGTAAAAGCAAAGTTTAGCGTTGAAGGTAACACACTTACTCTCCATGCATCCGGACTAAAGTCGGGGTCGTACCCATTAAGTATTGACCCAACAATTTATGTTGAAACTGCTCGAAAACTTATGCGAGGAAACAACGAAACAAACATCGACTTTGATGTAACAAATGAGCTTATCCAAAAAAGTCAGACAACTGGGGCGCGAATTGATTCGTGGACAACTACAACAAACTTAACCAGCGCTGTCTACGGGCAAGGCACAGCAGTTGCTGGTGGGTTCATCTATTCTGCTGGAGGTATAGGCTCAGGGACAACTGCAACAACAACTATAACATCAACAGGTACTTTTTCTGTTCCTGCAGGAGTAAATTACATTACAGTTAAAGCCTGGGGTGGAGGCGGTGGAGGCGGTGGAGGCACCGGTGGCACCGGAAGCGGTGGTAACGGAGGCGGTGGTGGCTATGCGAAAGGCGTGATTGCAACCACCCCAGGAGAAACACTTGATATAACAATCGGGGCAGGTGGAGCCAAGGCCGCAGCAAATGGTAGAGGAGGCAATGGTGGCTCCGCGACTTATGTAAAACGAAGTAGTACGTATCTCATTGAGGCTGGAGCCGGTGGTGGCGGTGGCGGAAGACGCGGCAATAGCGGCGGAACAACAGGTAGTGGAGGAGCTGGTGGTGGTGCGACCGGTGACGCGGCGACAGCCGGAAGTGCTGGTGGTGCCGGGCAGGGTGGAACTCAAGTTGGCGGTGGTACTGCAGGTACTGCAGGATCTGGTGGAGCAGCTGGGCGTGCAGGTGTTTCTCAAGGTGGTGGCGGTGGATCACCAATCGCTACATCATGTACCACCGTTGCAGCATCTGGCGACGGAACACTGGGTTCAGGTGGCGGTGGCGGTTCTTACACGTCAACTTGTGCACCAGGCGGTGGCGGTGGCGGTGGTTATTACGGTGGCGGTGGCGGTGGTTCAACAAGTACTAACGCTCGTACCGGCGGTGGCGGTGGCGGTGGTAGCTCGTATATTAACCCAACCGGGCTTGTGGCTGGGACGGATGCGAATAATGATGGGAACGGTAGGACGCCAGGCAATAGCTCAGATACTGATCGAGCTGGATATGCAGATGGGGGAAGTGGCGCTACGTCAGCCGCAAGCGCATCGAATGGTGATCAAGGTGTTGTCGTCATCTCGTACACCGCTACGGGCTCAATATCGAGCAGTGTATATTGGGCACAATTTAACTCATCAACAAACGCTATTGAGAGTCCTAACCCAGGCACCGGTGCATGCTCAGGATGGTGTACAAACTCAGCATATAACTTACCTACCGCGCTTACCAATCTAACGCTTGTTGCGTATAACGGGTTCCTATACGCGGTTGGAGGGCAAAATAGTGGAGGCACACCCCAAACCACTGTGTATATAGCAAAGCTTGGAGCAAACGGAGAGCCGCAGTTGTGGCACCCCACAGGAGGAACGCCTACATACTGGTACAGCGACACAGCCCTTACCGCAGCCCGTAGCCAGTTTGCTGCTGTTGCCTACAACAACCGCATGTATCTCTTTGGCGGTTTAACAACAAGTACAACTGTCTTAAGTAGCAATACGGTACAGTTTGCTGACATTAAACCTAATGGAACTTTAACAGGTTTCACAGCCTCCGGCTTACCGCAACTCAGTACCACAACTTCAGGCAATCGTTATGGGCTGACCGCACAAGTCTACAATGGCTACGTTTATATACTCGGCGGGGACGCGACATTTTCTGGTACACCGGTTGCTAACGTCGATTACGCCAAATTAAATAGCGACGGAACTATGAATGCTTGGGTTGCCACCGATGCAATGGTGTCCGGAAGGCTGACGGTTGGAGGAAGCTTTAGTACGATAATTGGCGGATATGTCTATGTTAATGGTGGGTGTAGTACCGTGAACGCAAGCGGGTATTGTACGGCAATAGCCTCGGATGTACTGCTTACTAGTATTAATTCGGATGGGAGCCTTGCCAACTGGAACTCAATCAGTACGCTCACCAATGACCGCTTTGCCCATACCATGATTGCGTGGCAAGGGGGGTTGTATAGGTTAGGAGGCTGTCGCTCGCAAGATAGTCTTACTGGGGCATGCCTTAACACGGTGCTCGATGTGGACTATGGGGTTATAAATCCTGAAGGCGAGGCAAGTACCGTAGCAACCTCTGTTACGAGCGGAACAAGTCCTTGCACAGGAACCCCGGCGCCTTACGGGTGTAGCTTGCCGTCTACCGTTGGAAACATGCTTAATGCAACGGCTATTATCAATGGGTTCCTGTACATTATGGGAGGTTGTACAAATAACGCCTGTACAACTTTCTCAAGTGGTGTTACCTACCAAGCAATAGGAAGTGACGGAACACTTCAAAAGCCTAGTTCTTGTGCCGGAACCTATAGCGCTTCATATTGTGTAAGTTACCAATCACTTCCTTTGGCACTAGGCGCTCCTGGTGTAACGGTATTCAACAATCGTATTTACATTGTGGGCGGTTTTCCAAGTGTGAGCAATATTTACTATGCAACCGTTAACTACGACGGTAGTTTAGGGAACTGGCAAAATAACGATACCAACACGGGCACAACAATGACTGCAGATGCAGTCTCTTATACTTTCGCTTACGCCCGTGCTAATCCTGCTTCCGCTGGAACAAATCCAGGTAATATGTACATTATTGGTGGCTGTAGCGGTTCGATTACAGATATTGGTTGTAGTGGCTATTCATCAGCGGTCTATAAGTGTAATATCACCTCTACTGGAACTGTCACTGGATGCGACACAACGGGTCAGTTGCAAATAGGTACCGTTACAGGTAATGATGGCGATCCTACTGCGGGGGGTCTTGGTGCATTTGCCTCAGCAGTATATGCAAATTATATCTATCTCATGGGTGGTCTTTCCGCATCAGCGCCAAGCACTACAAACGGTACGGACTTAACGCATGTTCGCTATGCAAAATTTGATGATAGTAACAATATCGTTGCAGTCAGCGGTAGTGACTGGGTTGAAGGAACCAACGAAATGGTAACTGGTCGTCGTCGCGGGTCTGGATTTGGGTACAATGGCTACCTCTATGTTATGGGTGGATATGATGGTACAGACGCAATTGCAGATATTGAATTCGCAAAGATAGATGTGAGCGATGGGAGCTGGGATGCTTTTGATCAATCTTCAGTCACTATTCAGAAGCGTTGGGCCTTAACAAGCGCAGTCTCTAACTCCTACGCTTATGTAATCGGGGGCTGTACTGCTGGACCAGCTCCAGGCGGATGTACAACACGAACCAGCACTATTCAGACATTCCAAATTTACAACAATGATAGTGGTACTCCAGTAAATTACAGTGCCGGTGCGAATTTATTCGCTACAGATCGTATGGGAGCGGGTAGCGCAATATACAACAATTACATCTATGTTGCGGGTGGCTGTATAAGCACCACGAGTGACTGTAGCGATGCAACAGATAATACACAGTTTGCTCATCTCGATGCATATGGAAATATAGATACAGCCTGGGCAAATACCACAGATGCGACGCTACCTGGTGAAAGAGCGCACGGCAAGCTTATCGAGGCAGGTGGGACCCTGTATTGGATTGGCGGTCAGAACGATGCAGGCACGGCACAGTCAGACGTATATTATGCTGTGCCAGACAATTCAACAGGAAATATTGCCTCTTGGGCTACTGCCTCGAATGGTCTCCCAGCAGCTCGTAGCCAGTTTGGCGCAGCCGAATGGAATGATCGTTTATATGTAGTTGCTGGTATCAACAGCGGTGGTACCGTGCAAAATACCGTGTATTACAGTCCTACTCTATCAAGCACTTCTAGTGGAGGAAACATTGGTTCAGCTTGGACCTCTTCAACAGCTCCGGATGTTGCCAGAAGCGGTAACGCAGTCGTGGCCTATGCGAACAATCTCTACACCTTTGGAGGCTTTGACGGTACAAACTACTTAAATGATGCACAATTTACACAAATTAATTCAGACGGGAGCGTAGACCCTTGGACCTTTACAACAGCTCTTCCCTCGCGCTTGCGCCAGGCAGAAGGCTTCGCAGCAAATGGGTATTTGTATCTCGTTGGTGGACGTACAGATGACACCACTTGTGCATCAAAAACCCTCGTAACGCCTATTAGCGCTAACACAACTATTGTCACAGGGAATAATCCAACTGGTGTCGGTGAGTGGTTTGAGACTAATGTGAAATACTCTGGCCGTCGCTACGCAGGAAGTGTGTCATATGCAAACGGCAAATACTACACTCTAGGGGGGGTCTGTAGTGGCTTTCCATCGGTAAAAAATCGACTTGTTGAAGAGTTTTCAACAGCAGCAACCTCACACCCAGTGGATATGCCAGCAACTGTTGATGCCGGTGACTTACTGCTTGTATTGTTTACGAACGATATGGCAGCCGGAGGCACAACAACAACCCCTGCTGGCTGGACTTCAAAGGCAAGTGACGCTCAAAACAACGCTGTCCGTGGCGGTGTGTATGTAAAAGTTGCCGACGGGACAGAAGATGCCACAACAGTTGACTTTGTCACATCGGCTGCGGAAGAAGCATCTGCTCAAGTGTATCGCATACCAAGCGGTGAATGGTCAGGCACTACAGCGGGAGTTGAAGTTTCAGCGGTGAGTGGTGCTTCTACTAATGCCCCAAACCCAGCTTCATTAAACCCAGGTGCGTGGGGCACCGAGAACACCCTCTGGATAGCCTATACCGGTGCATCAAGCTATACCTCAGTAACAACATACCCAACCTCGTTCAGTGGTGGCGTCCACAACCTGTCTAACACCGGTACCGGTGGCGCAAGCACGTCGTCTGCTTGGTTCGAATCTGCCGTTGCAAGTGTTGACCCTGGGGCGTTCGCTGTTGCAAATACAACAGATAGTGTTGCATATACTATTGGCATCCGGCCTTCTGGCTATGCACTGACTGGGTCTAATAGGATTATACAAACCGCAGTTTATTCTCAACCTCAGGTTGCGATGTACTCCAGAATGATAGATACAGATACGGATGTTTTTCCAACATCGTGGCTTTTAAACGGTATAGATAACTCCATTGGTGCGCGTTGGCAGACTAAATATCGCAGCATGCACGATATCTCGGATGGAGCAAGCCAACAAAATCCTAACGAAGATTGTGGAACTTCTTCGACGATGCCGGTGATGACAACATGGGGCCAGGAGACAAACTACGGCGATACGACTCTAGGAGATGTTGCCGCCTACACTGCCTATAACGGAAGTGGAGGCAATATAAATTGTGCACGCTACTTCTACTTTTACGTAAGTATCGATGCCTCTCGCACTTTCGGCTATCCAGAAGATGTTAATCGTGGTCCTACTATTGCCGACCTTTCGCTCTTCTTTACTTCTGACCCGTCAAAGCGTTTACGACACGGAAAAACATTTACCGGAGGTGAGCAACAACCTCTCGATACTCCATGTAGACAGAGTGTTGACGCCCAATGTCCTCTCCCCTGACACTAGTTATTTGTAAGAAGCAACATAGTCATAAGCAAGCTTTGAAAGCGCAGCGATTTTTCTACTTGTCTCAGGGTTATCAGGGCCATCAAGCATAACGCAGATAACGTAGTTTCGCTTTGGTATATAAACAATGCCACAGTCACTCTGTACTTGATCAAAGTAGTTGCCTACCTTATGGGCTACCGTAGTGGTACCGGATATACCGGCAGGAAGACGGTCCTTTATATGTGACTCTGCGAGCTTAGTAAGTATCTCCTGCGAGCTATCTTTATTTAGATAACAACTAAAGTACAGACATTTTAGGAACGAGCTGTAAGCACGCGGAGTTAACGAAACGGTGTAGTCTTCGTTCTGGACAAACTCAGCATCCAAAAAGTTAAATACTCCATTTTCAGGCGACACCACTCCCTCAACCTGGCTTGTTACTACGTTGAGAGCGGTATTATCTGAATCTTTAAGCATAAGATCAAGCGCATCGCCGAGACTTATTTGTGCTCCAGCTCCACGTTTGTAGAGCTCCCCAAAGTTTGAATCAAGCATCTCGTTTGTAATGGTGACTTGGGTGTCAAAAGAGATAAGGGAGTTGTCTCTTGCATAATAAGCCTCCATTGCGAAAGGCAGTTTAATGAGTGAGGCAGCCACCCTCTTTTGGTCAGTCCCTATTCTTATCGAAGTTCCTGTTGGAAGATACTCAAAATAAAGAGATCCAGATAGACTGTTGGTAGTGAAGTAGTCGTTCAGCTGGGTACGTAAACGGCTAAAAGCCACGATTGGCTCGTTAGGGTCTTCTATAAATAGTCTTTTTGCAAGAAGAGGGTAGTGCGAGCTGTCTTGTCCCATGGATGTGATAGTTGATGGAGTGCCCTCTCGATGAGGTGACACAAAAATACCAACTAAAAAAGCAAAGCAGATAATTAAGAACAGAATTAGCTTTGTCTTCATAAAACTAATTGTACATGCAAAAGGGAGGCTACATACCTGTAATTAGGTAAATAAAAGAGAGTATTTCTCCTCCAACTGGGGTAGAATAAAAGGGAAGAAGAGTAATAGTATGAATAACGAAAGACGGAAAGCTCCAAGCTTGAATAGCGACTCTATCAGGCGTCGACTTGCGACAGCCCCTCCTGAACGTCGTTCAGACATTGGGCATATTTGGCGAAATCAAAAAAGAGTGGCACCAGAGAAATGGGAGCTTGCACCAGATGAATCACCGCTCTTAGCTGAACTAAAAGAAATTATTTCTAAATCATTCGTCAAAATACGGAAATCTACTCTTCTTAGAAATCTTTTACAGAAAGCTTTGTACTACAAGCACGCGCTACGGAGTCAGATAGCCAGACAGCCTAAAAAATATGTCGCTATAGCCTTGGGTGCATTTTTAATTACTCCATTAGCTCTTGCTATGATTAATCAAAACCATCATCACGAACAAAAAGATACTTTAGGTGCCAGTACGGATACCTCGTCGCTCCCAGAAGACGGTGCTACTGACGAAAAGCCTGTTTTTTCTATTCTCTACCCTTCAGGGAAACAGAATCTTGAAGCAGTGACGAGAAAAACACCGTCCGGCGAGCTCATCCATACCTACCGCGACACAATAGACAGCGTCGAGATAGAGGTGACAGAGCAAGCACTTCCGTCATCATTTAAGGATACTCAAGCAAGTGAGCTCGAAAAAATGGCAAAAAACTTCCAGGCTACAAATGTAATACAGATTGATGAGATGAAGGTTTTTCATGGGCTAAATGAAAAAACACAAGTGCAATCGCTTTTCACAATAAAGAACCAAGTGCTCATCTCTATTCGCTCAAGCGCCAAATTGAGTGATGATACATGGGCAGGCTATATCCTGGGCCTACAATAACTACACGCAAAAACCTCTGTTAGTGACACTTTCGGTGTTTGAGACGAGCGGAATACCACTATAACCAGAATAAAACTGTGGATAACTGAATAGCTTTATAAACCAATGTTGTAATAAATATACTAGTATATCTCTCCATAGTAATTAAGTAACTACGTCTATTCTTTAGTGTTTTATATAATAATTACAACGATAACAATCTATTTATATTAATTGACAAATATGATTTAAGTTGAATAAAAAAAGTACTCACATTCTATTGACCTCTGTTAGCAATTACTGCAAAATAAAGCTTGTCTTTAGCAATACAAAAAAGACAAAACAAAAGTCATTCAAAGTTTTAGAGGCAAAAAGCCTTTAAGCAAGAATGAAAATAAAAACAGGTAAAAAAATGCTACAAACGGGAAGGGACGCCCGAAAAGAGCGATCCAGATATGCAACAGCGTATACCTCCACTCATTGCAGTGGAGCTCTGTACGCTGTTTTTCGTTTGTTCAAATTAGATAAAAGTGCACTGTTCTGCAAAGGGGTCGTGCTCGCATTGCTCTCTTTGCTCGTCCCGTTCAGTGTGCTTTTATCTAGTTTGAACGTACGTCTTGTCTCCGCCGCCACCTCCAACACCCTCAACTTCCAAGGGCGTCTCCTTACCTCAACCGGTGGCTTAGTACCAGACGGTACCTACAACGTACAGTTCAATCTCTACTATGTAAGCTCAGGTGGTTCTAGCCAATGGACAGAAACAAGAACTAATCAGGGCGGTACTCCTGTTACTATCCAAAATGGTTACTACTCTGTCTATCTTGGAGAGGTCACTGCCTTCCCATCAAACATAGACTGGTCAGAAGATCTCTATCTTGGTATGACAGTACGTGGCACTGGTTCATGTGCCTTCGGTTCTTGTACGCCAGCAGATTCAGAAATGACTCCTCGCTTTAAACTCACTGCAGTGCCATATGCTCTCCGTGCATCAAACGTTGCATCAAGTAGCACTAATGCGGCTTCAACTAACTCAGATGGTATTAGTATCACCACAGGAAATGCTCTTGGAGCTACCAGCAACTCAGGCAGTATCACTATCGATGTGGGGAGTGCTACAGGAACAGCAGGAGGGATAAGTTTGGGTGGAGCAAATGCTTCGTCGATAACCCTTGGAAGTGGAAGCGGAACTTTTGTACTTCAAACAAGTAACATAGACATATCCTCAGCTGGAGTTATAAGTGGCGCTACAGGAATAACGAGCTCAGGAACAATAACCTTTAGTGGTCTTAACTGTACGGGTAATGCCAATGGAGGTGCACTTACCGCTAACGCTTTCGGTGTTATTAGCTGTAGCGACGATGACAGTGGAAGTGGCGGAAGTTCTCTTTTCACTGATTCTGGTACATTTACTTACTTAACGGCAACTTCGGACGATCTTGTTATTGGGGACTCAACCGTTGCTGGCGCAAGTCTATTTGTCGATGAATCTGCTGGTTCGACTACTTTCGGTAATACCTCACTGGCAGGCTCACTACTTATCGCTGACGGAAGCTCGAACTTTGGCACTATAGTAACTACTTCGCTTTCGTCTGACAGAACATATACATTGCCAGATGCAACCGGAACAATATGTTTGAGCAGTGGTAACTGTGTCGGCTCAGGTGGGGCAGGTGACATATTAAACAACGGCCAAAACGGCACAGTACGCATTGGTTCAAACGATGCTAACTCAACCATACTAGAAAGCAATAATATAGACAGATTGACTATCGACAGCTCTGGCAACAGCACATTTTCTGGCGCTATTACCGCAAATGCTGGCCTCAGCGTCGCTGCAGCTCAGACCATCACCATTGGTGGTGATGCCATCGATGAGTTTGTTGGTACAGGACTTACTCTCGTCTCTGGTGATCTCCAGACTACCCTGGGTACTAGTGTTGATCTTACCAGTGAAGTTACTGGCACCTTGCCAGCAAACGCTGGTGGCACTGGCCAAAGCACGACGACGGTTGGTGACCTCCTTGTTGGTGCAGCTG
>CAZHXX010000010.1:0-24806 GCA_964536485.1 uncultured Candidatus Saccharibacteria bacterium
GTATTAACTATCTTACTCCAGCTCAAATGTTGCAAAGGTGCTGAACCCTAGACGTTATCTTTGTCTTGTCTATTCGTTTTTTCTATAAAGCGCCAGAAATACGAGTCCAGCGGTCACTACTGCATACGAATGCATTTCAGAAGGTAAAGGCATTCTTACTCTTTCGTTTAGCACAGCGCTTGCAACAGCCTCAGAAGTTGCTTTGTTTTGCGCGATGACGGCATTAGCGACAAAGTTATTCATAAAGTATATATATTATATATCAATATGCTACTTTTGTCAAAATTACTCGTTTGCCTGTTGTATCTCTGCTATCTTCTCCGCAAAATGCCTGGCGGACGGGCGGACGGTTCGTTTCATAGTCTCCCTATCGACAGCAACCAGGCCAAACTTTGGCCACCAGCCATATGCCCACTCAAAATTATCAAGTAAGCTCCAGTGAAAATAACCTTTCAAGTCTATCCCCTCGCTCAAGGCGCGTTCCATAGCAACAATTGTTTCGTCTATCCACCATTGTCGATGCTTGTCATCTGCATCTGCCAAGCCGTTCTCGGTAATAATAATCGGCTTTTTGTAGTGAGCATGAACACGCACCAGCAACGGATATACTCCTTCTGGCTCCATGTACCACCCAAGGTCATTTTTTGGTACCCCAGGGTTATCTCTGTGGAAGAATGTGTTCTTTTTGCCCTTGTACTGTCCAAAGGAATAATAATCGGTAAAGTAGTAATTAAAGCCCACGTAATCTTGCGCATGTTTAATGCGATTCAAGAACCACCAGTTCCAAAAATAGCGCATCCACTTTGTCGCAAAGTTATCAAGAAAATTTTGGGGGCGCTTTGGCTGTATGTTGGCCAGCTGCGAGGCAACCCCAACTTGCAAACCGCGTTTGTGTCTTTTCAGTATTTTATAGGCACGTTTGTGGGCGATGGTGAGATTGTAATAGACGCGCAAAAACAACAACCAGTTCTTCTTGTTTGGTGGCCACTCCCCTGTTGCATAGCCAAAACTCGCGTATACATTAGGTTCGTTAAGCGTAATGATATAGGTAAGTTTTTTTATAGGAAGCTCTTCACATACTTTTTTGACGAAGCGTTCAAAATAGCGAATGTTAGCCCGTTTCTCAAAGCCTCCTTTTTCGGTAAGCCATACAGGCATAGTCCAGTGCCACAAATTCAAAACTGGAACTATTCCCCTGCTAAGGAGCTCTTCAATATACTCTCGATAGTGTGCTATAGCTTCGATATTCCAAGCACCCTCCTCTGGCTCAAGCCTGGACCACTCAATTCCAAACCGAAAAGAGTTTAGATTAAGCTTCTGCAAAATATCAAAGTCATGCTTGTACCGAGTGTAGTGCTCAATACCATTCCCTGATAAATAATTTTCTGGGTGAGTTGCTTCTGCCTTAAACTTATCCCATTCCGGTATCCAGCTAAGGCGCTTTTCTGCTGTAGAAGCAAATTCTCTCGCATGCTGAAGTTCCCAGACTGTCCACTGGTTATATGTGCCGCCTTCTACTTGATGGCTCGCTGTGCTTCCACCCCACATAAAGTCCTTAGGAAAAACGTTTGTCTCTGTTTGCTTTTTCATACTATAGCTATTGTACCAGCATAGCTAAGAAAGTATAGGTGTGTGGAGAGCCTTAGCGGTTTCGTTGCTTCTCTCGGGAAGAATGTACTTTTGGTGCCGGTTCTGAGGAATGTGCTTTTTCCTGTTTTTTCTTACGAGAAAAATGGGTACGATACGACAACTCATAGCGCAAGGTATCGAGTCTTACAATATAGCGCTCAAAGGGCTTCAGTAGCGTAGAATACCGCCAGTTTGGCGTCATGATGCACAGCAGTTTTTGTCGTTCTGCGATATATTCTATAAGCGAGTAAAAGTCTCCATCACCCGATACGATAATTGCCTTGTGATAATTTGGGAGCTCTTTCATGACATACATTACGAGCTCGGCGTCGACATTTCCCTTTGTTGGCGGCTTTTCTTTATCATCTTTTTTCTCGTCTTCTGGGTTGGTAAACATCTCAAGTGTCGGTTTTAGCGCAACGAGATAGCCTGCATCGTGCATTTGCGTATACAGATCTTCATTTTCCGGCAAGTAGCCTATAAACATGAAGGCCTTTTCAACATCGTACTTCTCTTTTAAATAGACTCTAAATTTTTTCCAGTCTAACTTCCAGCCAGCACGCTGAATACCGAGGTTAAGATTCTGCGAATCAATAAAGGCATAATTACTTTTGGGTTTTTGCTTGCGAAACACGCGCTTCATATATCCACAATCATAGCAGTAAAAAGCGCAAAGTCTACGTAGATTTTCTTATAAGAAGGCTCGTTTCATTTTTGCGATTGGCGTACGTTATTTATGTCGTGCTTAAAAGTACGATACCTGAAACGATGACGAGGGTAGCGAAACGCTGTGTCACCGTCAGGTGTTCATGGTCAATTTTGTAGGCAAGCAGTGCGGTAACAAGTGGCGCGGCGGCGGCGATAGCAGCAGGAACGGCAACCGAGTCGAAATGCTTCAACGAGGCAAACAGGGCCAGTGCGCCCACGGAGCCACAAGCACCCCCGATGTAATTAAGCTTGTAGTGAGCCGCTTTCTTAAACTCTTTGAGCCTGTCCTTCTTCTGAAAAATAAGCAGTATGCTAAAACTCATAAAGAGATTTAGGGTCTGAAATAGTAATGAGCTATCATGCCATTCCCCTGTCGATGCCTTACCGAATAAAGTAAAGCCCAGACCAAATATAACAAGCGCCAACAGCGACGAGCTGATTGCAACGCTATGATTCTTGAACTCCCCTTTTTCGGGCTTTGAATATGAGACTAAAGCGATGCCAAACACCACAACAATAATGCCGATACTATCAGCCATAGCAATAGTTTGGCGAAACAGAAGCCAGCCAAAAAAAGCAGTCATGATCGCATAAGCGTTGGCGATGGGAGCCACTAATCCTGTTGGCCCGTTCCTGAAACCTCGCAACATCAACAGGAACCCGGCGTTAATACAAACAGATGCTAAGAAAAATAGGCTCACCTCTCTAAGCGCGAGTTCGGGGAGACCATAACTGAGACAAACGGGCGTCACGAACAACCATCCAACAAGGCTAAAGAAAAAACCTATGCTGAAGCCACTTACATGTTTGGTGCTTTTTGCGGCAATATAGTCACCCGCACCCCACCCTATAAGTGGAACAAGGCTCAGCAAGACACCTGTCACAGACTAGCACCCAATCGGGCTTTATTTGCCCATTCGTCTGCGGCTTCGTTATCGTCATGCCCGACATGCGCACGCACCCAGACGAGTGTTGTTTTTGTCGAGTTATACAGCTCATAGGCTTCTTTAACGAGGTCGAGATTTTGTATCTCGCCCTTGGTAGACTTTTTCCAGCCTTTTGCTTCCCAGCCTTTTGCCCATTTGGTAATAACGTTTATCCAAAATTCACTGTCTGTGTTGATAGTGCACGGCTCGCTTCCAGCAAGTTTCATGGCAGCTATCAAAGCTCGTGCTTCCATGCGAATATTTGTCGAGAGCTTTTCAGACCCGAGCGCAACCGGTTTTTTGTTTTCAACCACTGCAAAGCCACCAGGGCCAGGGTTAGGGCTGCAAGAACCGTCTGTATAAAAAATTCGCATTTGTACAAGTGTAGCGCACCCCCTAAAAAGTAGAAAGTGCAATCTTTCTATTTTGTGTATTACCCACGTCGCAAGACCGTTCGGAGCAACCAACTCTTAATAGTTTGCCGTGCTTTTGGTTCTCTAATGATGTGAATAATTGGGCTACTAAAGGTAAAAATCATAGCCGCGAGCACGACAGGTAATAAATATTTATCAATGTTAGGAATTTTTGTCCCTAAGAAGTACCCAAGCATCGTAACCCCTGCGCCCCATACAGTAGCACCAAGAGCGTTATAGGCAAGAAACCTTCCTCTATCCATATTCCCTGCCCCGGCAACAACTGGCGCAAAGGTTCGGACTATTGGCACAAAACGCGCTAAAGTCACTGTCTTGCCACCATGCTTTTCATAAAATACTTCGGCACGTTCAATATATTCTTTTCGGAACAGAATACCATCTTGTTTTTTAAAAATTCTTTTTCCTGCGCGTCTGCCGATAGAATATCCCACGTTGTCTCCAAGAATCGCCATCGTGACCACCGCAAAAAGCAACCACAAAAGTGGCAATTTGTCTTGTGAGGCAAAAAACCCAGCGCTAAATAGTAGCGTATCGCCTGGTAAGAAAAACCCTACTAAAAGCCCAGACTCCGCAAAAATAATTGTAGCCACAAGTAAGACTCCACCTGACTGCACAATAGTTTCTGGGTTTAAAACATCCATTTAGTTTAAGTGTAGCTCAAAGCATATGCTATATCCAAAAACAAAAAGTTCCGCGCCTTTTACAGCTTTCCAATGGTGGTTTTCTGGGGTAGCGCATCGAGAATTTTATGAATAGACTCGGTAGGTATAAACACCGTGGCAGTATTGACGATAGGATGAAAACCAAGATCGGGTTCGCTAAGAAGCGCCTCGTCAAAAAACACTTCAACATGAGACGCATTAGGGTTTAAGCAACAAAAAATAGAGACAGAGCCTGGTTTTACTCCTAGCATCGCCTCAACTTTTTCTGGGCTACAAAATCGTACTTTTTTCTCACCCAAATCCGTCGCCAATTGCTTTAAGTCAAGTTTTTTTAAGCCCGGCATGATTATCAGATATTGTCTTCTCCCTTTGTCGTCCTGTATGAACAAATTTTTGATTTCTGTTCTACCGGGCAGTTCTGCCATTGCCTCTTCCACCGTATACACTGCCTTATGCTCAAGCAATTCATACGGTATGCCCAAGGTCTCTAAAAAGTCTATGGAATCTTGCATCTCTCTGCAATCTTACCACAGAGGCCTATTTTTTAGTGTAAATCGCCTCTTGCCGGTGGATATCTCTAATTTTTTTAGCCTTAATAAATCCGGTGCTTAAGCCAAAGGCAAGCAAGTACATCCCCAGCTCTCCGTATGTTGGGCCAAAAACCACCAGCAACCACAGGGCACAAATAATCGCCCCAAACGATACGCCAATAAGTATATATGCCAAGGTAACTGATCTTCGCAACTTTACGCCTTGCAAAGAAACCACCTTGCGCCCGTAATCAAATCCCACACGTTCATCACGGTACGTGAGAATATTATTGAGTAGTTTTTCTACAATGAGCTTTCCTTTTTGCTCCATATCATTAAGTTGCCACGGCATATTTTCTAGCTCATTGTAGAGATACAACCTATCCTGGTATATCTCGATATCATATTGCCTTGCGGCGAGGAGTGCCAACATTACCTCTGGTGTAATAAAGCTCATATTATCGATGCGGTAATCTTCATGAAAATAGGTGGTAAAATGCCGATCAAAATCCCCTTCAAGTGAATGTTTTTGTGTCGCGCTAAACAAATTCTTAAATTCTCTTGAGCCCGTATGCTTAGAGTCAAAAAAGATATTGGGTAGACTTCTCGGGAGCTGGAACGAAGCAACGGCGTAATGATACGTGAGTGATTTTTGACGACGACCATATTTGTCACTTATATAGCGAGAAAAATGGTAGTCAGTGAACCCCCAATCACTCGCAATATAGTTATTGGTATGTTGTACATTAATTTTTTCTTCTGCTAGTTCACTCATTGTGGGTGACAATGCGACAAAATAGGGCTTCATCCCCTTCTGAGTTGCCGCTAACCTCAAATTATTTTCCCTTTGTTTAAGCGACCGAGAAAGCAAAAAATAATACGCCACGTACCATATGAATAACCCAAACGCTACCGCAAAAAACAGCGAACCAGAAGAAATTATTCCATAAGCAAAATGCTGTGTCGTATTTAGCAGAAATGACGTTAGAATCGTCCCGATCAAAAAGGCAATAAGAGCATACTGCAGGAGCTCAACAAAATGTATCTGTTTTCTGAGGTTCAGCCGCATAGCCTAAAGCTCAGTTACAGCGCAACGCTTCTGCTCTGTAGTGTCGCGGTCACGGACGGTAACCGTCCCATCTTCAAGTGTGTCGAAGTCTACCACCACGCAATATGGCGTCCCGATTTCGTCTTGTCTGCGATAGCGCTTCCCTATGTTGCCGTTGTCGTCCCACATAACAGCACCGTATTTTTTCTTCAACACCGCATATACTTCACGGGCTTTCGCAACCAACTCTGGCTTGTTTTTTAGAAGTGGAGAGACGCAGAATCTTACCGGTGCAATGTTTGCTGGCAGCTTCAGTACAATTCGTTCGTGTTCGGCATCGTTTACAAATGCGCTACACAAAACGGCCATGACAAGGCGTTCAATGCCAACACTCGGCTCTATGACATGCGGGATGAATGGTGCGCTCCCGTCCTTTGGACGATATTCCATCTTCTTGCCACTTTCGCGTTCAACATTTGTGAGGTCAAAGTCTGTTCGGTATGCAAGCCCAAGTAACTCGTCATAACCATGAGGAAACTCAAATTCATAATCAATGGTGCGCTTTGAATAATGCGCTAAATCATCTGGCGCCACTTCAGCTTCTTTTATTCGCGTAACGTCCACTCCTGCCTCTTCAAAAAAAGCGATAATGTCTTTCCGCCATTGTTCAAAAAGTTCTTTCCATTGCGACTCATGTATAAAATACTCTATCTCCATTTGGTTGAACTCACGGCTACGAAAAACAAAATCACGCGGGCTAATTTCGTTACGAAAGGTCTTCCCTATCTGTGCAATACCAAAGGGTACATCAGGATATAATGTGTCGACGACGTTTTTATAATTGGTAAATATTCCCTGCGCAGTTTCAGGCCGCAAATACGAATAAGATTCGTCATTCTCGACAGGCCCGACACTTGTTTTAAACATCATGTTGAAGGGGCGAGCTTCACTAAAGCTATTTTCTTTCCCACAGGTAGGGCATTTGCTGGTGTCTATCTTGTCTTCACGGAAACGACCCTTGCAGTTAGCGCATTCTACTAACGGGTCGGTGAAAGTATCAACGTGTCCACTTGCCTTCCAGGTTTTTGGGTTCATTAATATCGCAGCGTCAACACCCACCATGTCTTCACGGTCTTCAACGAACATCTTCCACCAAAGATCAGTAAGGTTTTTCTTGAGCGTGACTCCAAGTGGGCCGTAGTCCCAGGTACCAGCTAGCCCACCATAAATTTCTGAGCCTTGGAAAATAAAGCCTCGGCGCTTACATAAACTTACGATGTCTTCTAGGGTAACGTCTGGTTTTTTGTTGCTCATAATAGCACTGATTATATATGACTCCGGCGAGAGAACGAAACCTCTGCCACAAACGCATATTCTTTTGCTCGCTTTCCCTCTGTTTGATAAGCTTAAACATGAAGGGAATGTATGGATCAAAAACTTATTGCAGATATTACTGATGCTGCAGCTCGAAAAGTGCCTATCAACCTGGTGATAGATGACCTTATGAGCAAAGGCTGGCCAAAAGATGTTGCAGAACGAGGCTTTTCTGCGTGGCTAGCAATGCAAGGAACACACACAAACAAGTCCGATGCCATGCTCCAGTGGCTTAAGAAATACCATGCCCGCGCTCGCTCGGCTGTCATCCTGGTTGTAGGACTTAACCTCTTTGACACGCTTATTGCTCTTTTGAAACCATGGCCTGTTAAGATAATGGCAGATTCAGTCTTTGGCAATGCAGTACCGTGGGGGTTCCTCGCTAACTTAGAAAAAACGCAACTCTTGCTAGCCACAGCTATCATGACAGTTTCTCTCTTCGTTTTTGGAGCGCTGTTCGGCATTGTGCGCAACTTCTTTTTGCTTAAAGTTGGCTTCCGCCTCAACCGAAGCATCAAGCAGGAGTCGCTACGGCATATTCTTCATCTACCCCTCTTTCATCAGGAACGTCTCGCTAAGGGAGACTACGTCTACCGCCAGAATGTGGTCACTGATAGCCTTTCAGAGCTGGTACTTGTCACTACTTCTTCTATTATTCAGTCCATCATTGTTATCATCGGTGTCCTTGGGATTATGCTTCATATTAATGCCGGGCTCTCCATAAGCGCTATCTTGCTTATCCCTTCCCTCTTTTTAACCATAAAAATAGTCGGCCCACACATGGGCAAATACGCCCGGGCGGCAACTGAGCTTGCATCTGAAAGTTCTTCAAAAATCACCGAATCGGTGAATAATGCGGAGACAATTCAGGCCTTCACCCTTGAAGATAAGATGGTAAACAAGGTTGACGGCTTGTGGCTAAAAAGCTACGACACAGCACGCAAAAGCATGTTCTGGCGCGAAATCTTGGACAAGACAAACGGTTTTCTTGTTATTATCGCCACCTCTTCGGTGATGTACCTGGGTGGCTCACAGGTGCTTAAAGGTCAGATTAGTTTTGGTGACCTTATTATATTCATCACCTACATGGGCTACCTCGTAGGTCCTGTCCAGCAGCTTATTAGCCAGGTGACAACGCGCAACCAAAAGCTGATAGATGTCAGCCGTATCTACGAGGTATTGACAGACCACGAAGGTATTGAAGATTTGCGCACCGATAACCACATGCCACCCGTCTTGCAGGGTAATATTGAATTCAAAAATATATCCTACTCGTATAAAGACCAACCTGTCTTTCAGAACCTTAACTTGCAAATTCCTGCCGGGCAAAAAGTGGGCATCATTGGGCCAAGTGGTGGCGGTAAAAGCACTATCCTCAAGCTTCTTCCCCTCTTTATAGAACCGAGAGAGGGTTCCATCTTTATAGACGGAGTGGATATACAAAGTGTATCGCTTAAAGAGCTCCGCTACAAAATTGCTTGGGTTAGTCAAACGCCACAACTTTTTAATGAGAACATATTCACTAACCTTCTTGAGGGAGATATTTACCGCAATATTGGTGACGAAGAAATACAGTATGCGGTCGAGGTCTCTAACATCTCAGAATTTGTCATGAAGATGCCACTCGCCTTTGAATCACCTGTTGGTGAAGATGGTGGCTCACTGAGTGGCGGACAACGACAGCGTTTGTCGATAGCTCGTGCGCTTATTAAAAATGCTCCTATTATTTGTCTTGATGAGCCGACCGCCGCGCTGGATGTAAAAAGCGAAAATTATATTCGAGATTCTCTTGCCGAAATGGTCAAAGGCAAAACCGTTGTTATGGTCACCCACCGTAAGCCCCTTCTTGCCCTTATGGATGTTATATACGTGCTTGAGAACGGCTCCTTAACAGACGTGCGAGTTCTTGGTGGACTCGACAACTACCTCGCCAAGCTTGAAGGGATTGAGCAGCAGGCAGCTCAGCAAGAAATTGAGGCAGAAGTTGCGGCCGCTCAACCAAGTCTTATTTCTCAGTTCTTGAAGCTGTATGGCGAAAACGAAGTAATACGAAAAACAGAAGAACAAAAAGAAGAAGCAAAACTCGATAGCATAGTGCCTGTCATGGCAATCGAGCAGAAGAAGCCGGACGAACTACAGTTGCGTGGCAGTGCCCAGAATATTGAAGAAGAGATAACTATAGACCTTCATAAATAAAACCGCTCCTTTTTGACTGGAGCGGTTTTATTCTTTAGAGCTTTAGGGTACTAGCTCTAGAACATACCTGGATACTTACCTTTTACCCATGCGGTGGCAAGTTCGTTGCTATATCCTTCAGTAATGGCTTTGTTATATTCAGCACCCCAAGGAGTTGCTAGAGAGTACTTCCCTGTCTTACTGAAACGCTCCCAGTTATCTATTGCTGCAGGATCTCCAGAGTCATATATAGCTCCTACACGGTCAACGTCATCCCAGGAACTACCGCTCGCTACAGATGATCTTACGCTGGCGCGCTCAGCGTCAGTGTCGTAATGGAGCGATGGATCGTATAGGTTCCTCGCAACACCGTTTCTGTCCCATACAAATTCAACAGGTGCTGCCGGCTGTGGAGCTGGAGTAGCAACTGGGGCTGCTGGTGGTGTAACAATCGGATCTGGAGTCGGTGCTGGCGCAGGTGCAGGAGGAAGCCATAGTACTTCTAGCGCACCCGCCCGTCCATTCACATCAGCAAGAGTACCAGACGGTGGTGTTTGGTCAAGTGTGTTCTGGTCCCATACTTCTGGCTCTACCCATCTATGTTGGTTTTGCAGTTCCCCTGCCATAGCCCCGGTCACATGGAGCTTTGTGCCGTTATCGAATATCGCATACACCGCAGCACCATTACCCTTAAGTTGTGAGTTTCCTAGGCCTGGGCCATTTCCACGCACCAGCTTAAAGTTATTTACAGGAGTAGAAGGTGCTGGAGTCGAAGCGACAGCCACCGCTACGGGAGCTACGTCTGGAGTGGCACCTGGCGCATATTTACCCGTATGGCTAAACCGCTCCCAGTCATCGATACGCTTTGGATCTTTTGAATCATAGATAGCAGCAATCTGATCCAGTTCTTGAAAAGTTCCCTTACCTTGGTAAATATGATTTTTTACCTCTATACGCTCTTGTACTGAGTCATAGCCGTACTTTGGATCGTAAAGGTCTCGCTTTTCGCCAGTTCTATCAACTACCCAATCTTCATCCCTGGCAGGCTTCGGGGTGCTTGTTGTATTGGATGAAGAATTCGATGGGTTATCAGGAATGATAGTTGGCATCGTCTCCATGTGCCTCGTTCCTCCAGAAGAAGGAAGTGGCGTTTCTAACAAAGGTACTTCTAGTGCACCAACTCTTCCACTCGAATCTGCTAGTGTACCAGCAACCGGGGTCTTATCTAGCTCACCCTGATCCATTAGTTCTGGCTCTTTCCACTTTCCCTCCTGAACAAGCTTTTCGGCCATTGCGGCTGTCACGTGGAGCTTTCTTCCATCGTCAAAGACTGCATAAACAGCGGCACCATTCCCAATAAGTTGCTTCGTGCCAAGATTAGGGCCCCCCCCACGAACAAGCTTGAATGAAGACACTACCGGATTACTTACAGAGTTGCTAGCGCCACTACTAGCTCCAGGCACTTCAAACTGAACTTCAAGAGGCTTGGAATCGCCACTTGTGCTCGCAAGTACGCCTGTTGGGGGATTTTTATCCAATTCAGCTTGATTCATAATGGTTGGTTCTACCCACTTACCATTTTTCTTAAGCTCCTCTGCCATAGTTCCTGTCACGTGAAGCTTTCTTCCATCGTCAAAAACTGCATAAACAGCGGCACCATTCCCCTTTAACTGAGAGTTTCCTAACCCTGGTCCATCGCCACGAACAAGACGGAAAGAGGTGCCAGGGACCGCTGAGCCCATACCTGTACTCGGAACGACTGCAAAATTTCCAACCGGAATAGAGAGGTCAGTAGCACCACCTCCTGCAGAGGCCAATGCTCCACGAAGCGGGATACCATCAACTGTACCTTGGTCAAGTATTGCTGGCTCCATCCAGGTGCCTGCTTTTTGCATTTGCTCAGCTACGGCACCGGTCACGTGATATTTATTACCATTTCTATCGATCGCATACACTGCATCACCGTTACCAGCAAGCTGAGACTCACTGAGATGTGCGCCAGTTCCTCTTATGAGGAAATATTCCCCACCTGAAGGAACTGTTAGTACACCAAGTTCTGATGTGTGATTGAGACTTGCACGAAGAGTCATGCCGTTAACTTGGTCTTGTGACAATACCTCTGGCTCAGACCATGAGCCATCGGACTGCATTTCTTGTGCAAGTTGCTCAGTCACATGGAAGAGTTCACCAGAGCTACTTACAAGAAATACTGCATTGCCGTTGTCTCGCAGTTGGTTTGCACCGGCTGGAGAGCCTCCGCCCCGAATGAGACGGAATTTATGCGGAGAGGTAGAACCGGGGGTCGATTCATTCGGATTTGCTGTGTACTGACCTGAACCGCCAGGTAAATCTGCCGTTGGTCTTGGAGCTACCGAACCTCCTGGAGAACTAGCTGTTGCCCCACCTGCTTGCGAGTTATATTCATCCTGCGTAATTGCGTTCGTACTGAGTGCATAGTCTCGCACGGTAGCAATCATCTCATCTCTACTCCAGCCGTTAGAATTACCCTTGTTAACGATATCTTGGAGCATGCCTTTGTCTGGGATAGAGTCGACTTTACCACTTGTTATAAAACGATAGAAACCGTTAACTTCTTCTTCGGTGAAACCAAAAAAGTTATTGGGTAATGTGTTGCCAGCAACCTGCCGATTATACTCATCTTGAGTAATTGCCTTGGTACTAAGGGCATAGTCACGTATAGCAGATATCATTTGATCCCGGCTCCAACCGTCGCCATTTCCCTTCGCGATGAATGTATCAACCATTTCTCCATCAGGTATTACCTGTCTTACTCCATTTGTAATCGCATAATAAAATCTGTTTATCTCTTCAGTTGTGTATTCGGCAAAGTTGTCATTACGGCTCCCAGGCATGGGTACCGGTATAGTTGTGCCAAGAACTGCCGCCGCCTTGCTTATAAGACCGACTCTATCCGTGCCATCGTCATACGATAGATCTTTTGTTGCTTGAGCAAACTTCACAAATGCGTCTCGTATGGTCGTTTTGTCTGGTGCTCCAGCCACTTCTCGTGCGAGAATCTGCTCCGGGCCATCAATCATTTTTCCGTTATATGAAGAGATAACATCTTTCAACTTAGCTTTTAAATCTATCAGTTGACTTGTAGGTGTAGGGGAAGTAGAAGAGCTTCCTGGGAAAAGTGTTGTCTCAATTAGCCTAGTTACGTCTTGCTTTTTCTCAGGAGTTTTTATTGACCACCAAGCATTAAAGTATGATCTTGCAAAACTTGCTAAAGTTGTTCTGCCGATTCCATCTTCATTTACAACAGTGTTGGCATTTGCGTGACCGCCGTTCTTTTTTGCATACTCTGAAATTACATAGTTCGTAAATGATTCTAGACCTCTCGGATCTGCTTCACTCCTTGTACCTACCCAACCATTATTATCGGCAAACCTTGCTAGTTCCTCGTCGCCCTTCATATGACTAACAAGTTGCTCAGTAGTCATACTGGGATTTTGCATTAGCAAGTCTCCGTACGACCCATAATTCTGATAGTTTTTTATAGAACTATTAAAACCGGGAAATGCTTTTTTCATTGCATCATTCAATCTAGTTGTATACAAAGCTCCGAAAGCAACAGACCCTGTTGTATCCGAAGTAAAAACAGAACTAACCGCATTGCCGATTTTATCAACCACAAAATTTGTTGCATGCGCAACAGGCAGAAGCGTGTTCTCTGCGACATCATTTGCAAAGGACGGGTTGTAGCCATTTATAGCTTTCATAGCTAAGTTATAAATGTCTATATGCTGCTTAGAGCCACCCCCTGACTGCGCTCTATAGCCGTTAAAAACAGACATTAGCTCAAGCTTGTTATCTGCCAATAGGATTGCGGCTACCAAATTGCGTTCTTCTTTACTAACTACAGAACCAAAGTATGGCTTTATCTTTTCAATTAGCTTTGCCTTAAAAACCTTGAAGTCCATTTTTATTCCCTTTTTAATTTTTACTACTTATGGTTGTATTATCTACTGCCCGCTTACGTAAGTCAAATAAAAAAACCGCCCTTTGTAGGCGGTTCTTGCGATAGCTAAAGATACGTTAACTCCTCGAAAGTCTGCGCACTTCTTCTTTGCGTTTCATGCCGGCCCTCATGCCATTAGCCCAGTCTAAGTCTATGGGTGCTTCCGAGATAGGCTCTTCAGGGGGCAACGGGACAAGACCAAGAGCTCTATGAAACTTTGCTACTACCTTCTGTACGCTACTAGGATCCGGCTCAATTAGTGCTGGCGCCTTGGGTGGTTCTCCGACAAAGCGACTATCTATAGCACCTAAATGTGTGTTTGCAGGCTGTCTGTTTTCTGGATGACTAGGCTCTAAGGCATGAGGTCTACCTTCAGCAAAAGCAATCAAATCAAAAACTTGGGCATCTGATAAGGAAGGCTGTTCTCCTCTTGGGTAATGAAAGAATCTTTCGTGGTCGCCTTGAGGTTGTCTAGAAGCGTTTTCTATCATAATAGATTTTTATTATACCAAACATAAGCTTTATTGTCAAATATCTGACTTAGCGCGTCATGTTCACACATTGCGCAAGCAATGGCTCTAGTTGGCCAGCAAGCTCCTCTGCTCCAGACACATGCAGCAAATTAGCTGGCTTAGAAACCTTTTCAAACAGCCTCAGCAACTTTATGTGTTGTGGAGCAAAAACACCTTGTGAATGCGCAAAAAAAGCCATATCGTCAAAGCTAAAGTTGTAGCGCTCCGACTCTTTAAATGACGCGCCACTGACTTGATACTCAACATTTATATTAGCGCCAATAAGTTGTAATAAGCGAGCCAAAAACCATGCCTGGATTATAGAGAGTCCTATATGATGTTCATTTAAAGCTTCTAGCCCACTCTCGAGCAGTTCAAAGAAGTTCTCGTCACATTCATGTTCTGTTTGGGCATTAATTAATTTTAAATACTCATAGCCTGCCATAGTGCGATCAACATCTTTTGCAATATCACCGAAGTGTCGCTCGAGCTGCGTAGAGACAATCGTCTTTAATTCATTGCGCCCTTCTATAAAACTAACATTACTCACCGAGAAAAGCTCCAGCCCTCCTGCCAGCTTACTTTTTTGGCGACGACTCCCCTTTGCAATAGCGCTTATCTTGCCCTGCTTATGCGTTAAGAGGGTGAGTATGCGATCTGCCTCGCCATAGTTGATGCGCTTGAGAATAATTGCCGAGCTTACAACTGTCTTCATGATGGTAAAAATTTCTCCACAACCGATTTAAGCGTCTTAAGCGTCGTCTCTGGCTTATATAAATATCCTTTTATCTGCAAGTGTTCAAACGCACGTGATTTTAGTACTTCATCGTGTAATTTTACATGCGAATATATGATGACGGGTACTGACTGCCAGTCTTCATAGGTGCAAAATTCATACAGAAACTCCATGCCGCTGTGTGACGCCAGCGCGAGCTCAAGAATCACCACGTCGGGTCGTTGCTCACTTACCTGTTCTAGCGCTAAAGAAGCAGTGTGAGCATTGCTAACGGTATGACCCGTAAACACTTTCTGGCAGGCTTTTTGGGTTGCAATGTGGTTGTCTATAAGTTCTATATGCGCCATGCATGCTTCTTTCAGGGTTATACCATCTGCAACTGTTTGCTAGGTGTGAGTGTCAGCCCAAAGCCGGACATTGTTTTTGTTTTTGTTTTTCGCAGGTCACTACCTAAAACCACAAACATAGCTTGCGCCGTCAGCAAGTCAGCGGAAGCACCCGCTATTCCTTTGAGGGGTTGCGTCGACTCAAAGTTGGGTCGTGTCAGTGCGATATCTGTAAGGTCCGCACCTGAGCTTTGCAATGAAACATGAATACCTTTGGAACTCTTTTTTGCGCGACATATCACCTCGGCATCTTGAGGTATCGTCGCGAAAAAAGCTTGCCACAAACTTAAAAGCGCCGAGCTAAGTAGCCGTCTATCAACATCGACAGGTTGCAGGCCGTGGGCTACTTCAAGCGAAATTCTGCACCCAAGAGTTGAAGCAATAGGCGTAATTTTTTGAGCAACTTCTTGCATGGTTGCGCCGACATGTACCGGCTCGAGCCGCAGTTCTAGCTGGCCAGAAGAAAAGCGCTGATAGAGAAGCATGTTATCGATGGTCTGTAGTGCCTGACGCGCATAAGCACTTGTCTCTTCCTGCCCATTATGTATCTCGGCAAGCTGAGAGATAGCGATAAGCGGTTGCTTCAGCTCTTCGCCAAGTAGGAGCAATAACTCTTTTGACCGATCATGAAATACTGTCGGCTGTACCCTCTTCATAACAACTAGTATACAGGGATTTTAACGTATCTAACATGTGTAGTTTTTACTGCAGAAGGCTTAAGGAACAAAGCTAGCCGAAGCGATAACATTTTCAAAATCTGCTAAATAGTCAGTTGATTCAGTCCAAATCTTTATTGTCTTGTCGCGTAGTGGCAAAATGACCATTGTCCCCTGCTTCTCTTTTTGTATCTCGCCGGTAGCACGTACACCTAGAATATTCGGCACTCGTGCTAAAACATATGCGCTGACAGTAATAGTGCCTTTTTTTATGCCGGCATTAAGGGCTTCTATTTCTTTGTCATAGTTAGAATCTACTATCTGTGCGCGAAGAGCGAAGCTGTTTTCTGCTCCTGTGCCACGTACCAAAAACGGTGATGCGTAATAGTTCAAAATAGTGCCAGATTCTTTTTCTTCTGTATAGACACTCCATGTTTTGGGGAACGAGAAAGACAACGTCCCAAAGGTTGCGGACCCGGTATATACCCGATTTGGATCCTTCTCTCGTTCTGCAAAATCTGCTTCTTTTGCTTCTTCCGCGGCTTTTACTGCAACTTTATTTGCCGCTTCAATTTTGGCATCAAGATTTGTTTTGTTTTCTTGCATTCCAGCAAAGGCCCACATTCCAAAAATAAGCGCTACAACAAATCCAAGACTCATTACAATAGCGACAATAAGAGCGGTGTGTGATTGTTTTGGCATCATCAACGGCTGTTGCATCTGTGGCGGAAAAGAGGGTTGCATCGGTGACATTGGCATATTCGGTTGCATAAGCACAATTCTACGCTACCAGCTTAAGATGAGGCAAGTATTACTTTTGGTTGTAGTAATACAGACGCAAACCTTTGCATTGCTCGACTACCCTACGGTTTCGGATCTCAAACCCAAAACTAACCACTTTATAAGCTTGGCCTTTTTTGTAGTGAATAATTTTATTATCCAATTTTTTCATATATTTTTCCAATAAAAATACATACATCGCGTCCGACTCCGGCCATTCAGCGAGCCAAAAATCTCCCCACCTAACAGATATGTACTGACGATATTTCCAGTATCTTACGCGTGTCCACATAACTAATAAGGGGTTGAGTTCATAGCCCACTGAGTACACGCCTTTGCGTGCAGCGGCCGCCAACATTCTGCCGTCGCCACTACCAAGTTCTAATAAGGTTTGGCCTGGCTGCAGCTTAAGCATCTCAAGTGCATCGTCAACCTGCTTCTGCAGTGTTGGCAGGTATGGAGCACCGCGCGTAACGACCAGCCCAAAGACAAGAATTAACGACACAACAAGAAGAAATAGTATGGTCATACGACTGTGGCTACGAGGCCTTCTTAAGCTTCAGCTCTGCTTGTTGGAGGTGCTTTTCTAGCTCTGCTATAAGTTTCTTACCTGCATCGTAGTCTTTCAAAAGTTCATCAACATCTTCGTGCACCGAGCGCTCAAATTTATCCATGAGTAGCTGTAACTCGTCCTGCAATTGCTTATACGTTTTTTGCGTTGCCATTATACTGTTCCCTGCTTCTTTTCTGTCGCGACTATAGTACTTTTGATAATTCTCTTCTCTAATTCTATCTCAACCATGTCACCTTTTTGTAGCTCAGTCTGTGGGCTCACTAGCTTTCCGTGCATTCGCACAATTCCATAACCACGCTTTAAAACCTGCTTTGGATGATAACTCTCAAGTTGCAAGCTTGCATGTGATATATACTGGTGAGCTTGTTGCAAGAAGGCTTCGCAACATTGTGTTAAAAGTTGCTGTGTGCGACGCAAATCATCCCGTCGGCGGGCAATCTCGTCATGAATAACTGTATCGAGGTATCGTTCGCTTGTTAGCAGATGAGCTCGCACATCGTGCACATCTGGCACAAGAAGCTCAGCAGCATTGCTTGGCGTTGATGCGCGAACGTCTGCACCGAGTTCTGAGAGACTAACATCAATCTCATGGCCTATTCCTACCATGGTAGGGACGCGACTTGCTACAACTGCTCGTGTCACCGGCTCGGTATTAAAAACTGACAAGTCATCACTACTTCCGCCACCTCGAATAAGGACGACTACGTCTGCTGTTGCTTGCTCATTTATTTTTTTGAAAGCCAGCACAATATCCTCTTCCGCCTGCATGCCCTGCACCTGCACATCATACAGCTCAATCTCTAGTAGTGGCCAGCGAGCTGAAATAATCTTCATAAAATCTGCATAAGCAGCTGACTGTGCAGAGGTAACCAGCGCTATTTTTTCAGGAGGATACGGCAATAATCGCTTACGTTCTGGTGCAAATAAACCTTCTTTTTCCAGGCGCGCGCGCAACAAGTCTTTAGCCTTTTTTAAGCTCCCTTCCCCAACTGGCCTCACCTGCACGACATTGAGGCTAAAACCGTAGAGATTATGCAACCGAGGTTGTGCAACCACTTCAACCTGCATGCCCTCTTCTAACACTGTTTTGAGCTGGTACACCGTACCAAAACACTTTAACTTTGACTCCGCATCTTTTATGTCAAAATACAGCCACTTCCCTTTCGAAACTCGAAAATCAGACAACTCTCCCACGATCGTCATCGTCGGAAACGCATACTCAAGCGTTTGGTTTAATACGACCACCGCAGTCGTAACGTCAAAAATTGGTGATTGCATTAGTTTCTCGTTTCTTCAGCGAGGTTGTCGATTTTTCCGTCTGCGCTTATGCGTAATGCTCGCTGGTAGAAGAACCAACCAAGTGGAAGAAATATCAACATATTAAACACACGGTAAACAACAGTCGCGGAGAGAGCCAAAGCTTTGTCGACACCTGCACTAGCCATTGTTGCCGTCATGAGTCCTTCATAGACACCCACTCCACCAGGCAAGACTGCAACGAGTCCTGCAATGTTTGCAACAGCATACGAAATGATTATGGCGCCTGGATTCACTACCTCGCTGAATGCGAGATATACCGTGAATATAGTGAGGATCTCGGTAAGGTTCATAAGGCACGTCCACAAAAATGGCCGTCGAAGTGTCTTCCAGTTTGAGCGAACATGAATATAATCTTTATGCAAGTCACCAAAAAGCTCCTCGATACGTTCGATGTTAAGTGTCTGCTTCTTCTTGCGGTGAAAGACATGGACCACTGCATTCAGTAGCTTCGGCAGTGCCGCCATGAACTGTTTTATTCTGTTTTCGTCGCCAATAATATAAAGCAAAAACAGCGATCCAAAGATAATTACGGAGGATAAACTACTTGCAATCAGAATAATCAGCCTGCTCGCGGAGCCAAACACCGAGAGAAGTAGAAGCGCAAAGAGCAGATATAGAATAAAAGAAAGAAAAGTCAGCATGTGACGTGACGTCTGCATTAATGTTGCTTTTGATCCTTTTATGCCCAGTTTACGCAGGCGAATTCCAAGATATCCAAAACCACTTACCCCGCCCGAAGGAAAGACATTGTTCACAAAGTTCATTTCTAGGCTCACTTTATAAAGCTCTTTTGTAGCGATTTTTTCACCCAGTGTTTCGAGATATGACTGATAAAACTTCGCAACACTCAAATGATTCGTCAGCTGCAATGGCACAAGCAACACCATCCACAACAGATTGAGGTCTGCAAACGTCTTAAAGGCAGACAAAATTTGATCTTGTCCAAAATATACGAGAAGCGCAAGTGCCAGCAACGTCAGTATGTTGACCCAGAATTTGAATGATTTCATTTTCATAATGTTACCGCACTTTCTGATTAGCTGTATCGTCTTTGCGCTATTCCCTATATAATACCAGCTATGTTCAAAACAATCGCTATCCACGGTCGACAGCCCGCACTGGGACGCGCCGAGCTCGAGAGCCTCTATGGTGCTGAGTCTCTTAGCCCTTTTGGGGAGCAGGCATCGTTGCTGTCTATTGAGGCAGAAGAAATAGCGTTTGCGCGTCTTGGTGGTACTGTTCGTATCGCCAGGATTCTGCACGAATTCGCCAGCACCAACTGGCCAGAGATTGAGGCTTACTTGCTCAAAACAACCCCTGAACACGCACAGTATATCGACGGGAAGCTTTCTTTTGGTATCAGCGTCTTTGGTGTTGCCGTATCTGCCCGTAAGCTCGCTACTACTGCCTTATCAGTGAAGAAAGCCATCCGTAAAACGGGTGCATCGGTGCGAATGGTCCCCCATGACAAAACAGAGCTTGGCAGTGCGACGGTCCTCTACAACAAACTCACCGCTAAAAACGGCTGGGAGCTCCTCATTGTCTCTGATGGAAGCAAAGCTTACCTTGCACAAACTATGAAGATTCAGGACATAGATGCATACACTGCCCGCGACCGCGAACGGCCTTATCGAGACGCGAAAGTTGGTATGCTCCCACCTAAACTTGCTCAAATTATCATCAATCTCGCAGCCAACCAACACAAAGTTGACATCGTCCTAGACCCATTCTGTGGCACAGGAGTCGTATTACAAGAAGCAATGCTCATGGACTATCACATTTATGGTAGCGACCTTGAACCGCGTATGGTGCAATATTCTATCGACAATCTTGCATGGCTAGACGAAAAATACCCTCATGTCGGTGACTACCGACGAGTCGAAATAGGAAACGCTACGAATCATAAATGGCATCAACCAGAAAAGATAACCACCGTTGCAGGAGAAACATACCTCGGCAAGCCACTAAGTGCCTTACCTCCAGGCGACCAACTTGCCAAAATCATGCAAGAAGTCAACGCACTTCACCACCGTTTCTTCGAAAATATTGGTAAACAGCTCAAAAGTGGGACTCGCCTATGCCTCGCAGTGCCAACTTGGCGGGGTAAATATGAATTTTTACACCTTAGTGCTCTTGATTATCTCAACGATTTGGGCTATAATCGTGTGAAGTTCACACACGTTGAGAATAAAGACCTTATTTATCACCGTGAAGGCCAAGTAGTCGGACGCGAACTACTGGTATTAGAAAAGCGTTAAGAGGATTTAACTTACATGTCACACGTCAAAGCTGGTGGAACCAGTAAAAATATTCACGATAGTCCCGGACAACGTCTTGGTGTTAAGCGTTTTGGTGGCCAAAAGGTCAATGAAGGTGAAGTAATTGTCCGCCAGGTTGGTGGCACAAAAATCGCTGGCAAAGGCACGTACCTTAGCCGTAACTTTACGATTCATGCAAAAAAAGCGGGCATTGTTAAGTTCATGACCCGTCGCAAGAAAAATTTCACCGGCCGTACCGTCACCCGCACCGAAGTTATTGTTGAATAAAGTTTAATTTCTTCGTCTAATGAACACCTACAAGATCTGCTAGCTTTCGTCTAGAAGGAGGAGGTGCTTTTTCTGGTCTGCTAGATCTATAGTGCATTCTCTCATACATTTCATTGAATTTCTCCTGTAGGCTTCTTGATGCCTGCGCAACAGCTTCATTATCAATTCCCTCTCCGGGATGATAGATCACGTTACCATTTTCCCGCAAGAATTTCTGTTCTACTATTACACTAGGAGTTTTTCCAGCCTGTTCTTTTTTAACCACATGCTTCCAAAGTTCTGGGTGCAATCTCATGTCAATATATGATTCTAGTGGCACCTTGCCAGCTACTGCAACATCTAAAAATTGGAGTTGCTCAACTATCTCAGCAGGGCTAAGTGGCATGCTATAGCCCAGCGCACCTAGCGAAAATTTTTGACCTATCTCTTTACCTATTGTAACCAGGCTATTCTTTGCGTCTAGAGAGTCAGCATAGTCGATAGGATGGTCACCCGGTTTTTCATAAGTTATACCAGTTTTGTCCCAGAAATAGCTAAACACTACTGCACGCTCTGAAGCGTTGTATTCTAGCGACTCAAGTACTCTATCGGTCACCAAAGCTGCGTAACCTTCGCAGAACCTCTCTTCATGGGAAGCCACATCCGTAGAAAAATTACCTGTAAGCGCTACATCTACACGGCGACCAACAAAATACTCAGTAGCAAGTTGCCTTCTTTGCTGTAAATCTCCGCCTAGTCTACCCCTAAGTGCTTCTGAAATCCCTGCCAGTAGATTGTGTCCAGATTCATGTGCGACAGTATTCATCAAAGCTACAACTTGAGCATCGGCAGGCGACTTTAGCTCAATCCCCCTGCCCAGCATGAACTCTTTTAAATTTTTTGCTTCTTCAAATAACGAGTTGCTATATACGCCTATCTCCTTTGTTTTTTCTCGGTGATATCCGAGCACAGGACCATCGAACTCCGTAGCCTTACCATGATAAAAGCCTTCGTAAGGTTTTGGACGCGATAAACTCCTCGTAGCTTCTAAAAGCTTCATCACAACTCCCTTACTGTCAAATGCAGAAAGCTCACTGTCTCCAATATTTCGAGCCAGACGGTATGCGTGCTCAAGGATTCCACTACCAGTTTCGGGGCTGAAAATATAGTCATCACGCAAATTTTCCAACATAGCTCTCAACATGCCTTTATCACGGAATAACTGTACTTTTAGATTTGGGCTTTTATCTTCACCAGTATATGAATACGGCAAAGGTTCGACTCTTCCTAAGAAATCGACCTCTTTATTTGTTCCGTTATCAACAATTTCACGCTTCTTTTTACCAAAACCGTTTCGTAAAACATGTGCAATTCTTGTAGCGACTCGTTTCTTTCTAGCGCCGGTTGCATGTACAGATTCAAACTCGACATTAGGCTTTTCCACCTGAGATTCATTTATGTCATTATCATTTCCCGTAGCAAGTGGTGCATCACTTATTATCCGATATCCTTCTACACCATCTTTCGAGAGAGCAGACGTATCGTCTTCCTGCTTTAGTGAATGATTATTCTGTATAGCTTCAGACTCCTGTGGGGCCATCACGTTGACCTCGTTTCCGTTCGCATAAACCTTCATAGAAAAGTTATGCGTAGCCTCATTTAATGTATGACCATATGAAGTCTCGGCAGAAGGAGGGTGATGTAAATGGAGTTCGGTCATTTTTATTTTTTATGCTTAACAGATATAAATATAGCAGAAAATTGCTAAATTGTCAATAACTCGTAATGGCTATCTCGGGCTATGGTGATGTGCTGCTATGGATGATAGGCCCTTGCAACCCACTGTGCCTGCCTATACTGATCGCGCTCTGCTGCTTTGGTAACGGAGTCTACAACATTTTTAGCCTTTAGACGCTCTGCAACTAACCGAGTCGTTTCCGCAACTTTTTTTGGTCCAAAAATTCTTCCTAAGTCTTTATAAGCTTTTATGTATGCGACACGAGGATTATCTATAGATTCTCGAACCCTTCTAAGCCGCGCAAAATCTGCTTGTTTACCTGCGGCATTCAATAAAACTTGAGCCCTGTACTCATCTGTGTCTGAGTTAATATATGACGAGGGAATCTCTTTATATTTCGCCGTTATTTCATCCTCGAGGGCTCTAATTCTAACATCATATTCTGTTTGACGTTCAATGATTGATTTTTCTTTAGTAGCAAGCGTTCGTGCTATCCTTCCAAACTCTGCGTCACCTGATTCGTAGAGATCGACTTCTGCGATAAATGACTTTAAGCTATCAAAATCTACTGGAGTTTTTACTCCTAAAAGCTCACGAATTTTGTCATAATTCCATGCATTACCAATGAAATGCTGATTTGAAGTAAGTTCAGGTGCCATAAGATCAATCTCAGTAGGGCTATCAACACTAAATGCGCTTAAACGCCCAAACAAAAACGTAGAATTACCGTCATCATCTGTCTCAACTATCACAATGCTTCCTTTAGGAATCAGCACACCGTTAAGCAACGAATCTTCGAGCAGAAGTGCGGTATCTTCTCCATTATACTTCCTGACCGCTACCGTTCTATCACCCACCTTAACTTCTTCTAGGCGATGAGCTGATTCCATGAATCGTCCTTCAGCATCCCCGCAGAGCACTTTATGCTTATCGTTTCCATACGAAAGGACTTTTTGCCCGTCAGTAATTGTACTTGGCTGAAGTACTGGATGCACACCATCATCTTCGCGCGGATATGCAACATCCTTAAGGATGCCAGCAAGCAACGCAAGACCTTGATTAGGAGCCACCTCAATCAGCTTGTCGTATTCTTCAGGTGTGAGCCCGCGCCGATCGTCATGTCCATATTCAGTCTCTATTGAAGAATGTAATACACCTTGATGCATATTAAGATTAATTAAATAACTAAGAGCAGCACTAGCTTTAGGAACACCGGCGTTTTCATTTTTCCCAGGAGCAGTGATTCCTCGCTGTACTAAGCCGTAAGTATCAGCCTCAGATATCCATACTCTGGTCTGATTTTCTAATCGTTGTATTCCTAGCTCTCGTTCAGGCTTTGACGTGTCTTCAAAGTACATATGCGGTCTCAAGTACACATCAAGAGGAGCCTCGAGCACTTCCGGGCCTTGAACTTCTTGGAGTGCGCCAAGTTGATGTGTGGGTATTTCTGTCATTTTTATTTAAGTAGATTACACATATAAAGTAGCAGAAAATTGCTAAAAAGTCAATGTAGTTATGCTTGCACTTAAAAAGAGGAGCGTACTGCTCCTCTTCGTCTATCGTCTGATTAATACTACATACCGAGGTGCTGTTTGACGCGGTCTACCACATCTGCTATCACTACCTGGGATTTCACGAGATAGTCATCAACCCCTAGATCGAGGGCGCGCTGTTTGTCGCTTTCTTGAGACAAAGCAGTGAGCATTACTACTTGTACATTTGCCGTTTCAGGGGTGTTGCGTAAGATATCAAGCACATCGAAGCCGGAGACTTTTGGCATCATCACATCGAGCAAAATAATGTCTGGGCGATATTCAATTGTTGCAGCAAGTGCTTCTTCACCGTTTGGAACGCGCTTAACATCAAAGCCTTCTGCTTCAAAACGCGTAAGATAGACTGACGCTAGGCTGTCATCGTCCTCGACGAGTAATATTTTCTTTGGTTTCATGTTTGTTTGGTCCATGGTGTTTACCCTTTTTTTATTTTTTGTGAGCGCTAGAGCGTGTCTAGTTGTATCATGCTTATGCTAGCACATTTCTGCACATAAATCAACAGACCGTAATGGTTCAGCACCTTAGCAACAAAAAGGTGGTTGTTCTAGACTGTTAGTA
>CAZHXX010000011.1:0-19017 GCA_964536485.1 uncultured Candidatus Saccharibacteria bacterium
GATCCCAAGGAGAATCGAACTCCTATTGCCGGGATGAAAACCCGATTTCCTAACCGTTAGAAGATGGGACCTTCTGGGATAGTCTATGCGATAATCGCACGTACTTCTACCGTTTGTTTAGCGTCTAACGGTTAAGACGATTTCCTACTCGCATTCTGCGAGCCTGTCGTCACATCTCTGAAAACAAGTTTTCAAGAGTGAACTCCCTTGCGAATTGCCATAGGCAATTCTCACTTTAGAAGATGGGACCTTCTATATCGTGACTGATCGTTATTTCTAACTGCTAAGTTTGTATCGGGTTTTCATCCGCCGGGATGGCTTAATGATTTTGTTCTGAGTCTTCTCAGAACGGGCCGATTTCCTAACCGTTAGAAGATGGGACCAATTATTTCACTAAATTCTAAACAGTAATGGGTATTTTAACAGAGGTAACTTATTTAATCAAGAGGTAATGCTTAAGGACGGTGCCCTCGTTATTGAGCGTGAGCGTATCGCGAAGTACTAATCCATAATCTTCAAGTGTTTTCCCGGCTCTTAAAAAACGCGTCCCAGAGTGAAGCGCTACGGGTTCTTGCGTAACAAATACTTCACTAACTACTTTTGACTCTAAAAAGTCATTGTAGACGTCTGCGCCACCTAACACTAGGCACTTGTCTTGCTCGTTAAATGCCTGGATGAACTCTCTTGGCTCTAGTCTGTGGAATTCAAGCTGTCCAGGGGTTGCGAACTTCAAATAGTCGTGAGGTCGGTGAGTAAGCACAATTTTTAAGGTATCTTTTTCTGGACGAGGATGGTGTACCTCATAGGTTCTTCTCCCCATAACCTGAAGCGGAAATTGTTGCAGGAGTGCTTTAAAATGTACGGCATCTTCTTTAGACACCCAAGAAGAAAGAGGGGCATGTGCTTCATCAACGATATAACCGTCAACAGAGCAAGCTACGACAAGTGTTATATGCATGAGTCTAGCGTAGCACAATTAACTAGTGTCATTGAGCGAAGCGCAAAAGACCGTCGAGTATGTCTTGGGTAACTTTTTCTTTTGGCTGACTTCCGTCTATCTCTATAAGGAGTCCGAGGTCACGGTAGTAGTTAATAACAGGGACAACTTTTTCTCGGTAGGCATCTACTCTTGTTTGAAGTACTTCACGTTTATCGTCCGCACGTTCACCTCTATCGTGATCTTGCTGAGATGCTTCGAAGCGTCGCCACACCTCTTCATCGCTCAGCTCTAGAGTAATGACTGCTTTCGTTGGATGTCCAGCTTTCTCAGTAGCAGCTAAGATGACCTCTGCTTCACCATGAACTCGTCCTACCTCACTAAGAATAAGTGTTTTTCCCTGGAGCTCTTCGCGGGAGAGGTAGGGGACGACAATTTCTGCAAAAAGATCACTCGGGATAATCCCCCCAGCAGCCATAATTTCTTGTACTCGTTTATTGCCATGGTCATGACGTAGTATATCCCCGCTAGAAAGGAGTACGCCGTTGAAATGTTCCGCCAAGACACTCCCCTGAGTATCTTTGCCTGCAAAAGGGCGACCAAATAGATTGAGTGAGCCAGTACTAAGCCACTGAGCAATATGAGCTTTTTGTGTTGCATCCATAACCTCATTATACACAGCTTTAAAAATCAGAAATGAATGGTAAGCACAAGCATTATTTTTTAAAAAGTGCTATGATGAGCTCATAAGAGTAAAAAAGGCGTAAAGTCATGTATAAATATATTAAATTCTTTAAAGAAATAACCTTGCCGGATGTCCCTCAGGTTGGCGGCAAAAACGCATCGCTCGGCGAAATGCAACGCAATCTTGCTCCAAAAGGTGTGAACTTGCCAAACGGGTTTGCGACAACTGCGAAGGCATATTACTACTTCATTGAGGAAGCTGGTATTCGTGAAAAAATGAATCAAATCTTGGATGGGCTTGATGCAAAGAATATCAGACAGCTTAAAAAATGCGGTGCAAAAATGCGCGCTATTATCATGCAGGCAACTTTTCCAGCGGACTTTGAAGAGGAGATAAGAACTGGGTATCGAGAGCTCAGCAAAATTTGCGGTAGAAAAGACTTAGTGGTAGCGGTCCGCTCATCGGCCACTGCAGAAGATCTGCCGAACGCATCATTCGCAGGACAACAAGAAACGTACCTAAATATTTCCGGTGAAGACGTCGTGGTCCAGAAGGCAAAGGAATGTATTGCATCGTTATTTACAGACAGAGCGATAGCTTACCGCGTCGAACAAGGCTTTGACCACATGAAGGTTGCTTTGTCGGTCGGAATTCAGCAAATGGTCGCCGTACGGTCAGAATCTGCTGGAGTTATGTTTACTATCGACACAGAGACGGGCTTCAAGAATGCCGTCGTTATTACCTCGATCTATGGAATAGGCGAGAACATTGTTCAGGGTCGTGTCAGTCCTGACGAATTCATGGTGTTTAAGCCAACATTGGCAATTTTGAAGCGCAAGATTGGGTCAAAGAAGCTGAAGATGATTCCTGTTGCTGGAAGCAAAACAAAGAATATTGCAGTGCCAAAATTGCATCAACAGCGTTTTTCTATCAATGATGAGCAAGTTAAAACGCTTGCCAAGTGGGCTATTGAGATAGAAAAGCATTACGGCAAGCCGATGGATATTGAATGGGCTCTCGATGAAGACGATGGAAAGCTCTACATTGTCCAGGCTCGACCAGAGACAGTTCAGTCACGTGCAAACCATAATGTGATCGAAGAATATAAGCTTCATGAAACTGGTCGTGTATTAGCAACGGGGACAAGCGTCGGAAGTAAGATTGCTAATGGTCGCGCAAATAAGATTATGAGTATAAAGAATATTGGAAGCTTCCGCCCAGGCGATATTCTGGTGACCGAAATGACTGACCCTGACTGGGTGCCAATCATGAAAAAAGCGAGTGCAATCGTAACTGATAAGGGTGGAAGAACCTGTCATGCTGCAATTATTTCTCGCGAACTGGGTATCCCGTGCGTCGTAGGTACTGGAAATGCCAGCGAGAAGATTGCCGACAGAGCACCTATCACTGTAAGTTGTGCAGAGGGTGACGAAGGAGTTGTTTTTGAAGGCATCCAAAAGTATGAAGTTGTTCGCACCGATATCAAAGATCTTGCGAGACCTAAGACAAAGATTATGATGAATATCGGCTCACCGGAGCACGCGTTCACGTACTCGATGATCCCGAACGATGGTGTGGGACTGGCTCGTGAAGAGTTTATTATTGACTCGCACATAAAAATTCATCCGCTTGCACTTCTACATTTTGATAAAGTGAAAGATCGAAAAACGCGTGAGCTCATTGGACAACTGACAAAAGGATATTCGAGCAAAGCGCAGTACTTTATTGATAAGTTGGCAGAAGGTATTTCTATCCTTGGTGCTGCGTTCTACCCCAACGACGTCATTATTCGGTTCAGCGACTTCAAGACGAATGAATATGCGGGACTTATTGGTGGTGCACAGTTTGAGCCGACGGAAAGCAACCCAATGATTGGGTGGCGTGGTGCAAGCCGGTACTATTCAGAAGAATATCGAGAAGCTTTTGAGCTTGAGTGTCGAGCAATACGGAAAGTCCGAGACGACATGGGTATTACAAATATCAAAACAATGATCCCGTTCTGCCGTGATGTTACTGAAGCGAAAAAAGTGCTTGCTGTCATGAGTAAGGCAGGCCTAAAACAAGGAGTGAATGGTCTTGAAGTCTATATGATGGTAGAGATTCCATCTAATGTCATTTTGGCAGAGAAGTTTGCGGAGCTATTTGACGGCTTTTCTATTGGCTCAAACGATCTGACACAACTGACGCTTGGTGTTGATCGTGACAATCACACGGTTGCCCACATATATGACGAAAACAATGAAGCTGTAAAAGAGCTTATTCGTCGAGTTATTGCTGTAGGGAAAAAGACAAAAACCAAAGTCGGAATATGTGGTCAGGCGCCGTCTGACTATCCGCAGTTTGCGCGCTTTCTTGCTGAAGAGGGAATCGATAGTATATCGCTAGCACCTGATACAATAGTTAAAACGACCATTGATATTCACAAGCTAGAGCAAAAACTTGCAAAAGTGAAAAAGTAGTAATTAAAAACCTGGCCGATAAAGTGCACTGTTTCGTTGCCTAACTCCTTGCGATAGGTAGTTTTTGTAACATTGGTTGGCTTTTGGTCGCGGCAGAGAAGAGGACAATATGCCATCACCGCAAATATCAGAAGTGAGTGTTCACTCATCGATATACAAAAAGACTAAAATTCTCGCCACGCTTGGCCCGGTGTCAAGTAATTACGAGATGATACATTCGCTTATTAAAGCCGGGGCAAACGGCCTCCGATTAAATTGTAGCCACGGGACCAATGACGAGCGAGCGAAGCTAATCAAGCTTATACGTAAGGCAAGTAAAGAGCTTTCAAAACCGGTAGCAATTCTTCTTGACTTGCAAGGTCCAAAAGTCCGCTTGGGTGATTTTGACGGCGTGTTTCCTGTTGAAGCGGGACAGCATGTGCGCTTAGGCTACAAAGCAGATTACGATCGAAGCGGTGTGCTTCCTGTCCAATATGACTTGAGCAAGAAAGTCAAAAGGGGTGAAAGACTATTCTTGTATGATGGGCGTATTCGCTCCACTGTCACCAGCGTGAAAGATGGCATTGTTCATATTCACATTGAAAATGACGGTGTCTTGATTGCTAGGAAAGGCATTAATCTCCCAGACACAGATTTTGGTGGCGATATTATTACAAAAAAAGACTTAGAGGATCTTTCTTTTGGGTCAACGCAAGATATCGATATCGTTGCGCTTTCGTTTGTACAAACCGCAACAGATATTGAGCAGTTACGTCGCAAGATGAGCAATCTCAATTTTAAAGCAAAAATTATGGCTAAAATCGAGACAAAATCAGCGATTGAAAATATGCAGGACATAATTTCTGCCAGTGATATGGTAATGGTGGCAAGAGGAGATCTCGCACCAGAAGTGTCGCTGGAGAGTGTTCCTGTGCACCAACGAAAAATTGTTGAACTTGGTATTTTGCACGCAAAACCTGTTGTGGTAGCAACTCAAGTGCTTGCTTCTATGGTAGATAGCCCTGAGCCAACACGTGCTGAAGTAAGTGATATTGCAAGCGCGGTGGTTATGGGGGCTGACTGCGTCATGTTGAGTGAAGAAACCGCAGTCGGTAAACATCCTATTAAAGCGGTACAAACAATGAAGAAAGTTATTTTGTACACTGAGCATCATTCTGCTCACTTGCAAACACACGAAGCCTTGCTTCATGAAAGCTCTCGGCAAGCAACGATATGCGAGACGGTGCTACACCTCGCAGACCGCCTAAAAGCGACTGCCATTGTTGCAGAGACTAAATCTGGTGCAACGGCACTGCAAATTGCTGCTCGTCGTCCAAAAATGCCGATCATCGCCGTGACAAGCGACCATCGGGTTGCGCAACAACTGGCCATAGCTTTTAGTATCAAGAGTTACGTACGACCAGACAGCAAGTTGGCGGCAACAAAATTGACGAATTGGCTTAAGACAAATAAAGTGCTCGACGCTGGTGACACGATTGTTTCTGCTTCTGGGCAGTATCCTGGTGTCGTGGGCACTACCGACACAATTAAAGTTCGTGTTCTGTAAAGTGCTTTTGTTTTTAGCGCGAGTAGGTTAGAATTTGGAGAGAAGAAAGGGCTGGGCTTGTTTCACAAAAAAACACTTCACGACATAGATATAGCAGGTAAAAGAGTTCTTTTACGTGCTGATTATAACGTGCCCATGAACAAGGACGGTAGTGTTGCAAGTGCCTACAGAATAGAGCAAAGTCTGCCGACGATTCAGGCGCTCTTAGAAAAAGGGTGTCAGATTGTTATTTGTTCTCACCTGGGGCGACCTAAAGGACCAAACGACAGTTCTTGTAGTTTGAAGCCTGTAGCTCGCGAACTTTCGGGGTTGTTAAAGAAAGACATCACTTTTGTTCCAGATTGTGTTGGCGACAGCGTGAAAAAGGCAGTTTCAACAATGCACTCTGGCGATGTTGTCATGCTAGAAAATGTTCGGTTTCATTCTGAAGAAGAAGCTAATGATGCGGACTTCGCTCATAGCATTGTTGCGTCCACGGGAGCAGAAGTGTTTGTTCAAGATGGGTTTGGTGTTGTCCATCGCGCTCATGCCACTACTGATGCTATTGCGCGTCAGTTGCCTGCCGTTGCTGGATTACTCCTAGAGAAGGAAGTTGACACCATTACACGGGTCATGGCGGAGCCCGCACGTCCTTTGATGGCAGTTATCGGCGGAGCAAAAATAGCTGACAAAATAGAAATTATACATAAGTTTATCGACACTGCTGATGTTGTGGTTATAGGTGGGGCGATGGCAAATACTTTTTTGAAGGCGCAAGGAATTGAAACGGGAGGTAGCCTTGTAGACGATGATGAGCTTGATACTGCACATGAAGTGATGGATAAAGTTAGAACTATTGCTAAAGAACGGAATCTTGTTTTCTATCTTCCACAAGATGGAGTTGTTGCAACAGAAATTGACAAGAAAGGCCCGACACGAATAGTTGATTGGGATGCACACGTTATTGCCGATATAGAAGCTTATCCAAATCGTCCAAAACCGGAAGCTTCACTTATAAAAAAGGAAGAGAAAATATTGGACATTGGTCCTTTCTCTGGAGCTTTTATTGCCGGAGCTACTCAACTAGTGAATACGGTTGTATGGAACGGTACCATGGGTGTTACCGAAGTTGACGCAGTTCGAGGGCCGGTTGGGCCATTTTCGCATGGGACAGAGCTTGTTATCGATGCGCTTGTCGGAAAGTATGGGCATCGACCGTTTAGTCTTCTTGGCGGGGGAGATACGTCCGCTTACATTGAAGAACGAGGGATGAACGACATGTTTAATCACGTCTCTACCGGTGGAGGAGCAAGCCTTGAGCTTATGGCGGGACGTGAATTGCCAGGTGTTGCAGTATTATGGGATAAAGAGGGCTAAAGCTATGCGCAATAATCGTAAAATAATGATTGCTGGAAACTGGAAAGAGCACTTTACCGTTGGGCAGGCGAGCCTTTACTTGCACCGTCTTGAAGAGTCAGTACGGTTTCGACAAAACGTCGAAGTGGTGCTTTTGCCGAATGTTCTTACTTTGCAACCGCTGAGCGTGCAATTAGATAGAAGAAAGTTTCGGTTAGGAGCGCAGGATGGGTATTATATGGACGCCGGTGCCTATACAGGCGAAGTTTCTATGGCAATGCTACGGGACATTGTGCATTACGTACTGGTTGGTCATTCTGAGCGCCGCCATGTGTTTAACGAAAGCGATACAATCGTGGCAAAGAAAATGCAGGCTGCTGTCCGTAATGGCATTATGCCTGTGTTGTGTGTAGGAGAAACACTTGAAGAGCGCTTAGCTGGGGAAACGAATCAAATTCTTCATAATCAGATTACGGCAGGACTTATGCACCTCACGACAAAAGAAGTCGCTGCAAGCGTTATCGCCTATGAGCCGGTATGGGCAATAGGCACAGGTGAGTATGCAAAACCTGACCAGGTTGCCAAAGCGATTGACTTTATTCGTAAACAAGTTGAGCATCTTTTTGGAGTCCGCACGGCTCAACATGTTCGTATTTTATATGGTGGAAGTGTCGATGATCACAACGTCTATTCTTACCTTACGCTAGAAGGGTGTGACGGCGCGCTTGTTGGCGGTGCTAGCCTTAATTATCAGAAGTTTTCTCGCATTGTTGAAGCAGCGTATCGCGTGCACCAGGCACGGCTAGGGGTATAACTATGCCAGATCAAAAGGACAAGAAGTTTATGGACGTTGCCAAGAAACCAGAAGAAGCGACGGCAGATATCGGTGCCAAACCAATGATTGTGGGTCATAAGGCGGAGAGTGACCCAATGATGAAAGAGAGTAGTGCAGAAAATGAGACATCGACACCCGAAAAGGGAGAAGAAGCAAAACTCGTCCCTCCAAGCCAAAAACTACGTCAGGTAGCTCCTCTCGCTACAGAGGCTTCTACTGAGGTAATAGATAAGGAAAAAGCTCCAATAGAGAAAAGTGACGAGGCTACTGTCAAAGCGGGAGAGCTGTCAACGCAAACACCTCCAGATAAAAAGCAGGATAAGGCTGAACTTGATCCAGTTGCTGTTGAAATGGAGAAGCAGGAGGAATTACATAAACTCGTGGAGTCGAAGAAGTATCTTGTCTCTGTCAAACAAGCACGAAATACTAATCCTTTGGTTACGGTTATAGTTCTCCTTCTTGTTTTTCTCGTAGGGCTAGGAACAGTCTTTTACCTTATAGATACCAAAAAGCTCGATCTTGGCTTTACGCTCCCGTTTAGTATTTTTGGCAAGAAAGATGCACAGACTCCGCCTTCTACAACGCCACCGGCTGAATTATCATCTGAACCTCCTGTTGCTCCAGCGACGGAAGTCGAGAAAACAACCGGTGACGAGACTGTTGCTTATGCGAGCGCGCCTTATAGTATTAGCTTCGACTATCCTAAATCGTGGGGTGACGTGACAATTGAACAGGTAAAGGGCTTCTCAGACCAAAAATATGAAACAGAAGTCCCTTACTATTTGTCGATAGCTTTCTCAGCGCAAAAGAATGTCACTATTCATGTTGTAAACGGGAGAGCCTTTGAGGGTGGAAGAGATTTTCTTGGACCTCTTGGTGCTGTTGACGCACTTGTGAGTTTTTATCATAACTATGCTATTTCATACAAAAAACTCACGAGTGGTGGGTATGAGCTCGCACGAGTGAGCACGGAAAATGTTGAAAAAAATGTTTCCTCAGAGGCACTATTGCCCACGCTCTACACCTTTAAGGAAGAGGGTTCAACGCTTGTAATACAGCCAGCTTGGACGCTCGATAATCTTGCTTTGCTTCCATGGGACTCGGAAGAGTCTGGGATGACTCAAAAGGAGGCCGAGTCACAGCTTGCTGAAAAGAACAAGCAAAGCATGTTCGTAAGAAATTACAGCACGAAGACGGTGCAAGGAATAAACGCATCTTATGTCTGGTCGAGCGATCAAAAAGATACCGTTGTAGAAACCGCGCTACTCGAGCTAGTCAATAGTATTAAATAACGTTCATGCTTTGCTACAATAGTGTGACGTGCAAGATTTACTGAGTGGACTAAACGAAGAACAGAAAAAAGCGGTGCTTCAGACAGAAGGACCGCTTCTTATTCAGGCTGGCGCTGGTTCGGGTAAAACCAAGACACTCACGCACCGTATTGCACACATATTGCAGAACAACCTTGCCCAACAACAACAAATTCTGGCAGTGACTTTTACGAACAAGGCAGCCAAAGAAATGCGAGAGAGAATTGCTCACTTATTAGGTGCTCGAGCAGAAAACCGTTCTCTTCTGCCTTGGATGGGTACCTTTCATGGTATTTGTGTACGCTTACTCCGGCAGGACGGCGAGTACATTGGTGTGCCAAGAACTTTTGTTATCTATGATGAGTCAGATCGCCTTGCGGCGGTAAAACAAGAGATAAAGAAATTACAAATTGACGATAAAACATTTCCCCCTCGTGCAATAGCAGGGCTTATTAGTAGCGCAAAAAATGAAGCACTCTCACCGGAAGAGTATCGAGCGACTGCAATAAGCCCTGCACAACAAGCCGCTGCTCAAGTGTTCCCAGGCTATCAAAAGGCGCTGAAAGATGCTGGTGCACTTGATTTTGACGACCTTATCTCAAAAACGCTTTATTTGCTTTTGAACCACGAAAATGTTCGGGAAAAGTGGAAAAATCAGTTTCGCTATATCATGATTGATGAATATCAGGACACTAATACAGCTCAGTATCGCCTGGTAAAGTTACTTGTTAACGAGCATCAAAATATAGCCGTAGTGGGTGACGACTGGCAATCAGTCTATAGTTGGCGTGGTGCAGATTTTCGAAACATTCTAAATTTTGAACGCGACTATCCAAAGACTTGTGTGATAAAGCTCGAACAAAATTACCGTAGCACAAAACCCATTTTGGATGGAGCACACGCGGTCATCACAAAAAACCAGCAGAGAAGTGACAAAAAACTTTGGACTGCCAAGGAGTCTGGCAAACCTATTCAAATTATTGCCGTAAGTGGCGAAAGAGCCGAAGGAGAAACGATTGTTCGGCGTATACAGAATGCTGTGAGTGCTGGATCTCGTCGCTATAGTGATCATGCGGTGCTGTATCGTACAAATGCGCAAAGCCGTAGCATAGAAGAAGCATGTCTACATTATGGAGTCCCCTATCGTATTATTGGCGGACAACGATTTTACGACAGAAAAGAAGTTAAAGATGTGATGGCGTATCTTCGTTTCATCTTTCAGCCTGGCGACCGAGTGAGTTTTGACCGAATCGTTAATATTCCGGCACGAGGTATCGGTGGTGTTTCGCTACAGCGGTTTTTTGCGTGGCAATATGAGCAAGAAGTTGGGCTCCTGGAGGCCTTGCGTCGAGCTGGTGAGATTCCACAGCTCCCTCCTAAAGCTGCAAGTGGCTTGTTGGAGCTCTACGACATCGTGTCCTCGGGGCAGGCTATCATGGAGGAGACATCTGTATCCGCGTTAATAGACTCTTTACTTCGTCGTATAGATTATTTACGATTTCTTGATGATGGGACGCCCGCAGGTGAAGCTCGAGTAGAAAACGTCAAAGAGCTCTTGAGTGTTGCTGAGGAATACAGTCAGCTTGGTTTGTCTGGTTTCTTGGAAGAAGTCTCACTGGTGAGTGATCTTGACTCAGCTGACATGAACAGCGACGCAGTGATTCTCATGACACTGCATGCGGCTAAGGGCCTAGAATTTCCGATTGTTTTTATGGCGGGCATGGAAGAGACACTGTTTCCTCAGAGCCGTGCGCTGTATGACCAGTCTGAAATGGAGGAAGAACGAAGACTCTGCTATGTGGGCATGACACGAGCCAAAGAAGAGCTTTATATGTTGCATGCGCACTCACGTATGCTATACGGTGGGCAACAACACAATGTCCCGTCGAGGTTCTTGTCTGAAATATCCGCTGAATGTGTTGAAGAAACGAGTAGTTATGCGAGCTCAATGAACATGTCGTGGCGTGGCGGTGCGTCACAAGCAGGTGCGAGCTTTGTCGAAAAAAAGCCCGAACTAGTTGGGTGGGCAACAGCCTCGCAAGCCACCGCTATCTCAAATGAACCGCGCTATGTCCAGGAATATACAGAAGGTGATAGCGTCGAGCATAGTGTCTTTGGAGTTGGTAAGGTTGTAGAGGTCGACTCTGACATGATTGCGGTATATTTCAAGAAGGCTGGCATCAAAAAACTTAATGCTTCTATAGCACCTCTCACAAAACTCTAACAGGGGTAAGATTTGTCGTTCAGGTTATAAAAGTGGTATTATATATTTTACGGCCTATGTAAATTTTGTGCCGTAAAACTTCCATGAAAAAGAAAATATCTCGTACATTTAGGAAAAAACACAAGCTTTTCGTTAAGAAATCGAAATTCTTGTTACGTCACCCGTTGCTTCTGCCAGCGGTAACTTTTGTCGTGCTATTTTTTGTTGGTATTGTCGCCTTTGTGGCTCTTGGGGGATCGACACAAGGTGCCTCCGATGCAAGAATTGTGAATATCTATGTTGATGGCGAGCAGAGAACTGTAACGACACGTGCACAAACAGTTGGTGAGCTCCTGATGAGGCTGAACGTTCCGCTCCTTCCAGAAGATAGTGTTGAGCCATCAAAAGAAACTGTCATACTTGAAGATGATACACAGGTAAACATTTACCGTGCCCGCCCTGTAGAAGTGATTGATGGGGGTCGTATTATGACGCTTTTTACTGCACAGCGCGCGCCACGACTTGTTGCTGCAGAGGCTGGCTTAAAGTTGGTTGATGAAGACGAAGCAAAATTTACACGAGTAGAAAGCACGGTGTTAGAGTCTGCAGGGTCAGAACAGCTTGTCATAGAACGATCGGTTGAAGTTAAGCTCAATGTCTATGGTGCTATTAAATCGGTAAGAACTACGGCAGGCAATATTGGGGAGCTATTAGCAGAGGAAGGCGTTGCTGTTGGAGAAGGGGAGAGTGTCGAACCTTCGATGAGCGCTGCTGTTGCACCAAATTTACTGATTTCCGTGAATCGTCCAGGGGTAAAAACAGTAGCAGTTAGTGAACAAATAGCATTTTCTAAAGAAACGAAAGATGACGCCAACCTAGAAGCCGGTACATCAAGAAACGACCAGCAGGGAATTCCTGGTGAACGAGCAGTGATATATGAGATTACCGAAGAAAACGGGGTAGAAGTTGGACGGCGCGAGATACAACAAGTTGTTCTTAAGCAACCAGTTGCGGAAATTACTGCACGTGGAACAAAAATTGTTGCCCCTAGTTTTAGTCCGTCGGTAACAGTTTCTGGCGACAAAGCGTCACTTATGTCAGCAGCTGGTATAGCAGCGTCTGATTATGGCTTTGTAGACTATGTCGTTAGCCGTGAGTCAGGATGGCGTCCAGGCGCTGCAAACAGCTACTCTGGTGCTTATGGCTTATGCCAAGCCCTCCCTGCCAGTAAAATGAGCTCGGCTGGTGCTGACTATATGACAAACCCAATAACGCAGTTACGTTGGTGTAGTGGCTATGCAGAGGGTCGCTACGGAAGCTGGGCAGGTGCCTACAGAGCGTGGCAAGTACAGGGGTGGTGGTAAGAACGGCATGACTGAGACGAAGAAAGAGCTTGGACAGCATTGGTTGCATGATGAGGGGATTCTCGATGCAATTGTAGCAGTAGCAGACATTAGCGCAGGCGAGAAGGTACTCGAAATTGGTCCAGGTCTCGGCACGCTAACACAAAAGCTAGCAGATGCAGGCGCTGAAGTACTCGCTCTTGAATTTGACAGAGACCTCATCAAAGGATTAGAGAAAAAGTTTAATACTTCACAAGTAAAGATAGTGGAGGGCGATATACGTTCTTATGATTTTAGAACACTGCCAGCTCCATACAAAGTTGTTGCAAACATACCGTATTACTTAACAAGTCATCTTATACGTTCAATGAGCGAGTCCGAGGATCCGCCAAAACGAGCTGTCTTGCTCATTCAAAAAGAAGTCGCGCAACGGCTATGTGCTCAGGCGGGAGATATGAGTATCCTCGCCGTTACCGCACAGTTATATTTTGACTGTCAGCTTAGTACTGAAGTACCGGCCAGGTACTTCACTCCTCCACCAAAAGTGGACTCCCAAGTTGTTGTCATGCACCGTCGAGAACAACTTCTTTTTGACGTCGAGCTAAAAAAGTTTTTTCGGCTTGTAAAAGCGGGCTTTTCAGAGAAGCGTAAGACGCTTCGTAATTCTTTGAGTGGAGGCCTTGCTATTTCTAAGGCGGACGCAGAGCAGATGTTGCGTTCGGCAAAGATTGATGAAGGTCTGCGCGCACAGGCACTTAGCATGCAACAATGGTACGATCTTTATCGGGCTTTCGCCGCTACTGTATAGTGCTTGTGCTAACTGGTATAATACTTAACAGGTAAATACCATGAATGTAGAATTATACTGGCAAATTCATCAACTTGCCTTCTTGTTAGAGAAGCGAGCAGACGAATCACTAAAACAGCAAACAACTATCGGCTTTGCTCAATATAAAGTGCTAGAAGCAATTGGTCGCAATATGCTGGCGAAACAAAATTTGATAGCTGAGCTATTAAATCAGACCGAAGCAAGTATAAGCAGGCAGGTTAAGATTCTAGAGAAAAAAGGCTTGCTTACGATAGGGACAGTCATGAATAACAGGCGCGCGCGGGAGCTTGCTCTGACCGAAAAAGGTGAAGAAGTGCTTCGGCATAGTGGAGAACTTCTTGAGATGGTCCAGTCACAGGTATTTGGAGTGCTTCGTTTCGAAGAGCAGCAGGCTATGCAGCAATTGCTTGAACGGATGCTGCAGAAGACACGCTAGGTTGCTGAGGTGTCGTAGGATGGGCAAGTTCGACTAACAGATGCCCAAAACGGTGCACTGTTGCTGTGACGGAACCAGCAAAGTCTAAAACAACGGGTAATTCGTGTGATGCCATACGTCCAATACATCTTATCGGCACGCGGAGTGTATCAAGAGTATTGGCGCCCGTATGCCCAAAAATCTCTTCACACTGAGTTCTTTCTTGTGCGGCTAGAACAATAAACGGTCGCTTAGTTCGGTGGTCTTTCATGGCTGTTCTCGGCTTCGTCTAATGATACTTACAGCAGGATCTAGAAGATCTCTCGTACCTTGCACACTGGCCTGTACAAGCCCAAGCGTCATATTGGCGACATAGCCAAGCCCACGGCAGATTTCTTTATGAATAGGTGTTCCTTCGGGACCTGTGTTATGGGGAAGTAAGCTATCTCCTGTGCTCATATGTCGCGCCCTCATTATTCCTCCTTTCACCATACGCTTAAACTTTTTTGAAATATGTGATTTTATTCACAAAAATAACCGAGATTAGTTGCATTATGATGTACAAGAAGGTACCATAGCTGTAACTATATATTGTAAAGTAACGAAACGAGATAATTCATGCGCGATAAAATTAATAAATCACTTGAGGGTAAAGCGCTTCCAGCGGCACTATTTACGGTATTTCTAGATGCGATTGGTGTGGCAATTTTAATACCAATTTTTGCTGCACTTGTCATTGGAGAGCACAAGGTCATTCCAGATTATTGGACGGTAAAGCAGGGTTTTATTATGGTGGGCTGGTTGTCAGGCCTTTACTCACTCTTTACTTTTTTGGCTGCGCCAATACTCGGGCAATTATCAGATAAGTTCGGTCGTAAGCGCGTTCTTGCACTCAGTCTTGCCGGTACGGCTCTTGGGTATGCTATCTTTGCAGTTGGTGTCGTAAATAAAAACATCCCGCTTCTCTTTCTTGGTAGAATTATCGATGGGCTCACCGGGGGGAATATCGCTGTTGCGCGCGCCGTGATAAGTGATGTCAGTACGCCTAAAACTCGTACTCGTAACTTTGGTCTTATTGGCGCGATGTTTGGTATGGGCTTTGTCCTTGGGCCATATATCGGGGGACGCTTGTCAACCGGAGGGATACCTTTTATTAATCTGTTTGGGTTTCACGCGCTGACGACTCCTAGCTGGTTTAGCCCTGCGACACCATTCTGGTTTGCGGCAATTGTAGCGCTGATAAATGTCCTTCTTGTTTTGTTCTTACTTCCAGAGACACTCAAGCAACGAATTGCACATACAATTGTTTGGACAAAATCTCTTACAGATATTAAGAAAGCTGTAATTATGCCCGGAATCAAAACTGTTCTCCCAGTTGCATTCTTGTTCACAGGTGGCTTTACCTTCTTCACTACTTTCTTCAGCTTCTCGATGATTGATAGGATCCCTGGGTTTACTCCTGCCAACGTTGCCGATTATTTTAGTCTTATCGGTATTTGGATCGCAGTATTTCAAGGTGCTCTCATACCGTTAGTCGCAAAAAGATTTAAAAATTATCAGGTTATTCGTTTTTCAATGTTTGGGACAGCGGCTTCAGTACTCGTGATTTTATCGGTAACGAGCACCGCAGGTGCCATCCTAGTCTCACCGCTTATCCCATTATTCGTAGCACTGAATATGGCGAATATGGCCGCGCTTGTAAGCTCTGTCAGTGACCAAGATATCCAGGGTGAAGTAATGGGGATATATTCTAGTGTGGAAGCATTAGCGCAAGGGATACCTGCTGTTATCAGTGGCTACATTGCAACACTTGCAGTATGGATGCCCTCGGTGGTTGCTTCGGTTCTCATGGTATTGGGCGGGCTACTATTCTGGGCTACCTTCAAGCCTTCGATGATCCGTCACGAGTAGGAGAGCTTTATCTATTGTTCGACTTCAAGAAGTTGAATATCAAAAATCAAAACTGAATTCGGGGGAATAGAGCCTTTGTCTTGGTCGCCGTATCCCGCAAGTGGTGGCAAAACAAGTCGGCGTATTCCACCTACTTTCATACCGAGAATTCCTTCTTCCCAGCCAGAAATAACTTCTCGAGCGCCAGGCGTAAATACGAAAGGTTGTAGTTGCCCTGCTTCGTCTGCGCGTGACTGGTCAAAAATCTGGCCATTTGTTAGGTACCCCTTGTAAAAGACGGCAACTTTTTTCCCAGTAACTGCTTCTGCCCCAGTTCCAACTGTTGCATCTATACGCAAATATTTATCACTTGTCTTATACTGCTCGTATTCACTAAATTGTGATGGATCAAGGAGCTTTGGTTGCGAGGTATTCTGAGACTGCTGTGCTGAAGAATTCTCTAGCGGTATAGAATCAGAAGTTTTTTCAGTGCTTGCACCAAGAGTTATTGAGCCACCTGGGGTTGAGTTGGGGGTCTCGGTAGCTGTTTTTTGAGAAACAGTTGCTACTTTCTTTGTTGAAGTTGCAGGCTTCAATCCCTTATAAACGACGAAGCTAATAAGTCCAATAAGTGATAAGCATGCGATAAGAGTAACGATAAGTGTTGATTTCATTAGCCTAGTATATATGAAGTCAGAAGGCTGTTTTACTTATTTAAGACGAAGTTGTTGCCCTTTTGATAGCTTGTCGCACACCAAAGGCGACGGATCTATTTGTTACAAATCCTGATATTCCGCTTCGTGGGTCGAATGTTGTGTCTAAAAGTCTAATACGACCTCCAGTTGTGATAATAATTCGATTAGAATCTGTAGGGTCAAAACGTTCGTGTATACCTGCAATTGCTGGGATCTTGCCTGTTTGGTCATACATATCCAAACTTGCATGCAAAAGTGGAAGTATGGTTTTTGCACGGTTACTCGCGCTGTTTGAGTGCTGAGGGAGCGGTATCCCTGTAACGAACTCTTGCAATGCAACGATATGCTGTCTTCCTGAATGACTATTTTTAGTTGCGATAAATGCAGTTCTTGCCAAGTGACTTCCTACATACTCAGTTGCTAAGGCGTGATCATCTCTCAATGCATCGGCTTTCTCAACAGCAGTGCGCTCTGACATCGGACCGCTAAGCCTCAATACGAGCCCGGTTGCTTCTAGCTCAAACACTTGACCTGGGCCACTGCCATTTAAGAGGATAAGTGTAGGGTCACCATTTAGCCCGAGTGACTCTGGGTTAAAGCCAAGACTGCTCACTGTTGGTGCTTGTTGTACTGATTGGGACATAAATCTTATTTTTGCACATGTTTGCGTAAAAAAGCAAGCTTAAACAATATAAATAATATTATTGCAAATTAAAAATCCCATCTTTTTAGGTTGAGGTATTTAATTTGGTGGAGCTGGTAGGTACTGTATGAGTATGCTCGCTCGAATGCGCAAGCGCATCTCGTTCGGCCAAGCAGTGAAAACTCAGAAGTTCACCGAACTTCTTCGCCCTCGCGGGGCAGTACCAAAACTTAATCAAATTAAAAACCCCATCTTTTAGGATGAGGTGTTTAATTTGGTGGAGCTGGTGGGTACTGCCCCCACGTCCATCGGGTAACTCGTCGGATGACTACAAGCTTGTTTCGTTTAGTGTGTCTTAGGTTTGGTTGCTCTAAATGAACAAAATACTACCAAACAGCAACCTTATAAGCTTACTTCTCGCCTAAGGTGGCGGACGAGACAGCAATCAGATGCTGTAAGACTCTGTTTTATATCTGATGTCTAAAACAATGAGTCGTAACCTTAAATTAGGCTACTTGAAGTGCTGGTGTAGGGAACAAACGTTCCTTTAGCTCAGCAATCAATGAATCGCGATTTGCAATTATTGGGTTTCCCCGGCTAACGTGCAGGAGACCGGCTTGCCATGCCAACTTATTAACGTCCAATGTCGAGCTTAAAATCAGCCCCTCGATGTTTTTGAGGAATATAAAATCCCTATAATCATTATTATAGCACAAAGCGCAAGCAATTTCAATGAATTTATCTGTTTGCAACACTATAGTCTACAATTAAGCTATGCAAATACCTTGTTCTGATAAGCTCGCCTTCGACACTAAAAAACAGGCACAAGATGCCGCAAACGTTGCTGCTTTTCAGCGTGGGGCAAAACTGAAAGTCTATAAATGCAGACACTGCGGGCTGTGGCACCTTTCGAGCAACTACGAAGACAATTGATTTTTAAGGAAAACAAGCAGACAATAGTAACTAACGGAGGAAAGTATGGTTATATTTTTATTATTGGTTTTATTAATCATTGTTATTACGGGGGCGCGTATCATTACGCAGTATGAAAGAGGGGTTGTTTTTCGTCTTGGAAAGGTTCGTCCAACTATCAAAGAGCCGGGCTTTCGCTTGATTATCCCGCTGATTGACCAGATGAGAAAAGTGAGCTTAAGAACCGTCACGCTTCCTATTGAAACTCAGAAGATTATCACGAAGGACAACGTAAGTATCGACGTTGCCGCAGTTGCTTACTATCAGATTGCTGACCCAATTAAATCGATTGTCGAGATTGAGAATGTAGTATCTGCCACTTATCAGATTGCACAGACAACAGTGCGTAATGTTGTTGGCCAGACTACACTAGACCATGTTTTGAGTGAGACTTCAACATTAAATGAAAAGGTCAAAGGCATCTTAGACCAAGCGACGGAGAAGTGGGGAATTTATGTGAGTAATGTTGAGCTGAAGGATATCCAGCTTCCGGAGAGCATGCAACGTGCCATGGCAAAAGAAGCAGAGGCAGAACGCGAAAAGCGTGCCAAGATAATCGCTGCTGAAGGTGAAGCGCAAAGTGCTGCTAAGCTTGGTGAGGCGGCTGATACCATCGCTGCACACCCTATTGCGTTGCAGCTCAGAAACTTGCAAGTGCTCAGTGAAATTGCGGTCGAGAAAAACAGCACTATTATTTTCCCGAGCCAGTTCATGGACACGGTTGATAGCATCAAAAACTTCATGGCAAAAGAGCAGATTAAATAGTTACCCTTGAACGACCACTGTTTTTAGCGTAAAATACAGTGGTCGTTCTATATGTAAAAAAGCTGTTATATATGGTTTTTATGCTAGAATCTATAGACTAACGTGGCTCTTTAGCTCAGTTGGTAGAGCAGAGGCCTGAAGAGCCTTGTGTCCCC